>JBDRSE010000035.1:0-23824 GCA_043825095.1 bacterium
TCGAATATTCCCGATATGCTCCCTTCTGGCGCCTCGCGAGCCGGGCGCCTCGGCGCCCTGATTCGAGGAGTTGTCCATTCGCGACCCCTTAGGACCGAAGGGGGAGAATTTGGATGTTCTCTCCGAGTTGCTCGGCCCTGCGGGCGTAGGCTTTGGCCTGCTCCTGTTGACCTCGGCCCTTGCAGCAGATGGCCAGCAGAAGATAGGCGCGGCCGTGCCTCGGATGGTGATGGATGACCGTCTCCAGCTCTGAGGCGGCTTCTTTCAGCGCACCCTCGCGCATCAGTGCCACAGCCAGGCCGGTGCGCACCCGCACGTCTCCGGCGCCCTCGGTGACGGCGCGCTCCAGCGCGGAGCGAGCCTCCGGGTAGCGACGCAGCACGAGCAGCGCCAGGCCCAGCTTCCGCCAGGCGGGCGCGTAGCGGGGACGCGAAGACGTTGCGCGCTGTAGCTCGCTCACTGCCTCGTCCACGCGCCCCTGGACCATGAGCACGGCGCTCAGGCGCGTGAGCAGGCTGGCGTCGTGGGGGCGATCATTCAGGAACTGGCGCAGGGCAGCCTCCACGGTTGCAGGGGGCGCGTCGACGGCTTGTTCCCCGGAACCGTCATGCGCGTCCAAGTCCAGGTCCGAGTCCGTAATGTCGGGACGGGTGAGCTCTGGGTTCGTGAGGTCGGGCTCGGTGGGGACCGGCGGTTCGATAAACCTGGCCCGAGCGGGATCGTCCCGGACGCTTTCGAAGTCGGCCCGGTCCTCGGAGGGTATGGGACGGGGCGCGTCGCCCTGCTGATCGACAGTCTGCTCCCAGTCGGCGAAGTCTCTGGGCGGCAGCAGGAGCTCGGCGTTCGGGCTGGACTCCTCGCGGGTGAGGTCTCGTGGGGCCCGACTGCGACCGTAGCCGCGGGTCAGCTCCTCGTCCTCGGCCAGCTCCGCCGCGCTGCCGACAGTGCCGGGTTTCTCCGTAACGGGGCGCTCCAGCAACAGCTCGCTCGTGGTCAGCGAGCGCCAGTTCCCCGTGTGGTCGCGATACACCGCCGGGAGCACCTCAGAGACGGCGCCTCGAACGCCGGTTTCCTCCCATTCCGTGAAGTCCGGTGTCGATTTCCGCCCACGTCCGCGTCTGCCGCCCCGTTGGGCCATGCGACCTTCCTGCAGGACTTCGGAGAGGTCTTCCTCGAACAGTAAGTCGTCCGGCCTCTTCAGCCGAACCGTCTCTGCCTGCCGATGGCTTCCCTCCACCTGATTGCAGGGGGTGAGAAGCGACTGTTGCTGTTGTTGATGACCGATCCGAATCTCATCGAAAATGTCCTTGAGGTACTCTGCCATCGGCACCGTGGAAATCCGCTGGCCGTGCTCCGCCAGGAGGCGACTCACTGCGTTGTGCAGCGACGAGGCGCTGTCGAATCGGGCGGCGGGGTCCCAGGCGAGCAGCTTCCAGAGGATCGGCTCCAGCACGGGGTTCACGTTGGAGTCCTGGGGGAGGCCCGCCGTACGGACCCGATCCAGTGTCTCATTGAGCGTGCGGCCGAGGTAGGCGGGCCGGCCGCTGAGCATCTCGAGGAGCACCGCCCCGAGCGTGAACAAGTCACTGCGACCGTCCAGCTCCCCGGCGTCGATGGTTTCCGGGGCGAGGTAGCAGAAGTGGGTGGGGCGTCGATCGGGGAGAGTGTGGCGAGCCTGTTGCAGTGCGCGTCGGAGCCCGAAGTCCCGCACCTTCACTCCTCCCTCCCAGCGGAGCATGATGTTGGACGGGTTCAGCTCGCCATGAACCTGGGGCAGTGGAAAACCTCGTTGATCCGTGAACCGGTGCCCATAGTCGAGCGCATCAGCCACTGCCAGGGTGATGAAGGCCGCCAGCTCCCAGGGCACCGTTCGGCCGGTAGCGTGAAGATGGTTCAGGAGCTGCCGCAGCGACATGCCGTCGATGTACTCCAGCGCCAGGAAGTACTTGCCCCCCTCGAGCCCACATTCGAGCACGCGCACGATGTTCCCATGGTTGAGCTGGGCGCTGACGTTCGCCTCCTGGACGAACGCCGACACGAAGGTGAAGTCCTCCGTGACGCGCTCGTGCATGACCTTGAGGGCGTAGGACTTTTCAAAGCCGGCAAATCCCTGGTGCTTGGCTTTGTAGACGGTGGAGAAGCGGCCGGCTCCAAGCTGCTCGGTGCACTCGTACCGGCCGATCTGAAACGGCTCGAACACCGGCGTAGTTGGCCCGGCAGCGAATCCGTCATCCCCAACTGGTCTCGGCATACCGCGCAATCCTCCCAGGAGGCGCTCCGGCGCGCGCCACCTGTCCCTACATTAATATCACAGATCCGAATGCGCCTTGAGCGCCAACCGTTTTGGTCGGACCGAGCCGGTAGGCGCGATTTCGGCCGTTCGCAGCAGAACAAAGTGCTCAAGTCGAGTCTAGGGCTCTCGCTGTTTTTCGAATTGCAGCCGAAAGGGTCCAGGGACGGACCTGACCTTGCGCTGTTCGTAGTCGAAGAACACCATGCCGGTTTTGGCACGGGCCACCGCCCGCCCGCTCGTGGCTTCGGTCACGCGATACAGAAAGTCGCACCCGTATTTGTTGAAGTCCGCCACGGTCACTTCGATGCGCAGCCGTTCCCCACGGAACGCCTCCGACTCGTACACGGCCATCGAGTCGGTGATGACCAGACCCAGCCCGAACATGTTCATTTCCTCCAGCTCGAAGTGCTCGAGGAATCGAATTCGAGCCTCTTGGAGCAGCGACAGAAGCGTATCGTTTCCGAGGTGCCCCGCGTAGTTGATCTCCGCCGCCCGCAGCGTCAGCTCCGTCTCGAACAGGAACCGATCCGGAAGCTCAAGTTGTACTTTGGCCATGTAGTTCCTCCCGGAGTTGGTTATCGAGAAGACTCCTTGAAACACCGATGCCCGGCAGGCGGTGGGCGTCGCACCGGGCCGTCTCCGCGCCACACCACGGGGATCCGTTGCCACACCTCACGCAGGAGCTGGCAGTAGGACTGGTAGAAGGCGGGCAGCGGGATCACACGATGCGCGCCGATGGAGGTTGCCGCGTACAGCCGGTGGTCGAGCAGGCTGAGGTGCACGACGGGCCCGTGGAGACGGAATCGAAGCAGACGTCGTCCCGTGCGGAGGCTCCACATCCCCACGTGGCCGTCGGCGAATCCTGCGGCCACCGTCTCGAGGGGGCCGGGTGTCAACGCGACCACCGGACTGGAGGGCACGCCCGCGAACACGGGGGAGCGGGCGGACTGAACCTTGCTCGCCCCGGAGGCTCGAGTGTAGATCGCGATGCTGCCTTCGACGCGACCGACGAGCAACCTGCGGCCGTAGGACGCCACCGCCGTGAGCTCACCCGTGGTACGGACGGTGGACCGGAGATCGCCGGTCGGTCCGAAGGTCCGGATCCGACCACCGCTCGCGACCAGGAGCTCGCGGCCGTCGGTCGACGTTGCGATGGCCTGCGCCTTCTCGACCAGGGTCTTCGGCGTCCCCCCGGCGGGGAGCAGGATCGCCGGACCTTTGCGAACGCGGACCAGGCAACCCCCGGGCAGCGCGAGCGCGTGAGCGACCCCCGGCACCTGGCGGTTGAACCGACGACGATCCGCGTGCACCTCCCAGTGCTGGACGTGGTCGTCCTGCGTTCGGAAACAGAGCTGGGAGCCGTCGGGGGTGTTCGACGCCTGCGTCGCGTCCGATGCGAGGGCGTCCCGCCAGGACGCCCTCTTCGGACCCGCAGAGGGCTTCGTTGGGCCCAGAGGGATCCAGCCGCGGTGACTCAGCAGCTCCCGCGTGGAGCGGCGGAACAGCGGCGCCCGCCAGACCGGCCGCCAGGTGGCCACATCCCAGAGACGGGCCGCGCCGTTCTCCCCGAAGGATCCCAGCTGTCGGCCATCGCCGCGGAACTGTACCGACACCGCGGCGGAGCTGTGCCCTCGGAGGGTGCGTTCGACGCCCGTGTCCGGCTGCCAGATGCGGAGCGTGCCGTCGCTGAGGGCGGCGGCGACGAAGCGCCCCTGCGGGTGGACTGCCACGTCGGTGAAGCGGGTCCCGCCCGAGAGCTTTGCCAGCCGCCGTCCCGGTCCTGCCGGAAGGTCCCAGAGTCGCAGCTCCTGGCGGCTCAAGCTGGCCAGTCGGCGGCCGTCCTCGCTCAGGGCCAGCTGGCGGACCGCTGAGCTGTGGTCCGTCAGCTCGCGCAGCAGCCTCCCCGTGGACACCTGCCACTGAAGCACGCGGCGGTCGTCCCCTGCGGAGACGAGCAGATCGCCCTGGGGTGAAAAGGCCAGGTCGTGCACAACGCCTCGGTGCCCCTTGAGCACGCGTTCCAGCCCTCCGGTGGAGGTCGACCAGAGGCGGATCTCCTTGTCGAAGGAGCCGGTGGCCAGGCGCCTGCTGTCGCGGGAGAAGGCGAAGGACCGGATGGGCGCCGTGTGACCCAGGAGCGCGAGCTTCCGGTGCGGGTCCAGCGACCAGAGGCCCCCGGAGGTGCCGGCGATGGAGCGGGTGAAGAGGTACCGCCGGTCACGGCTCAAGGCCATGTCGTAGTGTTTGTGTCCCACGAGCACGCCGCGCAGGGTCCCGGCCGGGAAGTCCCAGAGGCGTGCCGTACCGTCAATGGCGGCGGTGACGAGGAGCTTGGAGTCGCGGCTGATCGAGATCGCGAGGATCAGATCGGAGTGGCCGGTGTGGACCGGCCGATCGCGTCCAGTCTGGACGTTGTGGATCCGAATCTGTCGCTCGCCGCTGAAGATGAGGTGACGGAAGTCGTAGCTGAAGAGGGACGCGAAGTATCGCTCCTTGGACTCCCCGGGCGTCGTGCGGATTCCCGGGTCCACGGAGAGGTCCCACAGGCGGAGCGTGGTGCGCGTTTTGGTCGCCAAAAGGTTCCGGGTGGGGTGGTGCGCAATCCGCACGGCACCGTCGTGGCCGGTGATCCGGCGGATTCCCTGTCCGGTCCTGACATCCCAGACACGCACGTCATCGCCGTTCCCACCGGAGGTGAGCGTTTGGCCGTCCCGACCGTAGGCCAGGCTGATGACGGCCGCCTCGGATCCGCGCAACACCCGCACGCTCCGGCCGGTCTGTACGTCCCACAAGCGGATGGTCTTGTCGTAGCTTCCCGAGGCGAGGGTTCTGCCGTCGCGAGAGAAGTCGAGGCTGCGCACGGCCGATTCGTGACCCGTGAGTGTCTTCAGGAGCCGGCCGTTGGAAATGTCCCACAGTCGCACCGCGCGGTCGGAGACGCTGGCCGCGGAGGCGAGTCGTCGCCCATCGGGATGGAAACGCACTCCCAGCACCATGTCGTGGTGCTCGCGGAGCACGCGCTCCACGGTTCGGGCCCCGACGTTCCAGATCCGCACGGTGCGGTCGCGGCTGGCCGTGGCCAGGCGCTTGCCGTCGGCGCTGAAGTCCAGGTCCATGACCCGTTCGCTGTGGCCGGTGAGCTTGAACCCGGTGCCGCCCCGCAGATCCCAGAGCCAGACCGAGCCGTTCCACGTACCGGCCGCGAGGTGTCGCCCGGTGGGCGAGAAGGCGAGGGAGGACATCTGGGTCTTGGGGCCGCGCAGGATTCGATCGATCCGGCGGGTGTCGACATCGAAGAAGTAGATCGCCTTGCTGCGTTCGGCGCAGGTTGCCAGCAGTCGTCCGTCGGGGGAGAAGCGGGCTGGGCAGGCGCCGTCCACCGCGGCCTGTTTCCAGAAGATCTGCTGCTGTCGCAGGCGGAGCCACAGGGTGCGAGCCAGGGGGGAATCCTGCAGCTCCACCGAGGCCCGGAATCGGGCCCGGGCCTCCAGGAAGTTCTTGCGCGAGAGGGCGGCGCCCGCGCCCTCCCGGAGGGCCTCGGCCCAGTTCTCACGGGCCCGACGCAGGCCGGTCTCGGCTCGTTGGCGCTGCTGCTCAGCGCGCTTGTGGGCCACCCGTGACTGGTTTCGCTGCCGCTTGACCTCCCGGTTCTGCACCGCGAGCACCGCGGCGACGAGCGCCAGGGCCACAAACCCACCTGCCATCAACAGGCGTCGCCGGCGAACCACCCGGCGCGCCTTCTCGTTCCCGGCCTCAACGAACCGACGGACGGGTTCCGGGGCAGTGCCGACGCAGCGGTCCAGGGCCCGCCGCGCTTCGAGCAGCGCGTCTCCCTGCCAGACCTCTTCGTCCCGTCGGCCCCGCTTGATCCAGAGCGCGGCCGCCTCCCCTGCCTCCAAGAGGAACGTTTGCTCCTCGCGGCTTTCCTCGACCCAGCGGCGCAACCGGTCCCAGCGCTGGATCAGGGATTCGTGGACGAGCTCGCAGACGTTCTCCGAAGCCTCTGTGGACCGCGCCTTGCGGCTCAGCACGGTGCGGGCCTCGATCAGCCGATCCAGCACGTCCGGTGCGTCGTGGCCGAGCCCGTCCAGGAGGTCACCCCGGGGTACGACCTGGCGGGTGCCCACGGCGGTTACGAGACGCACGAGCAGCTCCCGGGCAGACTTCACCTGGGGTGGTGAGAGGCCATCGAGCACACCGTCGGCGTGCTGCGCCAGCGCGCCGGCCACTCCCCCCACCGCGCGGTAGGCCTCCCGCGTGAGCAGCTGCCGCTTGCGATCCCGACGCTCCCAGAGCTGCTGACCGGCAAACTGCAACAGGGGGAGTGCCGCGGCCTCGCCGCGCACCTCGGCGACCATCTCGTCCACGAGGGCATCGTCCTCGTACCGATACCCCGCGTCCTCCACCGGCCGGACGAGGATCTCCCGGAGTGCGTCCGGCCCGGGGCTGCGAAGCACGGTGACGCGGCTGAGTGCGCGGCGAATGGCGACACCTTCCGCCAGCCGCCCCAGGAAGTCGTCCCGCAGCGTGAAGACGACTCTCACGGGCCCCTGAGCGTCGTCCGACCCCGTGCAGACGGCCTCCATGAACGTGCGCCGCTCGCGCTCGTCGGACACCAGGGAGTACAGCTCCTCCAGCGCGTCCACGAACAGAAGCACTCGGGCCTGCTCACGCTCTGCCAGTGCCCCCAGGAGCAGCGCGAGGCGCCCCGGTGACTCCCGAAGCTCCCGCTCGAGCTCCGCGGCTACAGCGGGGGGCTCTTCGCTGGGCTCCGTCGAGGTCTGCGGACTCCGCGCGGGCGCGGATTGCCGCAGCGGCGGCGTGACGGTGCCGCTCTCCGCGATGACGGTTTCCGCCGACACCAGCTTGTCGGGGTCGGCGGCGATCGTGGCATCATTGGCGGTGTCGCCTCCAGTCCCGTGGGCGCTGACGGTCTGCTCGGTGGCTGGGTCCGCGCCGTCCACCGGCGCGCGACTCGCGGGCGGGGAGCCGCGGTCGTCCGGTCTGCGCAATCCGCGGGAGCCACCCGCGCCAATCGTAGAGTCCCTGGTCACAAGCCGTTGGGCGAGGCTGCGCAAGGGCTGGGCACCAGGGCGCACCCGCAAGACCAACCAGCGCCCCTGCTCTCGGAGACGAGGCAGAACGCCGGCTTGTACGAACGAGCTCTTCCCGGCACCTGACGGTCCGACCACCGGCAGCACGGGCTCCCCACGCAGCCGCTCCACAAAGGCAGCGATCTCTTCGTCCCGGCCGAAGAACTGGTCGCCATGCTGTTCGTCGAAGGGCAGCAGTCCCCGGAAGGGGCTCTCCCGCCGGGACTGAACCCGGCGATCCGACTGCATCAAGCTCCCGAGCCGGTCCGCGACCTGTTCGGCGCTCGGGCGGTCCGCCGGGTCCTTGGCCGCGCAGCTTCGGATCAGCGTCACCAGCGGATCCGGCACGCCCGGATAGGCGTCGGGAATAGGAACCTCCTGGGGGCTGATCACCTGCGCGCGGAGTCCCAGCACGCTGAGTCCGCGGTACGGGTGCGCCCCGAACACCAGCTCGCACAGGATCAGTCCCAGCGCCCAGACGTCTGCCGCGGCCTCGGCGGCCTGCTGGTGCCACTGCTCAGGAGCCATGTAGGCCGGTGTTCCCCGGAGGCCCTCGCCCGAAGTTTCGAATGGCGCCTCAGCGGCCGGCTCCCGGAGGTCCCGAGAGGCACCGGTTTCCTCGAGCGCGAGGCCCGGTGTGGCCAGCGCTCGGGCGAGACCGAAATCCAGGACGCGGAGTCGGCCGTCGCTCCCGAGGAATACGTTCCCCGGCTTGAGGTCTCGGTGCACAATCTGGTGAGCGTGGGCCTCTTGGAGCGCGTCGGCCACGGCACGTCCGATCCGGATCGCCTCCCCGAGGCCGACCTGCTCAGTCTGGAGTCGCTCCCGCAGGGCCTGTCCCTCCAGGTGCTCCAGCGCGACGTAGGGCTGGCCGGCATGCTCGCCTACGTCATGGATGGTGACGATGTGCGGGTGGTTGAAACGGGCCGTTGTGCGCGCCTCGAACAGGAAGCGCTCTCGCGCATCCGGTGTGGTCATCGCCTCGGGGCGGACCACTTTCAGCGCCACTTTTCGGCCCAGCCTGGTGTCGCGCGCCAGGTACACCTCACCCATCCCCCCACGACCGATCAGACGGAGCACCTTGTAGTGATCTACCTGGGTCCCGGCCTCGAAAAGGGTTTCGGGTTGGTCCGCCTTCGCTGTGCTCACCGTCGACTCCCGGGGTAGCAAGGCGGCGTTCGATACCACCGCACCCGTGGGCCGACGGTAGCATAAAGCCCGGTCCGTCCCTACCTCAGAAACGCCTCGTTGAGGAAGAACTCCGTTGAGAGCGAGGTGGCGTAGCGGAGGCCGTGCACCTCACGACGTTTGGCCAGAAAGGTCGGAACGAATGCCAGGGGGAGCCACGGCTGTTGGCGGGCGACCAGGTGCTCCAGTCTGGCGAACAGCATCTGACGCGCGTCGGTGTCCTTTTCGCGCCGAGCTTTTTGAAGAACGCGGTCGAACTGCTGGTCGGAGAAGTGCGAGAAGTTCAGGTTGGCCACGGTGCCCGAGTGTCCGAGCAGCATGTACACATTCTCGGGATCCGGATAGTCGGGGGACCAGGCGACGATGGCGAGATCGTGATCTCCGGCCCGAACCCGCTTCATGAACTCGCCCAGCTTGAGGATCTCCGGTTTCACGTTGACGCCGACTGATTTGAAAGCGGTGACCAGCAGCGCCGCCGCCTCCTTGGGCGCCGGCAAGGTGGCGCGGGCGTCCTCGGGCAGAAGGAGCCGCAGCGTCCTGCGGAGCACCGGTTTGCCTTTGAGGGCGGCGCGCGCCTGCTCGGGGGCGAACGGCGGGGGGGCGCTCGTCGGGTCCGGAGGGCCGCCCAGGCGGGGCGCCAGGCTGCCGAAGGCGACCCGGGCGTTTCCGGCCCAGACTCGTTTGACCATCTCTTTTCGGTCCACGGCCTGGGAGAGGGCGCGTCGGATCAGGGGGTCTCGAAGATGCGGCTGGCGGGTGTTGTAGACCAGGTACGACGTAATCTGTGCCGGAGCCCGGAGGATGACCACCGCATCGTGCCGCCGCAGGCGATTGGCCGTCTGCAGGGAAACCGAAGGGAGGATGTGCGCTGCCCCCTGGATGAGCAGACTGACCGCCGTTTCGGGGTCATCCGCCGCCCGAAAAACCACCGTCTCGATGCGGGCGGAACGCTGCCAGTGCGCGTGGTGGGCCTTCAGGACAACGATCCCCAGCTGCCGGTTCCAGGACGCCACCTTGTAGGGACCGGTGCCGACGGGGTAGGGGAGCGTCGGCTTGGCGATGAAGCCGGGATTCAGCGACAGCCGCATCAGCAGCGAAGGGCTGTACTCCTTGACCTTGAGACGTACTGCGTGCGGGGGGGCTGCCGACACCTCCTCAATGTCCCAGAGCATCGCTTTTCCAAAGGGTGAGGCGAGTGTCCGACGGAGGGAGGCCACCACGATCTTCGGAGTCAGCGGGGTGTCGTCGTGGAACCGCACGCCCTGCCGGAGCTCAAAGGTGTAGGTGGTGCCCGTCCTTTTCCAGCTTCGGGCGAGGATGGGGCGCACGCGGCCCGATAGCAGGTCGTACCGCACCAACCCCTCATGGGTCTGATGGACGAGGTCGAAAGACTCGCTCGTCACCGCGCCCACCGGGTCCACCGTCTGCACCCGACGGACCTGCAGGACGACGATCCGGCCCTGAGTGGCCTGCTCTTTAGACGCTCGCCGAGCCTCCTGCACAGCGGCGGTGACTGGAATTCCGCGGGGCGTGTCGCTCCGGGCCGGCCGACTCGCTTTCCAGATCAGGGTCACGACGGCGAAGACGAGCAGCACGGCGGCGGTCGCATAAATCCAGCGCATCACCACTTCGATCCGCCGGCGCTGCAGGCGCTCGTCGCGCGCGGATCCCTTGAACAACCCCGAGAGAGTGAGTCGTTTTCGCTCCCGTTCGCCGAGGGCTGCGGGGGATGATCGCCGCGTGTCGCTCGGAGAGGAGCGCAGGGAGCGAGCGCGGCGCTCCTGCGCTTCGCGGGATTTCTCGTCTTCGTTGGGGTCTGAAACGGCGAGCATGATCGAGGAGGAGAAGCGCGGCAGCGCAGCCGACGGCAGCACCCCCGGCTCCGCAGATTCGTAGGCCGATTGCGCGTTGGTGTAGGCGGTCAGCAGCTCCGCCACGTTCTGGGGGCGATCGGGAGGGTCCTTCTCGAGGCACCACAAGATGATCCGTTCCATCTCCGGGGAGATTTGCGGGTGCGCCTCGGACGGGGGGATGGGAGGCTCCTCGAGGTGCGCCATGATGGTGCCGGACACGCTCCTTGTCTCGAAGGGCGAGCGGCCGGTGTAGAGCTCGTACAGGAGCACTCCCATGGAGTACAGGTCGGTCCAAGGCCCGATCCGGTCCTTCCGCCCCAGCGCCTGTTCGGGGGAGAGATACATGGGCGTCCCGACCACGGTGCCGGTTTTGGTGATGGGCTTCTGACTGTCCTCACCCAGGAGCTTGGCGATTCCGAAGTCCAGCAGCTTCACCTGGCCAGAGCGCGTCAGGAAGATGTTCTCCGGCTTGAGGTCGCGGTGGACGAAGCCCGCGTTATGAGCCGCCTCCAGGGCGGCCAAGACCGCGGTTACGACCTCGCAGGCTCGCTCGGGCGCCAGGGCCGGAGCGACGAGCATCCGATCCCGGAGAGTGGTGCCCTCGAGATACTCCATGAGGATGTAGGGCCGATCTCCCTCGAGGGTCGCCATGTCCATGATGCGAATGATGTTGGGGTGGTTGATCCGGTTGACGGCCTGGGCCTCGATGACGAAGCGACCGAACTCATCGGAGTGCTCCGCCGCCGGTGTATGCAGGACCTTGATGGCCACCCGGCTGCCGATCACTGGCTGGAGCGCGAGGTACACGTGCCCTCGGGCCCCCTTGCCGATTCGGCGCGTGATGACGTAGCGGCCTACCTTCCGGCCGACGAGCTCGTCGTTGGCTTCGATCAGCGGCACGTGGTCTGTGGGGCAGTGTGCGAGACCATCGCTGAACGTGCCGCCACAGGTTTCGCAGATTCGCATCAGCCCGACTATGCCTTACCCCCTAACCTCAGGCAACACCGCAGGCAATACGAGCCTCTGCCTGGAAGCCAACGCAATGACCCCGACCGGGGAAATCATGCCTCGGCCGGCTCGGATGCACTGAGCGAGAAGTGAGCGCATCTTGGACCCCGACGCCGGCGCCGGGCTTCAATAATACTCGGAATCGCTTCGTTTCTTCGGCTCCCTAGGGTATTGTTAAGCCGTGGCGAACGGATCCGAAGAAGTCACCCTCGGACGGTACCGACTCGTCCGGCTCCTCGGCCAGGGCGGCATGGGGGAAGTTCACCTCGCCAAGGCAATCGGGGGCGGAGGGTTCGAGAAGCTCGTGGCGCTGAAGGTGCTCACGCCTGCGGCGCAATCCGGCCGCAAGCACGTGGACAGCCTGCAGCGCGAGGCGCAGATCGGCGTTCATCTGGACCACGACAACATCGTGCAGATCCTGGACTATGGCGAGGCCGAGGGGCGGCACTTCGTGGCCATGGAGTACGTGCGCGGCTTCAGCCTGGAGCACGTGCTGCGGTACGCCGCGCAGCAGGAGCGGGTCGTCCCCCTGCAGGTGATCGTGCACGTGATCCGGACCGTGACCGATGCCCTGCAGTACGTGCACGATCAAAGCGGCTCCGATGGCGCACCCCTCGGACTCGTTCACGGGGACGTCACGCCTTCGAACGTCATGCTCTCCTATGACGGTCGGATCAAGCTCGCCGACTTCGGCATCGCGGCGTTGACCAGGGAGCTGGGCGCGCAAGGCACTGTGGCGGGCAAACCGCGATATGTGCCGCCGGACGCGCTGCGGGGGGAATCGCAATCCCAGGGCAGCGACCTCTACGCCCTCGGCGTCACCCTGTGGGAAGCCCTCACCGGGAGTGTCGCCTTCGAGTCCTACGCCCTCGAGCAGCTCCGGGACGACGCGGCGCGCGTCCTCGCGTCTCCGACCGAGCTGCGGTCGGACTGCCCGCCGGCGCTGGCGGCGTTGACCCTGCGGGCCGTTCGACCCCGAGGCGCAGACCGGTTCGGGACGGCCCGGGAGCTCAGGCAGGCCCTGGACGAAGCTGTCCCACGGCTGGTGAACGACCAGGATGCGCACACGGCGTTCGTCACCGAGCTGTATCGCCGCGACAGCTTTGTCCGGGATTTCGGGCAGCTCCCGTCCACCGCGAGCCTGGGCCGTATCGGCGAGCTGGCGCCCCACGTGACCTCATCCACAGATGCCACGATCGCTCCACCGCGGCAGCACAAGCCCCTGCGGTTCGGGATGAGCCCGGCGTTGAGCAGTGATCTGGCGCGGAAGAACGGGGAGCAACTCTGCGCGCTCCTGGGCGCTCAGCTCGGCCGCGAGGTCCAATCCACCGTGTTCGGCGACTACCAGACCCTGGTGGATTGCCTGACCCGCGGGGACGTGGACTTCGCCTGGACGCCGCCGGAGACCTTTGTGGAGGTGTTTCAGCGGGGCGGGGGGATGCTCGGGGTGATGGAGCGATGCGGCCGGGTGGCCTTCGAGGCCGCCGTTATCGTGCGGGACGAATCTGAGCTCCGCTCCCTTCAGGAGCTACGGGGCACCTCGGCCGCCTGGGTGGATCGCCGGTCCGCCTCGGGGTACGTGTTCGTGAAGGCGGAGCTCCTTCGACAGCTTCAGGGGCCGTCGCCGATCCTCGGCCGGGAGCACTTCCACGGCTCCCATCGAGCGGTGATCGAGGCCGTGCACAACGGTTGGGCGGACTTCGGTTCGACCTATGTGATCCGCTCCGACGACGGCGCGGTTCTGCACGCGTCCGGGTGGACCGATCTTTTGCCGGACCGGGCGCGGGACCTCCGCCCCCTCGCCTTTGTCGGTCCCATTCCGGGGGACAACCTGAGCCACTCCCCGCAGCTTCCCATGTCCGTGGTGGAAGAGCTCGTCGGTGTGCTCGTTCACTTGCACGAAACCGAGGAGGGACGGGAGACGCTGCGTGAGGTCTTCGGTGCGGAGCGGCTGGTGTACGGCGAGTTCGATCTCTACGGGCCGGTGGTCGCGGCCCTCGACGTGATCGAGGTCCACGACCACGAATAAACAGCATCCCCTGAGAGGGGGCACCGAAGGCCGGTCAGTCCTGGGTGGCCGTGGGCTTCGGCGTGCCGAGCGCACAGGACTCCACGATGGCACGGTTCCTCCCCGCGCCCTTGGCCGCGTAGAGGTTGCGGTCTGCGGCGCGGATCAGGTCCTCGGGCTCGGCGCCGTCACGGGGCGGGATCAGGGTGCACCCGCCCGCGCTGACTGTGACCTCGTCCGCGGTCTCCGAGGGCGCATGCGGGATCGCGAGCTCCTCCACGGACCGCCGCATGGACTCGGCGACGATCCTCGCGCCGGCGAGGTCAGTGTTCGGCAGCACGGCCACGAACTCCTCGCCGCCGTACCGAGCCACGAGGTCCGACGTTCGGTGGATGGCGCCTTCGAGGGCCTTGGCCACGCGGCAGAGGCAGTGATCTCCCAGGCTGTGGCCGTAGTGATCGTTGAACAGCTTGAAGTGGTCGACGTCCAGCAGGATGAGGGAGAGCGGATGCCGACTCCGGATTCCGCGTTTCCATTCGTCCACGAGCTGGTCGTCGAAGCGTCGCCGGTTGGGGATCTCGGTGAGGCCATCGATGGTGGCCATCTGCTCGAGCATGGTCGAGTGCCGCTGGATTCGAAGGTGGGTTCTGACCCGCGCGAGCACCACCGGCAGCTTGAAGGGCTTGGGAATGTAGTCCACTGCGCCCATGGCGAAGCCCTTCGTCTCGTCCTCGATGTCGTCCTTGGCCGTGGCGAAGATCACGGGGATGTGGCGCGTCTCGTCCGACTCTTTCAGGGTCCGGCACACGGTGTAGCCGTCCATGCCGGGCATCGTGATGTCGAGCAGGATCAGGTCCGGCGGACTCTCTGACCGCGCGATCGCGAGGGCCTGGTCGCCGTCGGTGGCCGACATCACGTGGTACTCCTCCTCCAGCACCGAGGAGAGGATCCGGATATTCAACCGCTGATCGTCCACGATCAGCACCGACTGCTTCTTCGACGACATCGCCCTGATAATAGCGGGTTGGCGCGGATCAATCCACCGGCGGCTGGGGTCTACTCCCGGGTGAGGCGGCGGACGAGGCGGATCAGCCGTTTACCCATTTTCCGGTTGAGGGGGCCCGAGGATTTCCAGCGGAGGATTCGATTCTTGTCGAAGACGTAGATGTTGCTGCGGCCGCTTCGGAACCCATAGAGCCGCATCATCCGACCCTCGGGGTCACCGAGGATGGGGGAGAGGGTGGTGGGCTTCTTCTGCTCCTTCTTGATGGCCAGCCAGACGAGGAAGTTAGGCCAGGCGGTTTCCTGGAAGTTGCAGATGCCTACGCTTGTCCACAGGTGCTTGGGGATCCGACCGGTCTTCCAGAGGCTCTTCAGCTCGTTTTTGAGCCAGAGGTTCTGCTTGTTGCTCTTTGGGCCCTCGTACCACATCATCATGACCTTCTTGCCTTGGAAGGCCGGGTGGTCGAGGGTGTAGAGCTTGCCGTTGGAGTGCTTCAATTGAAAGGGCTTCGCCTTTTGGCCGACCTTGATGGCCCGCGCATCCGTCACTGGGAACGCCAGCACGGCCAGGGCGGCGGCCGTCAGCACAGGAACCAGAGCTCGCATCGAGACACCTCCGGCGGATCTTATAACACAAAAGCGCCGATGCGCGCAGGCGCTCACCCAGGGGCTGATTTCACTCGTTCGTAGCGGTTGCCGTTGGGCAAACGCTGCTGCTAAAATGTCGTGGGCCGGGCCTGCCTGCCGCGAAAGGATGTACCGTGCGTATCCAGAAGCTCAGCGCTGTTCTTTCCATGTCACTGCTTCCCCTTTGGTGCGGCCTGGTGGCCTGCGGCGACAGCGCGGGCGAATCCACACCCGACGCTGCGGTGGGAGAGGGCTTGTTCGTGGAAGGGTGTCCGGAGCCCGGCGTGGCCGTAGCGCGGCAGCTCGCGCATCCCGACGCTCGCATGCACGGCCCAGACGCAATCGGCGGAGTGGGGGACACGCTGCTCATGAACGAGCACGCCGCCTATGTCATCCAGTCTCCGGACGCGATCAAGTCCTACTATCACTACGGAGGTATCCTCATCGACGCGGTGGCGCTGGACGGCTGCGCCCAGGCCGGGGCGGAGCGCTTCGAGGAGGCGGGGTTGATGCTTGCCCGCGCCAACCTCGGCAACTTCGAGCACTCCATCGTGCGTGCCTTCCGCGGGGATACCGTAGAGATCATCAGTGACGGGAGCGACGGGGGGGAGGCGCGGGTCCGCGTGCGCGGCTCCGACGACACCTATTGGCTGGTCGAGTACGAGCTTATCAAGGGCGCCTTCCTGGCCGGCGATCCCAAGCCGCCGAGCCAGCCCTTCGGCCTCGACATCACCGTGGACTACGTGCTTCTGCCGGACAGCCCGGTGCTCACCATCGAATTCCAGCTCACCAACATCCGTGACGAGTCCACCGACCTCATCACAGCGACCATCCTTTCCTTTGGGGACACCTCGGACCCGACCTACTATGCGCGGTACAACCAGTCCATCGGCGGCTTTCATCTGCAGTTCGGCATGCCGTGGATTGTGGCGGACAGTGGGGACGGCGCCTGGGCGTTTACCCTCGCCGACGCCAACATGGCCACGACCAACATCCAGGGCGTGGACGCCGTGCTCGACCTCGACCAGATGTTCGATCCGGTCTATCTCGGCGCGGCCGGGCGTGACGACGACACCCAGATGGTGACCTACTACTTCAGCGTCGGGAACCGGGACATCAACAGCGCGGTCAGACACCTGCAGCCCTATGATCCCGAGGCGATCCCCGATCTCCCTCACACCCTGCATCCGTTCTCTGGTCAGGTGACCGCCTCCGAGTCGGGCACCGGCCTCGCCGGCGCCCTGGTGGACATTCAGCTGTCGGGCAGCGGGGGCCAGTGGATGACCGTCGACGGCTTCATCACTGACGAGACGGGTGGGTACGGCGGCGAAATCCCGAATTTCGGCAACGACACGCTGGAGTATCGGCTGGTGGTGAGTGCTCCGGGCCGCCCGGCTGCCGCACCGCAGTCATTCTACCTGCCCCAGTCCCCGGGGATCGATGTCGCCCTCGATCCCGGAGGCACGCTGCGGCACGACATCCGGGACGGAGACGGCACGCCCATTCCGGCCAAGATCCTGCTCTGGAGTGGGAGCTCCATCGCGCACCGGATCTACACCGTAGGCGCGCCCGGCGACGTGGTTGTCCCCCCGGGAAGCTACGAGGTGACCGTCACCCGGGGCTTCGAATACGACAGCTACGAGTCCACCTTGGAAATTGTCGCATCGGGCACGACCCCGCTCACCGTGACCCTCGCCCACGAGGTGGACACCAGCGGGTTTTTGTCCATGGACGGACACATCCACGCGGGTCCGAGCCCGGACAGTCGGATCCTGGTGCCGGACCGTATCCGGACGGCCGCGGCGGAGGGGTTGGACGTGGTGGTGTCCACGGATCACGAAAGCGTGTCGGACTGGGGCTCGGGCGTGTCCGAAAACGGGCTGGAGGACTGGGTCGTGACAGTCATCGGCCAGGAGGTGACCGCCTCCCTGCCGGAGCACACCAACATGTACCCGGTGGAGCGGGATCCCACCGATACCCGCGGCGGCTTCGTGCGCTGGTTCGGGCTGGACCTCGCCGAGATCTTTGCCGCCGAGCGGGCCCGGGGCGCCGGCGTGGTGGCGCTGAACCACCCCCGCAACGGCTGCAACTACCTCTGCATCATCGGCTACGACCGGCTCACGGGCCAGCCCACGCTGAGCGACCCGACCCTGCTCGGCCTCGACGCGGGCGCGGAGCTCTGGACCTGGGATTTCGACACGGTGGAGCTGATGAACGGGAACTCGGGCGTGTTCGTGGACCCGGCCTATCCCGACAGCAGCGGGACCTTCGAGGACTGGATGAGCTTTTTGAACCTTGGCCATCGCGTCACCGCCACCGCGGTGACCGACACCCACGGTTGGGGGGGGGCCGGTGATCCGCGCACCTATTTCAGCTCCTCCACGGATGCTCCCGGCGAGCTCGACGAACAGGAGCTCATCGACGCCATGCACCAGGGCAGGGCGGTGGCGAGCTCCGGCGCCTTTGCCCGGGTCGAAGTGAACGCCAGCGCCGGGCTCGGCGACACCGTCACCGACACGGACGGGTCTGTGGACCTCGCGGTTCATATCGAGGCGGCGTCCCTCATCGACGTGACCCACTTCATGGTGTTCGTGAACTGCGACGAGGCGACGAAGATCGCCGCCACGGACGCCAACGGCATCGTCAAGTACGACGGCGTCGTGCCCATCGACGTGGACGTGGACGCGCACCTCGTGGTGCTGGGATTCGGAGCGGGCTCCATGCCGCGGGGGCTGGACCAGTACAACCCCGCCCGCATTCCCCGGTTCACAACGAACGCCATCTACGTGGACGCAGACGGAAACGGCGTCTACGACCCGCCGGGCGGAAAGACCTGCTCCTACACCCTGGGAGCGCCATAGAGCGCCCCCATTTCCGAACAGGAGACGGCTCGATGCGGGTCTTTGCCGTGGAAGGAAATCGTCAGCGCCTCGATGGGGGCGCCATGTTCGGCAACGCGCCGCGACCGCTTTGGAGTCGGTGGTGTCCGCCGGACGCACTAAACCGGATCGATCTCGCGGCGAGGTCGCTGCTCGTGGTGGAGCCAGCGGGTCGCCGCATCCTGTTCGAGGCGGGGATCGGGGCGTTCCTGGCGCCGGAGCTGGCCGAGCGCTACGGCGTGTACGAGCCTTCGCACCGACTGCTGGAGAGCCTGGAGGCGCTGGGTGTCGCACCGGAAGACATCGACGTAATCGTGCTGTCGCACCTGCACTTCGATCACGCCGGCGGCCTGTTGGCGGCCTGGCAGGCGAACCGGGCGCCGGCCCTCTGTTTTCCGCGGGCCCGGTACGTGACCGGGGTCCGGGCCCTTGAGCGCGCGGCCGCGCCACACCCGCGGGATCGGGCGTCCTTCATCGCCGAGCTTCCCGCGCTGCTGCGGGGCACCGGTCGCCTGGAGCTCGTGGAAGGAGGGGCCAGCGACACCTTGGGGCCGTCCTATCGCCACTTCACCAGTGAGGGGCACACTCCTGGATTGCTGCTCACACGAATCCAAGGCGCGACCGACTCGCTGCTGGTCGTGGGGGATCTGGCGCCGGGGATTCCGTGGCTCCACCTGCCGATCACCATGGGTTATGATCGCTACCCCGAGCGACTCGTAGACGAGAAGCGGGAACGGTTCGAGCAGGCCCTCGGAGACCGGAGCTGGGTCTTCTTTACCCACGATCCCCAGCAGGCCTTCTGTCGACTTGGTCGGGATGAGCGCGGCCGGTTCCACGCGGTGGATGCGCGCGTCGAGCCCTTCGAGCTGTAGGGTGCGGGGGGTCGGTGGTCACACGTGGCGGATGAGCTTCTCCAGCACGGCATAGCCCTCGACGATATCCGGCGGCTGGTTCGTCTGCTTGCACTGCCGCAGCAGCTGCAGCACGTAGAGCTGGGTTTCACCGAGGTGGGTTTGAATGACCTCGAGCTGGCCCTGGACGGCTTCGATCTGCTGGTCGAGCTGCTGCTGGAGCTGCTCGATTTCGCTGGTGGCATGGCCCAGGCGTCCTTCCAGATCCACAATCTGCTGGTCGAGAGTGTCCAGGATGATCGCGTTGGCCTCTTCGTCCTCCATCAAGCGGCTGTGGGCCACCCGGAGGTTGAGCAGCGCGTCTCGGAGCGGTGACGTCCGATCACGCCACTGCTGGTCCGTCTCGTCGAGCTGCACCTTCAACACGGCGATCTCGGTTTCCGCAGCGACCTCCTGCTCCTCCAGCGCCGAAATGGTGGCCACGTAGCTGATCAGCTCCGCGGGCGCGAGCTGATACTGCTGGAACAGGTTGGCGAGCTCGAGCGCCTTCTTGTTGATCAGGTTCCACACCTGGTTCCGCTTGCCCTCCAGGGAGAGCTGGGCCAGCTTCGGGAGGGGCGCGACGGAGTGGTCCGAGTAGATCTTCTCGAGATCCTCGATCGCGATCTCCGCGGTGTCGTTGGCGTTCACGGACGCGTCGCTCCAGAGCGCGGCCTCGTCCTGGCTGCCCTTCACCATGGTGATCGTGCTTTTGCGCATGCCGCCTTCGTCGTCGGGGACCTTGGGCAGCGCCATCAGGATCGCCTCGGTGATGTGGCTGATGTGCCGCGGCCGCACTTCACGATCGATCTCCAAGCACTGCATGAAGACCTTCTCCAGGCCGCTGGGCACCTTGGCTTCGTCCGCGGGACGGACCAGGGAGAGCTTGGGAGCCGGCTTGTGCTGCTGTGCAGCGACGATCTGAATGGCCGTGTCGCCGGTGAAGGGGAGGTCTCCGCTCAGCATCTGAAAGGCGATGACGCCCACCGAGTAGATGTCTGCGCGTCGGTCCACGGGAGCGCCCGTGAGCTGCTCCGGGGCCATGTACACCGGACTTCCGAGGATCTGCCGGTTTCGGGTCACGTAAGACTGTCCGTCCTCGCCCATGACCTTGGAGAGCCCGAAATCGATGATCTTGATCTGCTCTTCGCCGCTGGGTGAGCGGGTGAGCAGGATGTTACTGGGCTTGATGGCCCGGTGAATGACGCCGGAGTCATGAGCAGTGGTCAGCCCATGACAGAGCTGCTTCAGGATGCTGAGGGACCGTTTCAGCCCCATGAGCTCGGGGTCGAGGCGGCGCAGCTCCTGGCCGAGGCTTTGACCGTGCACGTACTCCATCACGAGGTAGAACAGGCCGTGGCCCATCTCGCCCAGATCCACGGTGTTGGCGATGTTCGGGTGATTGATCCGACCGACCACCTCGGCCTCGTGCTTGAGCCGGGTCACCGCTTTTTCGTCGTCGGTGAAGTCCTCCCCCAGCACCTTGACCGCAAACCGCACGCCGAGTACGGGGTGTTTTGCGAGATATACGTCTCCGCTGAGGCCGCTCCCGAGCCGCTCGATGAGCTTGTATCGCCCAGCAATGAGAGTACCGACGAGGGACGGCGTGTCGAGCATGATGCCCGCAATGGTAGCCTAGTTCGCCCGTCGATCATAGAGGCCAGCGAAGGGGACGCCCCGAGGGTGGAAACGGCGGGAGGGGGACGCCTCCCGTCCCCTCAAGGGGTAGCCCGCGCTGCGCGCGGGGGTGCTGCGCCGTCTACCACGTGAACGGTTACTTCATCTTTTTCCGAAGCGGCGCCGAATGTCGTAGTATGTGCCCAGATGCGATCACCTCCGAATCCGCGTGCCCTGACGGCGATTCCGCCGGCGTTGGCGATGGCGTTGGCGCACGGCGTCCTGCTCCATCGCGAGTTCCCCGGCCTCGGTCGGGGCGCGGTGAGCCTGGGCCTGTTGGTCGGACTCCTGTACTGGGCGTTCACCTGGAAGCTGGATCGCCTGGTCGCGCTGTGGGAGACCCGGCGAGGCGCGGAGCAAAGCGAGCAGCGCCAGCAGGGGCTCGGGCTGGTGCTGCGGGTGTACCCGTTTCTGCTGCTCGTACCTGAGTTCTACGACGCCGCGGCAGGCGCGCACAATCATCAGACGCGGAACTTCCTGGTGCTGCAAGGCGTCCCGGAGCTCCTGTTGTGCCACCTGACGATGCTCGTGAGCCTCGGCGTACTCCTCGTGTCCCGCCTGCGTCTGGACCGTCTCCGAGTGGCCGTGGCGCTGCTCGTGGCCGTGAACTTCGTGGCGCACTTCTTCCGCCACCAAGGGGAGTACAAGGTCATCCACGTGCTGCGCCAGCTCCAGGAATGGCAAGAGCTGCCGGGGCCGTGGCGACATCGTGTGCTCGTTCCGTGGGTGTTCGAGGGGCTGTCCCGGGTGGGTCTGGTGGCGGAAGAGAGCTTGTTCGCCGGACTCTTCGTGTTGTCGATTCCCCTGGTGTTCTTCACGATCCTGGTGCTC
Organism: bacterium; assembly: GCA_043825095.1. Taxonomy (GTDB): domain Bacteria; phylum Myxococcota_A; class Polyangia; order HGW-17; family JAJRWW01; genus JBDRSE01. Next base: position 21,350 of record JBDRSE010000035.1, read on the forward strand.
GGCGACCTGTTGGAGAGGTTCGGCACGGGAGGGTTCTGGCTGGCCGCCCTCGCCCCGCTCCTGCTGGTTTTCGGATTTGACGTCATCTACGTGACGACCCTTCCGGAGCTGCTTTTTGCGGCGCTGTTTCTACGATATGCCGTGGACCGTCGGTTCGTCCCCTGCGTCGTGGTGCTGGCGCTCGGCGTGCTGAATCGGGAGTCCTTCGCGGTGTACGGCGTGTGCTACTTCGTGCTCGCTTGGCAGGACCAACGCCGGATCGACAGCCGCCTGCTCCAGGAGGCGCTCGCCTTTGCCGCCGTCGCGGGTGGTCTGCGCCTCGCCACGTGGCTCGGGGTTGGACAGCACCGGGTGGTCGAGCTCCACCGCGCGGAGAATCTGCAGAGCCTCCGGCACTACGCCGAGGTCGTGCTGGGCGCCCGGGACCATTCGCGCTCGCCCTTCCACCACACCAACTTCGTGTACGCCGTCAACAAGCCGTTGATGGTCTTCGCGTCTCTGCACCTGGCGGCCCTGGTCCTCGGCCGACGCGCCCGGAGATTCTGGCTCTCCACCGTGGTCGTGCTCGCGCTCTACCTGGCGCTGATCCTGATCTTCGGCAAGCTCAACGAGAGTCGCCTGCTGTTCGTCACGCTGCCGCTGGTGCTGCTCACGCTCCACACATCTCTGCTGGGCCCGGAGACCGTCGACGCAGGGTAATTGGACTCTGTCGCGTCCGGCCTTTGGCCTGATGATCCCGATGCAGGCCGCGAATACTCCGACTTCCTGCTTTTTCTCCACTTTCGGAATTCTCCGGGATATACTCTGTGATGGAGAGGAGATGCGTTGCCAATGCGGTGGAATCGGTGGTGGGTGCTCGTCCCGGTGGCGGTTCTGGCCCAGGGGTGTGTGTTCGACTCGTCTGGGAAGCGCTCCGGGGATCAGAACAACAACACGGCCAGCCAGAACAACAACAACGACCAGAGCAACTCGAACAACAACAACGTGCAGCCCCCTGGCTGTGGGGACGGGGCGATCGATACCCAGCTGGGCGAAACCTGCGACGACGGCAACGCTGCGCCCGGAGACGGCTGCGCGTCGAATTGTCGCACGGAGGGGGGCTGGGCGTGCACGGGTGAGCCGTCCGTCTGCGAAACCGTCTGTGGCGACGGGGTGCTGCTTCCCGGCCACGAGGGCTGCGACGACGACAACAACTCGCCCAATGACGGCTGCTCTACGGACTGCCAGGTCGAGCAAGGCTACGCCTGCTCCGGGCAACCCAGCGTCTGTACCGCGACCTGTGCCGATGGCGTCGTGGCCCTAGGGGCCGAGGGGTGCGACGACGGCAACCTCGTCGCCGGGGACGGATGCGGCGCCGACTGCCTGGTGGAGCCGGGCTATGTGTGCTTCGGTTCACCGAGCGTCTGCAATTTCACGTGCGGCAATGGCACCCTGGACACCGGGGAGGCGTGCGACGACGGCAACACCAGCTCCTGCGACGGCTGCGCCGGGGACTGCTCCCACTTCGACGATATCTGCGGCGATGGGTTCCAGGAGTGCGGCGAGGCGTGCGATGACGGCAACACAAACGGGTGTGACGGCTGTGCCGCGGACTGCAGCCGTTTGGATGCGCAGTGTGGCGATGGCATTCAGGAGTGTCTGGAGCTGTGTGACGACGGCAACACCGACTCCTGCGATGGCTGTGCCGGGGACTGCTCCCGCACCGACGACGTCTGTGGCGACAACATCCTCGAGTGCGGAGAAGTCTGTGACGTCGGAGACACCAACTCCTGCGACGGTTGCTCCTCGGACTGCTCCCGTCAGGACGACTTCTGTGGGGATGGGATCCGGGAGTGCGGAGAGGCCTGCGAGGGGGCGGATTTCGGCTCAGCCACCTGCTCCTCCGTAACCGGCGGCACCCTGCCCAACGGCACCCTCACCTGCACCGGGAGCTGCACCGTCGACACCAGCGGCTGCGCAGCGGGGGGCTGCACCCTCCACTCAGAGTGTCCCCTGGGCGAACAGTGTATCGCCAACGCGTGCCAGGCCGTGGGCAATACCTGCGGGGACTCGCCCTTTGTGCTCGGCTCCAGCGGCTCGCGCACCCACACCCTCGCGAACCTCACCAACGACTACAACGCCGGCGACAACAACGGGCTGAGCTGCCCGGGGATCTCTATCCCGGACAGCGCCGGGGCCGATCGCGTGTACGAGATTCCCATGACCGCCGGGGATTACATCACCGTGTGGGTGACGTCCCAGGGTGGCTGGAATCCTGTCCTGTACCTGTCGGACAGCTGTCCCATCAACAGCTGCCTGTTCGGCCGGAACCTGGCGGATCAGGACCCCGCACCGGAACGGATCGACTATGTCGCCACGAGCAGCACCACAATCTACCTCGTGGTCGACGGCGATCCCAACGGCGGTGACTTCACCCTGAACGTGACCCGGGGCGCGGCCGGCGACTGGGACATGGTCGACGCGACCGGCCAGGTC
>JBDRSE010000036.1:0-11425 GCA_043825095.1 bacterium
GGTGCCGCGCACCAGCCCGGTCCGGATGGCGTTCACTGCGTCGTGGATCTCGCTCTTCCGGTCGGCGTACTCCTCGCCCATGTCCGCGACGATGGCGTCTCGGACCTCGCGCACCTTGGCGTAGCGCGGGAGCTTCTCGCGCACGAAGGACGCCTCGCGGATGCGATCAGTGCCCAGCTCGGCGACCTTGGCCTCGAGCGCCTTGTCTTTCTCGGGCGGGGTGAACTCCCGCTTGGGCCGGCCCACGGCGGCCCGGAGCTTGTCCTGCAGATCGAGCATCGGGGTCACGGCGTCGTGCCCGAAGAAGAGCGCGTCCACCACGATGTCCTCCGGCAGCCCGGAGGCTCCACCCTCGACCATGACAATGGCTTTGCGGCTGCAGGCCATGACGATCAGGAGGTCGGACTCGTCCATCTGCTTCCAGGTGGGGTTCGCGATGAACTCACCGTTCACGCGGCCCACGCGCACGCCGGCAATGGGGCCGTCCCAGGGAACATCGGAGATGGTCAACGCCGCGGAGGCGCCGGTGAGGGCCAGCATGTCCGTGGGGTTCTCCCGGTCCGAGGAGATCACGGTGGCGATGATCTGCGATTCGAAGCGCCAGCCCTTGGGGAAGAGCGGGCGGCAGGGCCGGTCGATGATCCGTGAGACCAGCGTCTCGAACTCGCTCAGCCGCCCCTCCCGCTTGAAGTACCCGCCCGGGATGGAGCCCGCGGCGAACTTCTTTTCCTGGTAGTCCACGGTGAGCGGCAGGAAATCGGTGTCGCGGGAGCTCTTCATTGCGACGGCGGTGACGAGCACCATGGAGTCGCCGTGGCGAACGATTACGGCGCCGTCCGCCTGCTTGGCCATGCGGCCGGTTTCAATGGAATACTCGAAGCCATTGAGGTTGAATGATTCACGAACGTACATGTGCAGAATCCTCTCCGGGCGGGCACACGCGAAGGGTGTGGCGCCATCCTGGTGGGGCGTCGGAGTTGGTGCGTCGGGTCGGTGCGGCGGGAGAGAGACAGAACGAGATTTTTACCGGTGACCGCAACGGTGGGTTGCGACCACCGGTAAAAAGCTCATCCATCCCGTCCCGCAGCGTTCGGTCCACGTGCCTGCCGGCGCCGGGTTATGTTGTGCGCGCCGAGGAGCTTTCGACGACGCGCGTTGGAACGTTCCTCAGTTCTGGAGACATCGCGCGTCGGAGAGGGTCGGTTCGGCCTGGGACACCGTACCAAACCCGACCCGTATGCGCTGTTGACTCCGTTGGTGATTCGAGCGAATGGACTGAGCTTGAGCAGCTGCACCGCAGCGCGACATCATTTGCGGATGCCGAGCTCCTTGATCGTGTTGCGGTAGCGCTCGACGTCCTTCTTCTTGAGGTAATCGAGGAGACGCCGCCGCCGACCGACCAGCTTCAGCAGCCCGCGCCGCGAATGGTGGTCCTTCTTGTGCGTCTTGAAGTGCTCCGTCAGGTACCGGATCCGCTCGGTCGCCAGCGCGATCTGGACCTCGGGCGAGCCCGTGTCGCTGTCGTGCTGCTTGAACTTCCCAATGATTTTGCTCTTACGAGCAGGGGCCAGACCCATCGCTCGCTCCTTTGTGCCCGGTGCTTCGGGCAGTTGTGAATATCTTCCCCCGGGGCGATTGTCAAGTCAAGAGCACTGCCCGAAGCAAGGAAATCCAAAAAAGTGGCAGGGTTCCGTTGGACGCAGCCCCGTGGACCTCGCAGCGAGGTCGTCTCCCCTGAGCTGTACAGTACCGACGGACGACCACCTTAATTACTGCGAAAAACCCCTTGATAGGCGCCCCTCCCAGTTGCAGTAATGAACAGACAGGGAGGGTCCTGCGCCCGAATATGACGATGACTTGCGGCCGACTGCAATTGGTTGCCTGCGTGGCAGCCGCTGGGTTGATTCTACTGTTGCCGGGGCTGAGCGCGCCGGCCAGGTCACGGCCCGGTGCGGCGGAACCACTCCCGGGCTCGAACGCGCCGCGAAAATGCGCGGTCAACGAGGAGGCAGGCCCGGGAGAGCCGACCCCGGTTCGCGTGACGAAGGACTCTCCCGCGTCTCCGAAGCAGTGGTGGTCCCGGCTTTCCGCCGGGGAGTCGCTGCGGGCCGCTCCCCGGCGCGTGGCCATGGCTCCGCTCCGGCTGGCCCCCATGCCGGGGCTCCCGGGAAAGCTGAGCCTGTGCGGATTTGGCTGCGGGTCGGCGGCGGCCTTCTACTCCCAGCCGCTGGCGGAGCCGCTCTCGAGCACGCCCGTTACTTCGCGAGTGCCTTCGCTGAAACGGTCGGTGTCCTTGGAAGGTCCCCCCAAGGGTCCCTTCCCCGATGCGGACGATCCCCCGCCCTACAGCGCGCTCCAGCGATTCGTGGCTACACTGCCCATGCTCGCGGTGTACGGCGGGGTCACCGTCTGGGCCTACTTCGCCTGGTACCACAACCACCCCATGAGGGATCGGTTGGTGGTGAACGACTCGTCAAAGGAGGGCTTCAGCGGAAACACCTATGCAGGGGGGGCGGACAAGATGGGCCATTTCTATGCCACCTACCTGTTCGCCCGGGTGGGGGCGCAGTCCCTGATCGATCGCGGGTGGACGCCTCTGTCGGCCGTACTGGTGAACGTCGCCTTCACCTTGACCTTCTTTACCTTGATCGAGGTCAAGGACGGGTACCACATGGGATTTGGCTTCTCGGTGGAGGACCAGATAGCCAACGTCCTTGGGACCGTGGCGGCCGCCCTGTTGCTGCTGGTTCCGACCCTGGATGACCTGTTCGGTGTGCGCATGTACTATAGGCCCTCAAAGCTGTTCCTGGACGGGCTGCTGGGAAGGAAGGACATCGACATCGCCGAGGACTACACGGGCGAGACCGTCATGCTGGTCTTCAAGCTTGGCGGGCTGTCCGCGGTGAGGAACTCCCGCGTCTTTGGATTTTTGCGCTACGTGGAGCTGCTCTTTGGCTACAACGCGCGCGGATTCATGCCCAAACCTGGTCCGTCGGTCATGCGGGAGCAGGAGCTCTTCCTCGGATTCTCCCTGAACTTGGTGGAGGTCCTCAGGGACCTCTATCCGAACGGCCAGCGCTTTGGCTGGGCCGCCAAAGGTCTGGCGGATATCAGCGAGTACCTCCAGATCACCCCGCTGCTGAAGACGGCCCGCAGCATCTGGCGCACCCCCCAGCCCCTGCGCCTGGGTCACTGGGTCCAGCCGCAGCCCCAGTTCTAATCGATTACACCCGAGAGGCGCCTCGGTTCAACTCCCTCTCGGAGCAACCGTGCGGCTTGCCATCGAGCAGGGACTGTGCCAGAAAAGAGCCGCTCGGACGGGGACCGACCATGATCGACGAGCAGCTCTCCAAGCGAGAGGCCCTGGAGTCTCTCCTGAAGCACGGCGACGTGCTACTCCAGCTGGATCCGCGGGTGGCGGGGGTCGGTGTGCCCACGGAGTACGTGGATCAGCCGCTGCTCGTGCTGCGAATCGGTCTGGAGATGCCCATCCCAATCCCGGATCTGGAGATCAGCGACGCGGGCATCCAGGCGACGCTCTCCTTCCGCCGGACACCTCACGCGGTGGAGGTGCCGTGGCGGGCGATCTTCGGCATGGTGTCCGAGCACGGGCAGGGGCTGCTCTGGACGGGCGACGTGCCACGGGAGGTGCTCCAGCAGATGCTCGAAGCCGGCGCCGGAGGCGAGTCGGGTGCGATGGCCCTCGACGAAGGGGTCGATCCGCAGGGGCCGTCCTCGCGGCCGCGGCTGAGGGCCATCGACGGTGGCCGTCGGGACGCTTCCGCCGACGTTCGTGAGGGCTCACCAGCGCCGCCCGCCGGGGGGCCGCCGCACCTCCGGGTCATCAAGTAGGGGGCAGACGCAGTCGCGGGCTTGTCTGGTGAGGTGGTTGGCGGATCTCGCCCTATCTGATCTTGAGCTGCACGAAGGGGTTCTTCAGCCCCGTGCGTCCGCGGCCGGATGTGGAGAGGGGGGGGGTGGGGGTCAGCTGCCCGGCGAGCCTGCTGCCCACCTCGAGCTGCAGGAAGCTCTTGCCCAGGGCGCCGGCGGCGCTCTGCAGGGTCCCGGCGAGCTCGGCGGCCGGAGCGACCCAGTTGCGGGGCGAGAGCAGCCCGAGATCCACGGGCCTGCGGTGGTGGGTTCGTCCGGCGGCCTGGTCTTCCCGGAAGCGCTCCTTGACCTCGAAGACGAAGTTCTCGAGGACCTCGATGTCGAAGGGCTCGCCGTTGAGCTGCAGCGTGAGGGAGATCAGCCCCTCCCGCTCCGCCACGTGGAAGAACTGCGTCTCGGAGAGCTTGTTGGGCATGCACTCCAGCGGGCCCACGCTCACCACGCCCTGGATGTGACCCTCCCGGTACTCGTAGGTCGGCCCGCCCAGGGTCAGCACCGCCTCTCCGTGGAGCTCGTGGGTGAGGTAGGGCGCCGCGGCCTTGAGGCTGTCGCGGGCGGTCGTTCGGCGCGCCCAGCCGAGGGGGCCGGCCATGGTGTTGTAGGTCATCTCCTGGATCGTGTTCTGCACGAAGCTGTAGGCATGGGAGACGGCGGGGTGGCGATCCGCGGTTTCGGTGCCGTGTTGGCGCCGGGCGTGGCCGACCCAGTCGGTGTATTCGATCCACTCGTTGAAGGGCGCGAACCGGGCACGCACGCCGCGCTCCTCCAGCTTGTCGATGACGAAGCCGTTGGCAAAGGGGTCGCTGCGCACGTAGATTTCGCCGACCACGAGCACCGTGGGCAGCTCGAGATCGAGGTCTGTCGCCTCCGCATACTCTTCGGCCGCCTGGCGCACCAGGCGCTGGATGCCGAACAGGTGCCCAGTAGCGACCTCCTTGAGGCTCCGCGCCATGGAGAGATCCCCGCTGGACTGCCGCTCGAGCAGCTCGAGCATGCGCCTGTGACTGCGCTCCCAGATCCGGTGGGCGAGGCCGGGAGTTTGCTCTGCCGGGCGACAGTGGTAGAAGCCCTCGAGGATCAGATCGATGGCCATGAAGCCTGACCACAGCAGGATCTGGAACCCGGCGGGCACCTCGGCGAAGTAGTCCTTGTCCGAGGGGGACAGGACGCTCACCCGGTCCTTCCAGCCGACCCGCTCGAGGATGATCTTGTGGAGCGTGTTGTACACGCCGAACCGGCACGGCCCGTTCGCCGTGGGCATGAAGAAGCAGAACCGCTCGTCGGTGTCCCGGGCCTCCTCCAGCCGCCGCAGGAGACTGCCGGTGGTGATGGTCATGGGCACGCATTCTTTGCCCGAGGTCTGGCGCCGGCCGATCTCGAGGGTTTCGGCGTCGGGCATGGGCAGACACTCCGCGCGAATGCCGATGCCCCGGAAGCAGGCCGCGACCGCTTCGGCCCCGGGACCCATGCGCGGCAGGATCAGGGTCTCACCGCGACGCCGCACCTCGCCCACCGAGATGTTGTCCTGGTCGATGGTCCGGAAGTCCCGGGGCGGCTTGGCGGGTGTCGCGGCGTTGAGGTCCTCGTTCACGCAGTGCAGGAACGCCTCGATCCGTGTCTTGGTGCCTGCGTCCCCGGAGTGGCCGTCCGTTTCGATGATGGCGAAGGGACGCCCCTCCATGGCGTAGCTGTAGAAGTGCAGGTTGAAGCTGTCCGGGCCGCAGGAGTAGTTCGAGCAGTAGATGCTGTACTGCTTCGGCGACCGACGGAGCTGATGGGCGACCCGCAGGTTGCGCTGGGTGTAGCCCCAGTAGAGGTCCTCGAAGATCGGCGCGTCGTCGTCCACGGGGTAGCAGTCCACCGGAATGGGCAGCGCCCCCTGCTCCCGCACGAGGGTCGGGACGTTCGAGTTGAGCACCGTGTTGTAGATGGTGTACGCCCGCCCGAGGATCACGACGGGGATCACGTCGTTCGCCTCGCAGAAGGCCAGCGCCTCGCGCCCGGAGGTCACGCATGCCGCGTCGAACTGCAGCTGCTCCCGGCAGGCCGTCTCATAGGCGGGCCGCCAGACGTCCTCCGAGACGCCGAGCTCCCCGGCGATGACGGCACAGCTCCGCACAAAGAGCGTAGACGCCAGATTTCCGGCGCCGATGTCCACCACGGGCGTGAGGATTCTCGCCCGCGTCTCCGGGCCGACGTCGAGGCGCAGCACGTCCGGGCTGCCCTGCACGATGGGGCAGGTCACGGCGACCTCTTCGTTGCCCACCCGCGGCAGGCTGCGAAGCATGGGGAGAAAGAGGTAATCCGGCGACTCGTCCCCGAGGGCGCTGATCAGCCCGTGGTACTGCTGCATCGGCGCGCAGAAGGGCACATTGGCTTCCTCGATGCCGCGCTTGAGGATCGCCTGATCGGCGCCCCGCCGCAGCACGAGGTCGAAGCCCATTTCGTACAGGAACGTCGCGAAGAAAGGGAACAGCGACTTGAGGGTGAACTCGTCGGTCATGCCGATGGTCGGGCGGCCGCGGGAGCGGCCGGTCCGCTCGGCGATGCTGGTGATGAGCTCCTCCCGCTCGCGGAAGGGATCCGGTGACAGGTCCGGGAGTTTCCGCTTGTGGGTGCCCTTGTCGTAGCGCGAGCAGCCTCCGCCCCACAGGAACCGCTTCTTCTGGCCCATCACACGGGTGGTCAGGCGCTCGATGCGGCACTTGTTGCCCGCGCCTCCGCAGCCCTTGGACGACTTGCAGACGAAGGTGTCCTTGCTGACCACGTCGGCGTCGAGGAACTGCTCCGGCACCACCGGCGCGACATTGGCGAAGGGGAGCGCGCGGCTGCCCAGCAGGGCGATGCCGAGGGCGCCCACGGTGCCCGGGTTGGGCGGGATGATCACTTCGCTGCCGGTCTGGCGCGCCACGGCCGCGGCGAGGGCGTCCGCGGAGAAGGGCATGCCCTGGCAGAAGATGCGCTGCCCCACGTCGCGCGACCCCTTCACGCGGTTCAGATAGTTCTGGATGATGGAGTCGTAGATCCCGGCGATGGTTGCGTTCTGCGGGGCGTCGGCGGCGACGGCCTCGTCGATGATCTCCGCCATGAACACCGAGCAGTGCTGGCCGAGGGAGATCCCGTGATCGGCGCTGAGCGCCGTCTCCCCCAGGTGGACCACGTCGCGGATGCCGGAGAAGCGGCGCCCCTGCTCCTCGATGAAGGAGCCGGTGCCGGCGCTGCAGGCCTCGTTCATGGCGGCGTCGGTGACCCGGCCGTCGGTGAGGCGGATGTACTTCGCGTCCTGCCCCCCGATTTCAAAGATCGTGTCCACCTCGGGGTCGTAGTGCATCGCGCCCTCGGCGTGCGCGGCGATCTCGTTGAGCACATACACGCGCTCCGGGCCGTAGCAGGTGGACAGCAGCGAGCCGACGATCTCCCGGCCGCTGCCGGTCACGCCCAGCCCCCGCACCGTGTGCTGACGCGCCGGGCTGTGGACGAACTTCTCCATGAGCCGCTTGGCCGCGACGACGGGATTGCCGTTGGTGCCTAGGTAGCCTTCCCAGATGATCTCGCGAGTGGCTCGATCCACGGCCAGGGCCTTGGAGCCCGTGGAGCCGATGTCGAATCCCAGGATGAGCTCGCGGATGGCGCCGTTGTGCTTGGGCGGCTCGGGGGGGGGCATCCGGCGGACCCGGTGCAGGCTGTCGGCCAGCGCCGGGACGCGATCGAGCAAGACCTCCTCGGCCTGGGAAAAGACCTCGTCCCGGGCCGGCGCGGGCCGCTCGTCGCGGGCGGCCAGGGAGGCGCAGCCCAGGGCCTCCAGGAACAGCGCGTCCTGCAGGTCGGTGTGGTGCAGCGCCATGCCGTGCTGCGTGAGATAGGCGCGGAACCGCTCCCGGACGCGCCGGGCGCGGGTCACGCCGCCGATGACCACTACGTCCTTGGGCGCGAGCTTCGGCTTGATCAGGACCTGCACGTTCTCGCACACAGCGTCATAGAGCCCGGCGAGAATCCGCGCGCGGTCCTCGCCCTTGTTGGCGAGGTGGGTCATGTCGGTCTTGAGGATGACCGGGCAGCGGCCCGAGAGCGGCGCCGGGTCCGAAACCGACTCGCTGAGGGACGCGGCCTCCTCGAGGGACAGGTCGAATCGTTCCACGAGCTGTCGCAGGAAGTTCCCGGTGCCCTGAGAGCAGCGGGAGTTCTCCCGGAAGATCTGTACGTCCCCGTCCCGGATCTCGAGCACGGAGAAGCCGTGGCTCCCGATGGACACCACCGTGACGGTGGAGAGCGCGGGGTGGCAGTGGCGAACGCCGGCGATCTGCGCCTGCTTGACCGGGATCCGCTGCAAGGTCAGAAGACGGCTCAACCGGCCCGTGGACGAGGCGCCTGCGATGCGCTGCCAGTCGAGGGGTTGGAGCATGGCTTCGAGGGTGCGGATCGGTTCCTTGTGGTGCTCCCGCAGCTCGCGCCGCACGACGTCGAGCGTGCCCTGCTCGTTGCGTTGGCACAGCACGAGCTTGAGGGACTCCGCGCCCGCGTCGATTCCCAGGTACTGGTCCGCTTCCCGCTGTGCAGCTCTGTGCATGGTGTCGGTCGCTCCGTCACGTCGGTCCGGTGCCCTAGCCCCGGAAGTGATTCCACGATTTGAGTCTCGAGGCGCCCCTGTTCGCGGTTGCCCAAACGCCAGCCTGGATACACTAGACTGGTGTGTCAGTCTACTTATTCCGGCGGGTATGCAATGTCAACGCCTTTCAGGCGCCTGGCCGGCAAAAAAGAACTAGCTGTTAGATGGGATAATTCCACTAAACTCCAGCGATCGATCATGGATGGAAGCTCTACCTAATACAGCAGTCATAACAAATTATTAGACGATCCATGCGACGCATTTGGTGGGGTTTGACGGGGGTGCGCTTATCAGCGGCTCGGAGTGTACCCTGGCCCCGAAGGGTGAGGTGTGGCGGCTTCGCCCACCTCTACGCAACGGGATCGAAGGGCGGCTGATCATCAGCGGTCGCTTCGGTCTCGTCGTCCGACTCCCGTTTCACCGGGAGCACGACGGTGAACTTCGCGCCCGCGCCGGGGGTCGACTCCACCGAGATCTCACCATCATAGCGCTTTACGATGGCGTAGCAGATGGACAGTCCCAGTCCCGTGCCCACGCCGGGAGCCTTGGTGGTGACGAAGGGGTCGAAGAGGCGGTTGGCGACGTCGGGGTCGATCCCGGGTCCGTTGTCTGCGACCGTGACGTGGACCTTGCCGCCGACCAGCGCTGTCCGCAGCCAGATCCGCCCGGAGCCGTCGCTGCTCACCGCCTGGATTGCGTTGGTGAGGAGGTTGATGAAGATCTCCTGGAGCTGCATCTCCTCCATCCGGACCTTGGGGAGGGTTTCGTCGTACTCCCGCTCGATGGTCACCTTGGCGAGCTGGGCGTCCTTCTCCACGAAGGGGATGATCTCCTCCAGGGCCGCGTTCACATCGGCGAACTCGACGCGGGCGGCGCTCTTGCGGGCAAAGGTGAGCAGTCGTTTGGTGATCGACCGGCAGCGATTCACGTGCTTGGTGATCTTCGGCATGGATTCCCGGAGCTCCACCTGGGTCTCTTCGTCTTGGGCGGCGGGGTCCTGCTTGAGGAGCTCGTCGAGGTAGCCGGCGATCTCGCTGATCACGGCGAGGGGGTTGTTGATCTCGTGGGCCACGCCGGCCGCGAGACGGCCCACCGCGGCCATGCGCTCGGACTGCATCATCTGATTCATCAGCGTCTTGCGCTGGCTGATGTCTTTTGCAATGCCGACGGTTCCCACCATGGTGTCGTCTGCGTTCCGGAGCTGCGACAGCGTCATGCTCACCGGGACCGCCGTGCCGTCCTTGCGCAGCAGCTGGGTTTCATGGTCGCGCACGGCGCCCTCCTCGGTCACGCGGCGCTGCAGCCTGTGCCGCTCCGCGCGGTCGGGAAAGAGCCGACCGATGGACTCGCCAATCACCTCGTCGGCGCGATAGCCCAGCGACGCCTCGGCGCCGGGGTTGAAGGACAGGAGGTTCCCGCCCATGTCCATGGTGACGATGATCATCGGGGAATGGTTGGCCACGTTCCGGAGATGGTCACGGGTCCGGTCCAGCTCGGCCTCTGCGGTCTTGAGCGCAGTGACGTCGCGGAGGAGGCCGCACAGCGCGGTGACGGCTCCCTCGGCGTCCATGACCGGGAAGCGGATGCTCGACAGATAGACGGGGTGCTCGCCGTCCAGCGTGACCTCTTCGTCCCTGGAGACGGGCTCCCGGGCGTTCCACACCTCGCGGTCGCCGGCCCGGAAGAGCTCAGCCGCCTCACGCGGCAGGATCTCCAGGTCGGTCTTGCCCAGGATGTCGTACCTCTCACGGCCCAGGATTTTGCACGCCGCCGGGTTGACCTCGAGGTACTGCCCGGCGAGGCTTTTGACGTAGCCGGCCACCGGCGCCAGATCCATGAATTGCTTGAGGCGGCTCTCCGTGGCCTTCAGCTCCTCCTCCAGCAGGATCCGGTGCGAGATGTCCCGGGTGGATTCGATGACGCCCGCCACCTTACCGTCGGCGTCGAGCAGCGGCGCCGCCACCAGCGCCGCGAAGCGGGCCCGGCCCATCCTGTCGAAGTGCTTACGTACGATGGAGGTGGTGGTGCGGTGGCGCATGGCCGTGAAGAACGGACAGTCCTCCACCGCCACCTGACACTCGCCCCGGATCCGCTGCTCGATCTCATAGCAGTGTCGTCCGCGAACGTCGCCGATCTCGGAGTAGCCGTTGTTGCGCAGGAAGCTGGCGTTGGCGTCCCGCACCACCATGTTGGTGTCCACCACCACGATCTCGTCGGGGATGGAGTCGAAGATCTGGGTGATCCACTGCCGCTCCTCTTCCACGCGCTCGCGCATCTCCGTGCGCTGGTGGATGATCTCCTCCTCGGCCGTGAACAGCTCCCAGAACAGGCTCGCGCCGAAGTGATCGATCAGGCGCACGTGCCGGGGACGGGTCCGCTCCAGCTCGTCCCGGACCGCGATGCTGCCGGTGAGCTCCAGGATGAGATCCAGGTGCGGAATTTCGAAGAGCTGGTGGAAGTCGTGCGCGATCATGGGCACGCCGACCGCCTGAGCGAACAGCAGACCGGGCGCTTCGGGGTTCGAGTCCGCCACCCCGCAGATGCGCATGCGGAAGCGGCCCAGACGATCGGCGGCCGCCATGCGGAGCAGGGCTTCGCAGCCCCGTCCACCGCCGACGATGGCCGCGTTCAGTCGTTGCGGCTTGTCTCTCGTGGAATCACTGCCGTCGGTGATCATCTCGCGGCTCGTCCTCGTCCTCGTCGCTCTGTCGCGTGTCTACCATATGGCCGCCCCTGTCGGAAAAAGAAAGTCCCGGCCCGCGCCCCCGCTGTTTGTTCGTGATATCCCCTTCCGGCCCGCGCCCCCGCTGTTTGTTCGTGATATCCCCTTCCGAGGTTGAGGTTGATGAAGGCCCCTTCTCCTCCTCCTTCTCCCCCTCCTTTTCCCCCTCCCTCCTTTTTTTCCCCCTCCGAGGTTGATCCCGTCCC
>JBDRSE010000037.1:0-66852 GCA_043825095.1 bacterium
GCCGAAACCAGACCGACAGATCCGCCGCTCCGCGGCGGGGCACACCCCTCCCGTCCCCTCATCGCCCACGCTGGGCGCGGGAGCGCTGCGCCGCCGACCACGTGAACTGTTACCGACATTTGACGCGCCCGGGGTCGAGGATTATTTTCACCTACATGAATGTGTCCATCTTCGGCCTGGGCTATGTCGGTACGGTGATGCTGGGCTGCCTCGCGCGAGCGGGGCATCGCGTCACCGGGATCGATGTGCAACCGGACCGGGTCGCCCAGCTTAACGCCGGTGAATCGCCCATCGTGGAGCCCGGGCTGGCGGAGCTCATCGCCCAGGGCGCCGCGGCGGGCCGAATCCAGGCGACCACCGAGGTCGCGCTGGGCGAGAGCGCGATCAGCTTCGTGTGCGTGGGAACACCGTCGGCGTCCGACGGCAGTCTGGATACGAGCACGGTGGAGTCGGTCTGCGCCGAAATCGGCCAGGCGCTGGCTCGTCGGACGGACCCGGCGGCCCACTGTGTGGTCATTCGATCCACCGTCATGCCGGGCACACTCCAGCGCTGCAGCGAACGGCTCGCCCGAGCGTCAGGCTCCGCCCCGGGCGATCGCTTCACCCTGTGCGCCAACCCCGAGTTCCTACGGGAGGGCTCGGCCGTGAAGGACTTCCAGGATCCGCCCTTCACCCTCGTCGGTGCGGAGGATCCGGCCTGGGCTGAGCCCCTCCGCAAGCTCTACGATTTCCTGGACTCGCCCTTCCTGGTGACCGGCGTGGGCGAGGCCGAGATCCTCAAGACCCTGTCCAACGCCTGGCACGCCGCCAAGGTGTGCTTCGGCAATGAGGTCGCCCGGCTCTGCCGCCCGCAGAACATCGATCCGCACCGGGTCATGGAGCTCTTCGTCCAGGATGCGCGGCTGAACCTGTCGGCCAGCTACCTTCGGCCGGGGTTCGCCTACGGTGGCTCCTGCCTGCCCAAGGACGTCAAGGCCGTGGGCCACCTGGCCGAGTCCCTGCACGTGGAGCTGCCGCTGCTCCAGGCCGTGGAGCGCTCCAATCGCTGCCACCTCGAGCGGGCCCTGGAGCACATCGCCGAATCGGGGAGTCGCCGGGTGGGATTCCTCGGCCTCAGCTTCAAGCCCGGCACGGATGACCTGCGCAGCTCACCGCACCTGGACCTGGTGGAGTACTGCCTCGGCAAGGGTCTGAGCGTGCACATCTACGACCCCTGTGTGCAGCCCGCTCGCCTGGTGGGTGCCAACAGGCATCACGTCCAGGAACGCATCGGGCACATCGCGGAGCTGCTCGTGGACTCCCTGGACGCGCTGGTGGATCACGCCGAGCTGTTCGTGGTGGGACACCGCGATCCCCGCTTCGCCGACCTCTGCCGACGGCTCCCCGCGGACAGAAAGATCCTCGACCTCGTCCGCGCGGTGGAGCCTGACGAGGTCACCGCCCATTACGTCGGACTGAGCTGGTAACAGCTATCGTAACCGTTCACGTGGGAGACGGCACAGCGCCCCCCGCGCCGCGCGGGCGTCCCCTTGAGGGGACGACAGGGGTGTACCCCGCCGCGGAGCGGCGGATCTGTCGGTCTGGTTTCGGCACTGTGTAAAGGGGCACACCCCCCGGAGATCGATCCACCGCTTCGCGGCTCAGCTCTCCCCCTCCGCCCCCTCCGGGGGAACCTCGCTACGCTCGGGAGGTGTTGCAAATAGCCCCCCCGTGAACACATACACTGCTATCCAGGCGCGCGGTCCCGGGGGCCGGCGTGACGCTGCAGGAAATCGATCATGATGGGGTAGAGATCGAGGTTGACGATGGCGCGCACATGGCCGCCCTTGACAAGGACCACCTCCTGCTCCGCAGCGGCGGTGCCCACCAGGTGGCAGGTTCGGAGCCCCACGGGGAGGGGCACAATGTGGTCGTACTCACCCAGAATCACTTGGATCGGCTGCGTGATTCGCTTGAGATCCACCGGCTCACCGTCCAGCACCATGGTGCCCTCGGCGAGCTCGTTGTCGTTGTAGATGCGCTTGAGGAATTCGATGTGCACCGGGTATACCGGGCGGGCCGAGCGCCGGTTCCAGTAGGACACCGGATCGTCGGGGGCCGCGGCGCCGTAGACGTAGCGCGCCATGAACCCGTTCACCGCGTTCTTCGGCTTCACATTGTCGAAGAACTCCGCGAACTCCTTCTGGGGAAGCATTCCGCCCTGCTTCGTCGCGTAGCCCAGAAGATCCGCGATCTCGAAGCTGGTGAAGGCTCCGAAGGCCCCGGCGCCGTCCTCCCCGGCGAAGGTGTCCAACCCGGCCGTCAGATTGACCACCGCGGCGCACCGCTCCGGATCCTGGGCCACCAGGATGTCAGAAAGCACACCCCCGATGCAGTACCCGCCGATGCACAGCACCTGCTCGCCGCTGTGGGCCCGGACCGCATCCGCCGCGCAATGGCACTCTCGCATGTACGCGGCAAAGTCGAGCAGGTAACTCTCCTGGGTTTCGGGGCGCTGCCAGTCGGTGACATACACGTCCAGTCCGGCGTCGTGCAGCGCCTTCAACATGGAGGTTTCAGGAGTGAGGTCGAGGATCCAGTACGCGTTGATCCACGAATAGAACAGGAAGAAGGGCCGCCGGTGCACGCGCCGCTTCGGATCCTCCGGGGACACGAAGTGGTACACCTTGAGCACCGGGGACTCGTACACCGTCTCCCGCGGGGTGACCGCGATGTTCTCGCCGAGCCGCCAACGCTGACCGGGCTCCATGCGCCCCAGCTTGACCTGCTCGTCCTCCTTGTGGGCCATCACCCCCCGGCCGAGCTGCAGCCACCGCGTGGTGAGCTGGCAGGTGTTGCGGAACGCGGTGAACGGATCCACCCAGTTCAGGGGCGACAGCCAGCAGTCGGCCAGCTCCCGGTAGTACTCCGCCGTCGCCTGCTCTCCGAGGTCCCGGAAGATCTCCGGGAAGGACTCGAAGATCTCACGGTAGCGCCGGTCGTAGTGCTCCCGAGACTTCTTGGCCGCCACCTGCTCGTACTTGCTGGAAAAGGGGTCGATGCGCTCGATGCCTCGCGGTTCCGCCGATTTCGCCATGGAAACCCTCCACCACTCAGTATAGAACAGTTACGGCCTCAGGGGCACCACTACCCTGCGGGTCAAGGCTGATATTCGAAGGCGCCCATGTCGACAAAGTCCGGGGTCCCGACGCCGGTGTTGGGAGCGGTATTGGGATCGTCCACCCGCGGACTCCCGTTGAGGTCGGCGGCCGGGGCAATGTCTCCATCGGCCGCGTCGACGCAGGGCGAGCCGGCGGACAGGGTGAAGATCCCAATGCCGGGATTCGAGAAGAGGGGATCGGCGTCGATGTTCCCCGACCCTGCGTAATCCCCATAGACGTCGGAATATCGCACCTGTGCGCTGCCGCCCAACATGGTGACGATCTGGTCGACGGAGGTGCCCCAGACAATGGAGTTGGCCACCGCCACGTCGGCAGTAACGACGCGGACCGTGGCGCCCATACCCCCGAGGGCAGCATTTCCGTCAAAAGTGCAGTTCGTGATCTGGGCCGGTTGGGGGGTTTGGTACAGGGCGACCGCACCGCCGCCCTGGCCGGCGTAGTTGTCGATGAACGTGGTATTCGTGACCGTCCCGGTGGCGCCGCTCATGAACCTCAGGCCCCCGCCGCGCGCGGTCGCGGTGGAATTCGCCTCGAAGTGACAGCTCAGCACCGTACCCACGCCGCCGGCGATGCACACCCCTCCTCCATCGTCGCCGGCCGTGTTGCCGTAGATCACGGAGCGCTCGAGGGTGAGCGTTCCCTGATCCAGATAGATCGCGCCGCCGACATTGCTCGAGCTGTTGTCTTGGAACGTACTGCCGAAGACTGCGAGGTCCGAGCTCCCCGCGTAGATCGCCCCCCCCTCCCCGCAGAAGTTGTTCTGGAAGATGCAGCTCCGCACGGTGACTTCGCTGTTGTCCACACGCATGCCGCCGCCCCGATCCCCGCCCCCCGAGTCGGCGGCTTGGAGCGTAAAGCCGTCCACGACCACCCCAGTGGCGCCGCTGAAGCGCATGATGTTGCGTACCGTGTTCCCCGGGTTGGTCTCCTGGGCGCCGCTCAGAACGGTCACGTTCGCGATCCAATCACGGTCCCCGCGCCGCGTCTCTGTGCCCGAAAAACCGCCGTAGAGCGCCAGGTTGCTCCACAGCTGCAGGCGATTTCCGGGAGCGCTCTCGTACACGTGGTACGTCCCCTCCGCCACCCAGAGCTCACACGTCCCGCGACCCTGGGCAGCACTCAGGCCGGTCTGCATGGTCGCCGCGGCAGAGCTCCAGTCCGCTCCGGTCCGCGGGTTCGCTACCGGATCCCGGTCCACGTAGACGACACAGTAGCAGGCGCTGGGCTCGCCCCAGCAGGCATTGAACGGCTCGACCTGACACGTCGAATCGCAGCCGTCCCCGTCCTGCGCGTTGCCGTCGTCGCAGATCTCGCCGCCCAGGAGCAAGCCGTCCCCGCAGACAGCGGCGCACACCGAGGGCTCGCCCTGGCACTCCCAGCCCGACTCGATCCCACAGTTCGGCGCACAACCGTCGCCCGGCTGCGTGTTCCCATCGTCGCAAGCCTCCGCCCCGACCAAGACCCCGTCTCCGCAGACGCCGTTGCACACCGACGGCTCGCCGGAGCAGCTCCAGCCCGACTCCTCGGCGCAGTTGGGGGAGCAGCCGTCCCCCGGCTGCAGATTGCCGTCGTCACAGGTCTCGCCGGCGTCCAGCGTAGCGTCCCCGCAGGTGAGCTCGCACTCGCTCGGCTCACCGACGCAGACCCAGCCCGCCTCGGGCTCGCACAGGTCGGTGCAGCCGTCCCCATCGTCGGTGTTGCCGTCGTCGCACGCCTCCAGGCCCCGGACCCGCCCGTCCCCGCAGATCGTGTCGCAGAGGGACGGCGCCCCGTCGCAGACCCAGCCGAGCTCCACCTGGCACCGCCCAGAGCAGCCGTCCCCGTCCAGACTGTCCCCGTCGTCACAGGATTCTTCAGGCTCCTGCACGCCGTTGCCGCAGCTGTGACAGTCCGACACGTCGAGCTGGCAGGCCACCGTACAGCGCAGCTCACCGAACTCGCTCCCTAAGGCCGACGCACAGGTCTGTCCCTCGAAGTCCGTCCCGTCGCAGACTTCGCCGCCCTCCCGCTCCCCGTTCCCGCACTCGACGTCAGTGCCCGGACCAGCGAAGTCAACCAGGCAGCCGCTCCCCAGCGCCACAGCGATCACCGTCACGGTCAGAAATCGAAACCCCGCCGGGTGGGCGGTCGTCCTATCCATGGACACTCAGTTCGCGAACAGGTTGGCGGTCGCCCGGTCCACCTGGGAAGCGTCGCAGTCGTACGGGTCGACCGGCATCATCGGATCGACCGAGGACCCCTGCAGGTTCTGATTTCCACTGTAGTCCAGATTGGTGGCCTGGTTGATATCATCCACACCGATGTTCTGTACCGCGATGGGCTCGCCGCTGGCGCTGTCGAACTGGCTGCTGACGATGGTGAGAAAATTCACCGAGTCCGCCAAAATGGCTTTCCGCTCGTTGAGCTGGAACAGCATGTTGTCTACGGTCACGGTGGAGGCTTCGAGGGCCTGCATGCCGTCCCCCTGTTCGACGTTGCCTGTGTCGGTCGGCACCGTGTCGAGGATGGTACCGGAGATCTCACCGCCACTGACGGTCACGTCGCAGCTCCCGAGCACGCCGATTCCCACCTGATAGTTGTTGAGCACCTGCGTGGCGGTGATGTTGACGATCACGTCGGCTGCGCCCGGCTCGTTCTGAATCCACGTGCCGCGTCCTCCGTGGCCGGAGATCACGTTGTTGTCCAGGACGCCGTTGGAGGCGTGGAGGAAGACGCCCAGATCCTCGCCGCCCTCCACCGTGCTGTTCATGAGCTGGATGTTCGGCAGCTCCACACCCTCGAGGGAGCGGCTGAGCCCGAACCGATCCCGCACCGTTCCGCGCACGGTGGTGCCGTGGATGTCCGCGGTGACCTGGTTCAGCCAGATGCCGACCCCCTGGTTTCCCTCCACCAGGCTGTCCGAGATGGTAATGGCCGGAGCCGGGACGCAGCTCGCATCCGCGCAGGCGGCCGCGATGCCGTACTCCGTGTTGTTCCGCACCACCGACTGCTCCACGCTGAAGGCCTTCCCATAGTGGATGAGCCCGCTGCCCTGGCAGTCCTCGATCAGCGACTGGCGCACCTGGATGTCAGCGCTGCGCTTCACGAGCAGTCCGACCCCAACGTCATCAGCCGCCTGGGTGACGGGCAGCACGGCGGCGATCCGCACCTGCAGCAGCGCGATACCCGTGGCGTCCTCGACCGCGATCCCCTTGCCTCGCGTGTCGTCGACCAGCACCGACTCCACGGTTAGATCCTGCGCCTGGATGATCACGAGCCCCGCGCCGTCGCCCGTGAGGTGAAGGCCTCGGATCAGCACCTGGCTGCCACCCGCCACGCTCACGGCCGGCGCGCCGCTCCCGGTCACCGTGGTCTGCGCGCTCCCCCGGCCGAGCAGGCTCACCGACGGCGGCAGAGCGGCACCGGTATAGGTCCCGGCCGCCAGCGCGATGCACGCCCCGGGCCCGGCCACCGCGGCCGCCTCGGGGAGATCCCCGAAGGGCGCAGCTTCGGTGCCCGTCCCGCCGGTCGCGCCGGCCCGCACATACAGCACCTCGGTGCAGCTCACGCTGCCCAGGCTGTCGGTATACCAGGTCCCGGTCCCCAAGCTCGTCTCATTGACGCCTGCGCAGGCATCCGCACCGCTCAGCTCGACACACTGGAGCACATCGTCCCCACCGCCGTCGCCGCACGCGACCAGCGCCCCAGCCACGCACAACGTCGTGAATACAATCGTCGTCTTCTTCACGCTGTTACTCTCCAATCCGGTGAACTAGAAACTATCATTAACGTTAGCACCTGCCTTGGATCTCAGTCAAAGCAATACCGCAGACCACCGGACCCCCCCAGAAACCCGCAGGACGATGATATCGTCTGCTGCATGCGAATCGGCTGTGCCCCGCCCGCGACGTTTCCTCGCGGGTATGTGTTCACGGGGGTGCTACTTGCGGCGCCTCCTCGCCAAAAGCTCCTCCAATCCACGCGAATCTGGATTCTCCCGCAGCTGTTGGCTCTCACAGGGAGCATGGGGCTCGGCTGCGGCGACGGAGGCGGGGGCGACAACCAAAACAGCCCCGGGTGCCCGAACGGATATGAGTCCTCCGGCCCAGCCTGCGTGCCTATCTTCGACAACTGCCCGGACCCAACGGAGATTTCGGTATTCGGGGGAGGCTGCCAGCAGGTGGGCGTGACCGCCTGCGCCACGGGGCTGTTCTCCTCCGATGGCGAGGGTGGTTGCGAGCCCATCCTGCCCCCGGGGCCGACCCCGTGCCCTGCTGGGACGATGGAGATCCTCGGCCAAACGAGCTGTCAGCCCGTGGGCGTGAGCCGGTGCGGTGACGGCTTTCAGACAGACGACGAGGGCGGCTGCGAGCCCATCCTGCCGCCAGCCTCGTGCCCCTTGGGCACCATCGCGGTGATCGGCGAGTCCAGCTGTCAACCCCTTGGTGACTGCGGCACCACCACCTGGGGGAGCATCGCCCTGGACCCGACCACCCTTTACGTTGATCAGTCCGCCGACGCCACCGGGGCCGATGGCACCGCAACCGCTCCGTTCCCAACCATCGGTGAAGCGCTGGCTGTGGTTGACCCCGGCGGGCAGATCGCCATCGCCGCGGGGGACTATCTCGAACGTCTGAACGTCAACCTCGAGGTCCGGCTCGCCGGCCGGTGCGCCGAGCGCGTGACGATCCGTGGCCAGGTCTTTCTCGGCCAGCCCAGGGCGCCGGTGGCGCTCCTGTCCGGCGGCACGGGCAGCACCCTGTCGGGCGTGGCCCTGACCGGCCCTGGAGAGGGGTTGGCGATCGATGGCGCGCAACAGGTCACGATCGAGGACGTCCAGGTCACGGCCACGGGGCTGTACGGCATCTCGCTCAGCGGGGGCGCCGAGGTCGACCTGCACCGGGTCAAGGTGACGGGCTGCGCCCAGGCGGGCATCTACTCCGAGGCGAGCGCCCTCACGCTGAACGAAACCGTCGTGCGGGACACCGTGGGCCAGCAGAGCGACGGGCGGTTCGGCCGGGGCATCAACGCCGGATGCTCCTCTGCCGGATCCTGCGGCCGCCTCGAGGTGACCCGCAGCCTCCTCGAGGGGAACCGGGACTCGGGGGTCGGCACATTCGGAGTCGCGGCCACCCTGACCGACACCGTGGTCCGCACCACCCAACCGCAGCAGAGCGACAGCACGGGGGGCATGGGAGTCGCCGCCTGGTGTCACTCCAGCGGTCCCTGCGGCAGCCTGAACCTCTCTGGGTGCGTGATCGCCGAGAACCGCGGCGCTGGCATCCTCGCGTCCGGCGTGGAAACCGCGGTCACCGACACGGTGGTGCGCGACACCCGGTCCCTTGTCGCAGGCTCCGAGGGACGCGGTGTCAACGCCGACTGCTCACCCAGCGGAACCTGCGCAGCGCTGGATGTCTCAGACAGCGTGATCCGGGGAAATCGGGACGGCGGCATCGTCGCCTACGGTGTCCCGTTGACCGTCGTCGGCACCATCGTCAGGGACACAGGCACCAACGCCACGGGCGGCACTGCCGGGCAATACGGGCATGCGATCTACGCGCTGTGCGACGACACCCTCGGCGCCTGCGGCTCCTTCCAGGTGGTCAACAGTCTCCTGGACACGAGCGCCTGCACCGGTCTCGCCGTAAAAGGCCTCTCCGGATTCGTCAGCGCCAGCGCCATCCGCAACGTGTCCCCGCAGCCCGCCGACGGCTCCTTTGGCTTTGGCATTCAGATCGTCGGCATCGCGGACCAGGTCGGCCCGGCGATGCCCTCGTTCAACATTCTCGGCTGCGAGATCCTGGACGCCAGCCTCGCGGGCGTCTTCTACTATCAGGCCCGGGGCACGCTCTCGGGCTCGGTGGTGAGCGGGGCGGAAAACAGCGTCCTGATGAACCAGGGCTCCGACCCGCTCATCCTGGACGACAACGAGCTCTCGGGCACCGTTAAAGACGAGCCCACCTGGGCGAATCTCGACCCCTCCCCGTCGCCCCCGCCGGCGCTGCCGCACCAGCCGACGGAGTGAGCGGTCTGTGAACACATACCTCATCGAGAATCCGCGGAACAGACACATGTGATATCGTGGTCGGGGAGGACAACATGAGAAGTCTGCTCCTGGGTTGGGTCGTCGTGTTCACCGTGAGCGGACCCGGCTGCGGGTCCGGCGGTGGCGACACGAACCAGAACAACACCAACTGCCCCGCGGGCTTCGAGGCCGTAGGGCCGGCGTGCGCGCCCCTCTTCGATGACTGCTCTGGGCCCGCAGAGATCGCGGTGCTGGGCGGCGGGTGTCAACCGGTCGGCGTGACAGAGTGTACCACGGGGTTGTTCACGTCCGACGGGCGGGGCGGCTGCGAGCCCATCCTGCCGCCGGGGCCGAACACCTGCCCGCCCGGGACCATGGAGGCGCTCGGACAGACCGAGTGCCGGCCGGTTGGGGTGTCGCAATGCGCCGCCGGCTTCGTGTCCGATGGGCAGGGCGGCTGCGACGCGGTGCTGCCCCCTGGGCCGGATCCCTGCCCCCACGGCACCATCGTGGTCCTCGGCGACACCACCTGTCAGCCCCTGGGGGACTGCGGGACGGGTGCCTGGGGCAACATCGTGGACGATCCGACCACGCTGTACGTAGACCAGACCGCCGACGCCACCGGCGCGGACGGAACGCAGCAGGCCCCCTTCACGACCGTCGCAGATGCCATGTCCGTGGTGGTGAACGGCGGTCAGATCGCCGTGGCCGCCGGGGAATACCTGGAACGAATCAACATCACTAGCGAGCTGCGCCTCACCGGCCGCTGCGCCGAGCTGGTGACGCTCCGCGGGGCGACGTTTCTGGGCCAGCCCAAGCCCCCCGTCACCATCAACAGCGGGAGCACCGGCACCACCATCCGTGGCGTCACCCTCACCGGCCCCGCGGAGGGGCTGATGATCAACGGGGGGGAACAGCTGCTCGTGGAGGAGGTGGAGGTGACCGGCACGGAAACCGCCGGCATCTCGGTGACCGAGGCCTCGGACGCCACCTTCCGGCGGGTGAAGATTGCCGGCTGCGCCGAGGTCGGCATTCTCTGGAGGGGGTCGACGCTCGCGCTGGAGGAAAGCGTGATCCGGGGCATCCAGACGTCCACCGGCGGCCCCATCGGCCGCGGATTCGAGGCGCAGTGCGATCCCGTTCACGGGGCCTGCGGCAGCCTGAGCATCACCCGCAGCGTCGTGGCGGGCAACCAGGGTACGGGCCTGTTCTCCATCGGCGTCCACACCACGGTGACCGACTCGGTCTTTCGCGACTCGCAACCGCAGACGGGCGGCGCCTTCGGGCGCGGCATCGACGCCGCGTGCGACGAGCAGCTGTCCGAATGCGGGAGCCTTACGGTGGTGGGGAGCCTGGTTGCAGCGAACCACGCGGTGGGCATTGTGACGACAGGCGTCGACACGGTCGTGACGGACACCGTCGTGCGAGACACCCTGCCGCAGGTGAGCGACGGGCAGTCCGGACGCGGAGTCGCCGTGCGCTGCAACCCTTTCTTGGACGTCTGTGGAAGCCTCACCGTAACGGACAGCGTCATCGCCGGAAACACCGATCTCGGCCTCTTCTCACAGGGCGTGGAGACCCACGTGGCGGGGTCCGTGGTCCGAGACACCCAGCCGAACCAGGTGGACGGGACCATGGGTCGAGGGATCTCGATCCAGTGCGACAACGGTCTGGGCGCCTGTGGCGACCTGACCGTCACTGACAGCCTCGTTTCGGGGAACCGGGAGGCGGGAATTGCCGCCGCCGGCGTGGCGGTGACCGTGACCTCCTCGATGATCCGAGACACCCGCTCGATGCAGCTCGACGGCTGGTTTGGCAACGGCATCGTGGCAGCCTGCGACACGGACCGGACCCGCTGCGGCCGCCTCGACGTCCTGAGCAGCGTGATCTCCGGGAACCGGGACTCCGCGATCTTCACTGCGGGTGTGGAGGCGACAGTCACCGCATCGGTCGTGCGTGACACCCAACCGCGAGAGGTCGACGACACGTACGGTAAGGGCCTCTTCGCCGAGTGCCATCCGACCCTGCAGACCTGCGGCAGCCTCCTCGTCGCTTCCAGTGTGTTTTCGGACAACACCCAGGTGGGGATCTTTACCCTCGGTGTGGACACGGTGGTGAGCTCCACGACCGTCCGCGACACCTGGCCGCAGCCGGCCGACGAGAGATTCGGCATGGGAATCGGCGCCCAGTGCGTGCCGACTGTCGGCGCCTGCGGGAGCCTGCGCGTCTCGGACAGCTCCATCTCGCGGAATGTCGGCGAGGGCATCTACGTGTCGGGTGTCGCCACGACCGTGGAGCGCTCCATCGTCCGCGACACCCTGGAGAGCGCCTTTGACGGTCAGTTCGGCAACGGCATCGGCGCCGCCTGCGACGAGGCGCAGTCCCTGTGCGCCATGCTCGACGTTTCCAGCAGTCTCATCGCCGGAAACACGTCCACGGGGATCTCGACGTTCGGTGTCGACGCCACAATCACGTCCACGGTCGTACGCGACACCGCTCCGACCATCTGGGACGGCAGGTTCGGGCGGGGCATCAACGCACAGTGCACCTATGGAACAGCGAACTGCGGCAGCCTCGACGTCACGGACAGCCTCGTTCGCTCCAGCTACAACAGCGCGATTTTCATCTCCGGTGTTCCCACGTCCCTGGACGGAGTGGCCGCGATCGAAACCCACGCGAACGACCTCGACATCTGGCACGGTCAATACGGGCAGGGAGTGTTTGCCATCTGCAATCCCTTTGAAGTGGGTTGCTCCACGCTGCAGGTGAATCACTGCCTCATCGAGGACAGCGACAGCGCCGGGCTGGCAGTGATCGGGACCGGCGGCAACATGAGCGCCAGCGTCATCCGGCAGGTCGCGCCGCAGCCGCTGGACGGCAAGTTCGGGTACGGCGTCCAGATCGAAGGGGAGGAGGGAGCCGAGCTGACCGTCTTCCACGTCACCGATGCCGTGATCGCAGACGCCGCGCTGGCGGGAGTTCTGTACTACCGGGCGGCCGGTACGCTGGCCCGTTCGGTGGTGAGCGGTGGTGAGAACAGCGTCCTGATGAACGAGGGCTCGGCTCCGACCATTCTGCAAGACAACAACCTCTCCGGCACGGTCGAGGACGATCCGGTCTGGGCGAACCTGTTTCCGTCTCCTGCGCCTGCGCCCACCAACCCGTCCGAATCGACAACCCAGGAGTAGCGGCGGCCATGAATCGCCTGGGGAGCCCCCGAAGCAACCGAATCCGCGTCCGGCTCCCCATGGTCGCAGTTGCGTGCTGGAGCCTGTGTGGTTGGATGAGCTGCGGTGACGACGCGGGCCAGGATTCGTGCCCGGAGGGATTCGAGGTCGTGGGATCTTCCTGCGCTCCCATCTTCGACGACTGCACGGGACCGGCAGAGATCTCCGTGCTGGGCGGGGGGTGTCAGCAGGTGGGGGTCACGACCTGCGCCACCGACCTGTTCAAGTCCGATGGAGAGGGCGGCTGTGAGCCCATCCTGCCGCCCGGCCCCGGCCCCGACCCCTGCCCGCCCGGCACCATGGAGTTCCTCGGCCAGACCGCGTGCGAGCCGGTCGGTGTGACCCAGTGCGCCGGCGGTTTCGAGGTGGACGGCGAAGGCGGCTGCACCGCCGTCCTACCGCCCGATGCGGCCCCCTGCCCCGCCGGCAGTCTGACCGTGCTCGGCCACACCGTCTGCCAGCCCGTGGACGACTGCGGCGCCGAGCCCTGGGGCAATCTCGTCGACGACCCGAGCACGGTGTACGTCGACCAAACCGCCGACGCCACCGGAGCAGACGGCTCGCAGCAGGCGCCGTACCCGACTGTGGGCGAGGCGCTGGCGGTGGTGTCGCCGGGGGGCCAGGTGGCCGTCGCCGCCGGCGATTACGAAGAGCGGCTCACCTTAGGCCACCCCGCGCGCATCACGGGCCGCTGCTCGACGCTGGTGACGCTCCGGGGGCGGGTGTTCCTCGGCGATCCCAAAGCGCCCCTGACGATCAGTGACGGCGGTGCGGGCTCCGAGCTGCGCGGTGTGACCTTGACCGGACCCGGCGAGGGACTGGTGCTCGACGGAGCCACCCAGGTGATCGTGGAGCGGGTCGAGGTGGTAGACACTGCGGGTTACGGGCTCTCGGTCACCGGGGAAGCCGAGGTGAGCCTGTCCCGGGTGAAGATCGTGGGCAGCACGGCGATCGGCATCTTTGCCGAGGGGGGCACCGTCTCGCTCTCGGAGTGCGTGGTGCGCAATACCCGCTCTCGAGCCGACGAAACCCTCGGCCGGGGGATCAATGCCCAGTGCGCGACAAGCGCCTCCTGCGGCGGCCTCACCGTCTCGCGGAGCCTGATCCTCGGGAACCGCGAAGCAGGCATCTTCACCGGCGGTGTGGATGCCATCGTAACCGACTCGGTGGTGCGGGACACCCTACCCCGCGAGTCCAACCGGATTCTCGGGCAGGGCATCTCCGCGGAGTGCCACCCTGACGCGGCCCGGTGCGGCAGCATCACGGTGATCGGCTGCCACATCGCAGGGAACCGGAGCACGGGCATCTCGGTCGCCGGACCGGACGCCTGGATCACGGACACGGTGGTGCGTGACACCCTGCCCCAGGAGAGCGACCAGCAATTCGGGCCGGGGATCGGCGCCAAGTGCAACACTGCGCTCGCGGTCTGCGGCGAGCTCAGCGTCACCACGAGTCTGATTGCGGAAAACCACGGTACGGGCATCGCCGCCGCCGGGGTGTCCACGACGATCACCTCCACGATCGTGCGCGACACGCTCCCTCAGCCCAGTGACTCCACCCGCGGAAACGGCATCGACGTCGAGTGTGACAGCCTGGTGGGCACCTGCGGCACCGTGAGCATCGAGCGTAGCCTGATCACCGACAACGGGGACCTAGGGATCTCCCTGTCAGGGGTCGACGCGACCATCACCGCCTCGGTGGTTCGGGACACCCAACCCTCGGCGTCCGACGGCACAGGGGGGCGGGGCATCGGCGCCCAGTGCCACGCCGTGGTGCCCAGCTGCGGGAGCCTCCGCGTACACGACAGCCTCGTCACCGGGAACGCCACCGCCGGGATCACCGCCTTTGGCGTAGAAACCGCAGTCCGGGCCACGGTGGTGAGTCGCACCGGACCGCGGACCAGCGACTGGCAGTACGGCCGCGGGATCGTCGCCCATTGCGATCCGGAGCGCTCCGCCTGCGGCGGCCTGAATGTCACGGGGAGCTGGGTCTATGGCAACCGCGGGGAGGGGATCCTGGCAGCGGGCGTGGACACCACGATCACCGACACCACGGTGCTCCACACCCTGCCCCAGCAGAGCGACGGCAAGTTCGGCCGCGGCATCAATGTCCAGTGTCATCCGGAGGCGGGAACGTGCGGCAGTCTGACCGTCAGGTCCAGCACGGTGCGGACCAGCCAGAACGCCGCGATCTTCATCGCCGGGGTTCCGGCAACGCTTCACGGCGTGGCCGTGCTGGACACCGGTCCGAACGACATGGGCGTGTGGGCTGACGAGTACGGCCAGGGCATCTGGGCGCTGTGCGACGATCGCGTCGGCGTCTGCGCCGCCCTGCAGATGACCTCGTGCCTGCTGGACTCGAGCTACAACGCCGGACTCGCGGTGCTGGGTGTCTCCGGGCAGATCCAAGCCAGTGTCATCCGACAGGTTGCCCCCCAGCTGTCGGACAACAAGTATGGCTACGGCATTCAGCTCGAAGGGCTGGAGGAGCAGAGCGGCTCGGCCATGCCCACCTTTGACGTCATCGGCTGCGAGATCCGTGACGCTCGACTGGCGGGCATCCTCTACTATCGGGCGCAAGGCACATTGACCGGATCAGCCGTGAGCGGCGCCGAGAACAGCGTCATCATGAACGAGGGCTCTTCGCCCACCATCCAGGACGACAACGCCCTCTTCGGCACCGTTGAGAACGAGCCCACCTGGGCCGGCATGTACCCCTCCCCGGCCCCACCACCCGCTCTGCCGCAGCCGAATGAGTAATAATGGTTAGACCTCCCGGGGGACAATCACCTGTCCGGAAGCGTGAAAGACGAGCCGGTCTGCGCCAACTTGTATCCGTCACCGGCGCCGGAGCCCGGGCTGCCGCAGAGCGAGTAGCCCCGCCGGCGAGCGCTACGAGCAGCCGCGGTCTGGACCGTGGTATGCTCATCGGGGAGAGTCATGATGCGTACCGCAGACAAGCTACCGCCGGCCATGCGGTTCGGCAGGAACGCCCAAGTCGATCGTCATGCCGTCCGGATCGCGCTCCTCACCGCGTGCCTGTGCCTCGGCTGCGGTGACGGCGGCGGCAACAAATTGAGCAATGCGAACTGCCCCGAGGGCTACGACTCCCACGGGCCGGCCTGCGTGCCTATCTTCGACGACTGCCCGGGCAGCACGGAGCTCGCCGTGTTGGGGGGGGGGTGTCGAACGGTGGGCGTGACCGCCTGCGCCACGGATCTGTTCACCTCCGACGGAGAAGGGGGCTGCGAACCCATCCTGCCGCCGGGACCACAGGACTGTCCCCCGGGCACTACGGCGCAGCTCGGACGGACCGACTGCCTGCCGGTGGGCGTGCCCGCCTGCGCGCCCGGATTCGAGCCCGACGGCGCCGGAGGGTGTGACGCCGTCCTGCCTCCCGGCCCGGACCCGTGCCCCGCCGGCACCATGGAGGTGCTCGGGCATACGGGCTGCCGACCCGTGGGTGATTGCGGCACCGGAACCTGGGGCAACGTCGTGGGCGACCCGACCACCCTGTACGTCGATCAAACCGCCGACGCCACGGGCGCCGACGGCACCCCGCAGGCGCCATACGTGACCATCCTCGACGCGCTCGCGGTGGTGGCCGACGGCGGGCAGATCGCCGTCGCCGCCGGGGAGTACAACGAGCGGCTGATGATCAGCAGTCCGGTGCGGCTCGCCGGCCGGTGCTCGGAGCTCGTGACGATCCGCGGCTCGGTGCTGCTGGGTCAGCCCCTGCCGCCGGTGAGTATCGGCGCTCTTGCGGGAGGCACAACGATCCGCGGCGTAACCCTGACCGGCCCGGGAAGGGGTCTGGTCATCATCGGCGCCCACCAGGTCGCGGTGGAAGAAGTGGAGGTGGTGGGCACCGGTGACGTCGGCATCCGGATCGCCGTGGACGGCGCGGCCAGCCTGCGCCGCGTGAAGGTTGCGGACACCGCCTACACCGGCGTGCTGTTCAAGGGAAGCAGCCTGGAGGTGGACGAGTGCGTGATACGCGACACCCGGGCGGCGACGGACGCCCTGCTCGGACGGGGCATCGAGGCGCAGTGTGATCCGGACACCGGCACCTGTGGAACCGTGCTCGTGACGAGCTCCCTGGTGTCGGGGAACCGGGAGATCGGGATCGGCGTCTTCGGCGTAGACGCGGAGATCCGCAGCACCGTAGTGCGCGACACCCTCCCGCAGGACGACGAC
Source organism: bacterium (assembly GCA_043825095.1). Lineage (GTDB taxonomy): Bacteria > Myxococcota_A > Polyangia > HGW-17 > JAJRWW01 > JBDRSE01. The sequence continues at coordinate 16,589 of JBDRSE010000037.1, forward strand.
AATCGCTTCGGCCGGGGCATCGCTACGGGCTGCACCACCGCGGGAGAGTGCGGCACGCTGGTCGTCTCGGGCTGTCTGGTGGCAAACAACCGGGAAAGCGGCATCCTCACGAGCGGCGCGGACACCGTGATCTCGCGGACGGTGGTGCGAGACACCCGGGCGCAGCTGAGCAACGACACGTTGGGTTGGGGAATCACCGCAGGCTGCGCCGTGGGCCTGGGAACCTGTGGGACCTTGAGCGTGACCGAGAGCCTGGTGGCAGGAAACACCGGGATGGGCCTGTACACCACGGCGACGAGCACGACCGTGACCGGCACCGTGGTCCGGGACACTCTCCCCCAACCGAGCGACGGGATGCTGGGCTGGGGCGTTGCCGCTCACTGCGATCTCGACCTGCAGCAGTGCGGGACCTTCGACCTGATAGACAGCCTCGTGGAAGGCAACGTGGGTGCCGGACTGTTCTTCGGGGGGGTCGATGCGACGGTGCGCGGGGTGCAGGTGCGCGACACGCTCCCCCGCAGTGACGGCGAGACGGGGGACGGCATCGCCGCCGAGTGCCTCCCGGCGGTGCCGCTCTGCGGCGCCCTGACCGTCGAGGGCTGCCTCGTGGCCGGGAACCGCCAGTTTGGCATCGTGACGCAGGGGATGGACACCACGGTCACGGGGAGTCTCGTGCGCGACACGCTGCCTCGGGAAAGTGACTTGATGTTCGGCCGTGGCATCGGCAGCCAGTGCCACGTCGAATCCGGGGTCTGCGGCACTCTCAGGGTCGAGGGGAGCGTGGTTGCGGGAAATCGCAGCCTCGGTATTTCCGGCCTCGGTGCCGACGTGGTCGTGGAGCGCACCGTGGTGCGGGACACCCTGCCGCGACAGCTCGGCGGGATCAACGGCTCCGGGATCGGCGTGACCTGCGACCCCGACACGGGCGCCTGCGGCAGCCTACGACTGGAAGATAGCCTGATTTCCGGAAACCGAGAGGTCGGGATCTTCACGGAAGGCCCAGCCGTCACCGTGACCCGGACGGTGGTGCGGGACACGGTGACCCGGGACGCGACCACCGTCAGCGGCGCGGGAATCGGTGCCCAGTGCTTCGCCGACCTGGGCGTCTGTCCGGCGTTGACCGTGGTGGACAGCCTGCTCTCCGGGAACCACGACCAGGGCATCGCTGCCTGGAGCGCCACCTTGAGCGTCACGGGGACCGTGGTGCGGGACACCCGGCCCCGGACAGCCGACGGCGCCTTCGGTCGCGGCATCACCTCGCACTGTGACCCGAGGATGGATCAGTGTGGGAGCCTGGCTCTCGACTCGACCTTGGTCCAATCCAGTGAGGACGCCGGGATCTTCGTCTACGGCGTGCCCACGACGATGGTGGGAGTGGCCGTGCGGGACACCCTTTCCAACGCGACGGGGCCCTTTGCCGGCAAGTACGGCCAAGGCATCTATGCGCTGTGCAGCCAGATCACCGGAGACTGCGCCACGCTGCAGATGACCTCCTGCCACGTGGAGACAAGCCACGGCGCCGGCATCGCCACGGACGGCTACTCCGGGTTCATCACGTCCACCCTGGTGGATCAGGTGTTCGCTGAACCGGACGAGGGAAAGTACGGCTTCGGCATCCAAGTCGCGGGAACCGAAGACCAGATCGGTCAGGCTATGATCGCACTGAACATCATCGGCTGCGCGATTGTGGACGCGAAGCTGGCGGGCATCCTGTACTACCGGTCGCGGGGCACCTTGACCGGTTCCCTGATCAGCGGCGCAGAGAACAGCGTGATCATGAACGAGGGCTCCGACCCGACCATCCTGGGAGACAACGAGCTCTCGGGCACAGTGCAAGACGCCCCCACCTGGGCGAGCATGTTCCCGTCCCCGGCACCGCCGCCCGCACTTCCCTACGGAACGAATGAGGTGCCATAGCGAGGCCCGGTGGGATGTGTTCACGGGGCTGCTATTTGCGGCACCTCCCGAGCGCAGCGAGGGCGGGGGCGGAGGGGGCGCAGTGAGCCACGAAGTGGCGATTCGATCTCCGGGGGGTGTGCCCCTTTGCAACGTGCCGAAATCAGACCGACAGATCCGCCGCTCCGCGGCGGGCACACCCCTCCCGTCCCCTCAAGGGGGAGCCCGCGCCGCGCTGAAGCGCTGTGCCGTCTATCGAGGGATCCTAGCGGTCGGAAACAGTGGACGCGGATTGATTTCCGTGTTGCGGCCATCCGAGCTATAAACGGCATTGTTACCGCGAGCTTTGGCGAGCGGCGGTCTGATGCGAAAGACCGGCCGACCTTTCCGGGAGGCAGCATTGGCGGAGCCTGAAGATGTGGCGAGCGGACCGACGGGAGTGATCGCGCCCGGGACGGAGGTCGACCACTTCAAGGTGATCCGGCTCGTGGGCCGAGGAGGAATGGGGGAGGTGTATCTGGCCCGGGACACGCAGCTCGGCCGCCGCGTGGCCCTCAAGGTCATCCACGCCGACGCCCTCGGGAACGAGACGGAGGTCAAGCGCTTCCTGAGGGAGGCGCAGATCACCGCGCGGTTCAGCCACCCGCACATCGTAACCATCTACTCCGTCGGAGAGCACAAGGGGAGCCCCTATCTGGCGCTGGAGTACCTGTCCGGGCAGTCGCTCCGGGAGCGGTTGGACGAGGACCGCCCCGGCCTGCGGGAGTCGCTGCGCCTCGGGTTGGCCATCGCCGAGGCGCTCTGCGAAGCCCATCGGCACGGCGTGCTGCATCGGGATCTGAAGCCCGGAAATGTGTTGGTGCCGCGTGACGGTCGGGTCCGTGTGTTGGACTTCGGGCTGTCCCGCGCGGTCCCGGCCGGTGAAAAGACGATGCCCGAGCGCTCCCTGCTGGAGTCGCTCTCGGCCTCGGATCTGGCCAACAGGAGCGTGCTGGAATCGGCCGGCGGCGGCCTCAAGGGAACGCCCGCCTACATGGCCCCGGAGCAGTGGGCAGAGCAGCCCGGAACAGCGGCCACCGACGTGTGGGCCCTCGGGCTGATCCTCTACGAGCTGGCCGCCGGGAAGCACCCGTTCCAGGGCATGGCCTTCTTCAATCTCGCCCTGCACGTGGGCCAGCCCGACCCGGTCGCGTCCGTGGCGACTGCGGCCGACAGCCTGCCCGAGGCGCTGGTCGAGCTCATCGATCACTGCCTGATCAAGGATCCCGCAGGCCGTCCCCGTACCGAGGACGTCGTCGACACGCTCACGAGCCTCGTCGCTGGAGAAGCCCGTCGCACCTCCACTCGGGAGCTCCGCCCATTCCGGGGTCTGCTCCCCTTTTCGGAGCGTCACGCGGATCATTTTTTCGGCAGGGACTCCGAGATCGCCTCGTTCTTGGAGCGGCTGCGCGAGGAGCCGCTGCTGCCGGTGGTGGGCCCGTCCGGGGCGGGCAAGAGCTCCTTCGTGCACGCCGGCGTCATCCCCCGGCTCCGGGAGCAGGGGCTCTGGGAGGTGCTCAGCTTGCGCCCCGGCCGCCGCCCCTTCGAGACCCTGGCGGCGCGCCTGATGTCGGGTGAAACCGTGAATCGCACCTCCGGGTTGGGCTCTGTGGCGCGGTCGGTCTTGAGCGCCTCCCGGTCCCAGGCCAGCCTCGGCGCAGACGTGACCCTGCCCGCCGGTTCGGTGAGGCTGGACGACTTCCCGTTGCCTACGCCCGGTCCGCACGGGAATCCCTCGAGCTCCGTCAGCGGGATTCCGTCGCCGGAGCGCACGAGCGGAGACCATCGCGAGCAGCTCGCCGACGAGCTCATGAGCTCACCGGCCCGCCTCTCCCTGCTCCTGTCTCAGCTCGCGGAGACGCGTCGCTCCCGCGTCCTGCTCTTCGTGGATCAGCTCGAAGAGATCTTCACCCTGGTCCCGGACGAATCCGTCAGGCAAGCCTTCATGCAGGCCCTTGCCTGGGCCGCCGACGACCCGGACTCCCAGGTGCGGGTGATCTTCACGCTGCGCGACGATTTCCTGGGCCGGCTCGCCACGGGCGGGTGGGCGCAGGAGGCGCTGGGCAGGGTTCAGGTGTTGGGCACACCGGGCCCGCTGGTGCTCACAGAGATCCTGACCCGCCCCGTCGAAGCCGTGGGCTACCGGTACGAAGACCCAGAGCTCGTGCAGGAAATGGTGCAGTCGGTCAAGGGCGAGCCCGCGGCGCTCCCGCTCCTGCAGTTCGCCGGGCAGATGCTCTGGGAGAGGCGGGATCCGAAGCAGCGACTTCTCACCCGGGAAGCCTACAAAGCGACCGGGGGGGTCGCCGGCGCCCTGGCCCAACAAGCCAACGGCGTCCTCGACGGCATGGCCCCCGAGCAAGAGCAGATCGCCCGGCAGATCTTCGTCCGCCTCGTCACCCCGGAGGGCACCCGCCGGGTGCTGCCGCGCTCGCAGCTGCTCGAGGGGCTGGGCTCCGGTGCGGAGCAGGTGCTCGACCGCCTCACCAGCGAGCGGGTCATCCTGGGACGAAAGGGCCTCCAGGAGGCCGAGCTCGAGCTGGTGCACGAATCGCTCATCCGGAGCTGGGACCGCCTCGCCCGCTGGCTCGACGACAGCCGCGAGGAGCGCTCCTTCCTGACCGATGTGGGGCAGGCCGCGGCGCTGTGGGAGAAGCGCGGTCGCCCCGAGGCAGAGGCGTGGCAGGGGGAGGCGCTCCGGGACGCGCTGCGCCGGGCGGGCCGCTGCGCCTCCCTGCCCTCCCTGGTCGGCCAATTTCTCAAGGCCGGTGAACGGCGGGACCGTCGGCGCCTCAGGACACGGCGCGCGATCATCTTCGGCGTGATCGGGCTGTCGGCGCTCATCGCCGTCGCCTCTCTGGTGGTGAGTGTGGCGCTGCGTCGCAAGGAACAAAAGGCCCAGCGCAGCGAGCGGGAGGCCCAGACCCAGCGCCGCCAGGCGGTGTCCAAGCGCGCCGAGGCCCAGCGCGAAGGCGCCCGCGCGGCCCTGTTGCGACACTCGCTCATCGAGGCCCGGGCGAAGCTGCGCGGCTCCCTGGAGACCCGGGACTCTCCCCTGGCGCGAGCGCTGTGGTGGCGTCTCCAGAAAAGCGAGCTGTTCTGGCAGAAGCGCCTGGGTGGCATTGTCTACGCCCTGACGTTCTCCCCGACCGGAGACACGGTGGCCGTGGCCTGCCAGGACCATTCGATCTACGTGTTCGACGTTCAGACCGGCGCCGCGAAGATCTTGCGCGGGCACAAGGACCAGGTCTTCTCCGTGGCATATTCACCGAATGGCCGCCAGCTGGCCTCGGGAAGCTGGGATGGCGTCGTCCGTATCTGGGACCTCAAGTCAAAGGCGATCCGCGTGCTCCACGGCCACAAAGCAGGCGTTCGGAGCGTCGTATTCAGCCCGGACGGCACGCTCCTGGCGTCCGCGAGCTTTGACCGTACGGTGCGAGTCTGGCGGGTCCAGTCCGGTGAAACCAAAGCGACGCTGACCGGCCACGCGGGCCCGATCCGCTCGGTCGCCTTCAGTCCGGACGGATCCCTGCTCGCATCGGCGAGCGAGGACGGCACGGCGCGCCTGTGGCGCGTAGCGACGGGCAAAACCCAGGCAACGCTGGTTGGTCACCAGGGACAGGTCATCAGCGTCGATTTCCACCCCACTGCGAAGCTGCTGGCCACCGCGAGCATCGACGGAACCGTGAGGCTGTGGCACACAGCGACGGGAGCACCCGATCGGATTCTCAAAGGCCACACACGGGGGGCCTTGGTCGCTCGTTTCAGCCCCGATGGAGCGCTCCTCGCCGGTGCCGGTCGCGACGGAAAAATTCGGATATGGACGTGGAAAAATAAGCACCTTGGGCGCGTGCTGACCGGGCATGGCGCTTCCATCGTGACGCTCGGCTTCAGCCCGGACGGAAAGCTCCTCGCGTCGGGCGGCTACGACCAAACCGCGATGCTCTGGCGCGTCAGCGAAAGCCGGGGCGCCGCGGTCCCCATCGGTGGGCACAGCAACGGCGTGGTGGGGGCGAGCTTCAGCCCCGACGGCCGACTGTTGGCGTCGGGCAGCCTGGACAACACGGTCCGCCTCTGGGAAGTCTCCACCGGCCATCCGGTCCGCACGCTGGAGGGGCACCTCAAGCGGGTCTACACAGTCCGATTCAGCCCCGACGGAAAACGGATTGCCTCTGGCAGTACGGACCGGACGGTGCGGATCTGGAGCGTGGAAACCGGTCGCGCGCTCCGGGTTCTGCGTGGTCACAAGGCCGTCGTCGCCGACGCTGCCTACAGTCCAGACGGGCAGCGGCTGGCCACGGCGAGCTACGACCAGACCGTGCGGATCTGGGATCCCGCCACTGGCCAGACCCTGAGTATGCTCCGGGGGCACACGGCCCCCGTGCGGAGCGTGAGCTACAGCCCCGATGGGCGCACCATCGCTTCAGGCAGCTTCGACAAGACGATCCGGCTGTGGGACGCGAACACGGGACAGCTGCACAAGACCCTGAGCGGCCACACCGACAAGGTGACCGGCATCGCGTTCGCTCCGAAGGGTGACCAGTTCGTGTCCGGCGGTGGAGACAAGACGGTCAGGCTGTGGGATCTCAAGACGGGCAACAACCGCATCATCGGCCGCTGCACTGGCCGGGTGTACTGGGTAGCCTACCATCCCTCGGGGCAGCAGGTGGCAGCCTCGTGCTCCGATGGAACCGCGCGGATCTGGGAGCTGAAGACGGGCAACGCGCGCCTCCTGAGCGGACACACGGGTGAGGTGAACTTCATCCTTTGGAGTCCCGACGGATCGCTGGTGGCGACCACCAGCGACGACTCCACCGTGCGGCTCTGGCAGACCGCCATCGGTGGACCGCGCTGGCGCGCTCCGATCCTGCTCCACGCCCCGGTGACGCTGTTCACCCACCGCGGCTGGAGTCGTCTGGACGACCCGGCTACCGGTCAACCCACGACCGCGGGCTGGAAAAAAGCCGTAGAGCGGAAAGCCAGTGTCGCCTCATCCGTCGGCACCAAGGGGCTGCTGTGCCTGGGAACCCACGACGGCCGACTCGAGATTTGGGACCGCCAGTCGGACAAGATGCTCGTTCGCGTGGCCCTCGAAGGGCTGCAGCAGCTGCTGGCCCTTCCCACGGGCTGCGCGACCCTGGCTGCGGGGTCAGTCAAGCTGTACGACCGCACCGGCGCCTTCCGGGAGCTGATGGATCGCGCCCGGGCAATCACCCTCGACGGCCGGGAGCTGCTCATCGCCACGGGACCGAACATCGTCTTCTACAGCGACCAGGGAGCCAAGCTGCGGTCCACCGTGAGCGGCGTCGGCGTGTCCGCCATGACGCGCACCGACGCGTGGCTCGTGGTCGGATTCCGGGACGGTAACCTCGAGCTAATCCCCACCAAGAAGGACCAGAAGAAACCGACGTTCACCTTCGAGGACGTGCCGTCGAGCCCTGTCACAAGGCTGCTGCCCGGCCCCACCGGAACGATCATCGCCGGCTTCGCCAACGGGCTGGTGGGGCTGTGGACCCTCGACAACGGCACGCGGCTCGAGCACGCGCGGCTCCACGGCTCCATCCAGCACCTGTTGCTACGCAAGAACAAGCTCTATGTCGCCAGCGAGCTGGGGCAGCACCTCACTTGGGATCTGGGGGTCTTCCACATGAGCTACTGCGAGCTGCTGCGGACGGTGTGGCGGTCCGTGCCCGTGCTCTGGGAGGGAGGGCTCCCCCGACTTCGCGCGCCGCCCGTGCGGCATCGCTGCACCGCCCGGTAAAGCTATCTGACGCGGATTTTCGAGAGGATCGCCACGAGCAGCGTGACCAGCAGTCCGAGCTCGAGCATCCCGGTGACGGTGTGGGAGCGGAACGGCGCCAGCACGCCGCCGAAGGTGTTCCAGTGGATGCTCGACAGGACAAACAGCCCCGACCAGCCGCACACGATCCAGGCCGCGGAGGTGAGCCACCACCCGAGCCGACCCCAGGAGCGCAAGCGGAGCGCCAGGCCGAGCAGCAGGAAGGGCACGCCGCAGTATAGATAGCGCTCGTGCACGCCGGTGAGCAGGGTCGCCATGGCCAGATTGGACATCCCGAGGTAGAGCGTGTAGGACCCCAGGGTTTCCCGGAGGCGCGACTTCACGGAGCGATCGACACGCCCGAGCTGCCGCGCCTCCAGGGCGAGCCAGCCGAGCAGCGCCAGCTGAACGGCGCAGAATAGAATCACACCCACCTGTTTGGCGGACAGTCCGGCAAAAACAATCGTCGTGGACGGCGCGGAAGGGTCGGAGCTGAGCCACGCCCAGACATTGGCGCCGTTGCCGGAGAGCACGTCCCCGTGGGCCGAGCCGCCCCCCAGCAGCACATAGGCCAGGTGAGAGCGATAGCCGTCCGGGAGGGTCAGCACGACGTCCGGAAGCAGCAGCGCCACCGGTGAGCACGCCACGATCGCGGTAGCCACCACGGCCCGCCGGAGGTAGTACCTCTGCCAGCGCATGCCCACACCCAGCGCGATCATCAGCAGCACGCCCGGGACGGAGAACAGGGTGAGCTGCTTGGTGAGTACCGCTCCGAGCAGCCCGAGGAGCGCCAGCGTGAGCCAACCGAGCGCCGACTCTCGATAGGCGAGCGCATACCGCACTGCTCCCCACGCCGCCAACAGCAACAGCGAGCTGCCGACCACGTCGATCTGACCGAACCACGCCCCTCCCGCCCAGATCGCCGGCAGCGCATATAGGCAGATGGCGAAGAGCCGCGGTCTCAGGATCCCGAGGGCCCGCGCCGCGGCGGACACCACGAGCACGAACCCGATCTCGACCAGGGCGAGGGTCCCCTTCACCACGAGCCGATACGTGGTGAAATCCATCTCCTGCCCGGCGACATGCTCCCAGAGCCAGGCGGGCAGCCACAGCACCAAGACCCCGATGATCGGATAGTTGATCATGGGATCTCGCCGGTAAAAAGCCGGAGACGCGGACACCTCGTAGGCCCACTCATAGAACCAGCGGAGGTCTCCCTGATGACCCAGCCCGGCGTGGACCGCGAGCAGGATCAGCGGAAGCCCTGCGGCAAGGGCCAGGAACCCCGCGCGCGGCAGGTCCCAGCGGATTTGAATCCCTGTGGTGGACTCGCTCATTGCGACGTCGCCCCGAGCAGCCGTTTCACGGCGGGGGCCAGCGCCCGGGCGATGATCCGGTGGGCGGTCCCGTTCGGGTGCATGTCCACCCGATGCACCCAGAGCGTCCGCGCGTCACGGCCGCGAAAGACCGGGAGGAGATCCACGTGCTCGATGCCGAGCTTCCTGCACGCAGATGCCAGCTCCCGGTGGACGTGCGTAAAGGGGTAGCTGTCCAGCCGGGCGAGCACCGGAAGGATCGCCACCAGGAACTTCGCACCGGAGGCCTCGACCCGCCTCTTCATTGCGGCGAGATCCGCGCGCGTCCGGGCCCAGCCGGCCCGGTTGTCCGGCCCGGTCATGCCCTGGTACCACCGAACCGTGGCGCGGGTGACCTGGCGGCTGCGCCAGCGCTCCGCCAGAATCGTGGCGAGCCGACTGAAACGGAGCCAGCGTGGAAGCTTCCAGGTGGGGTGGCCCATGTGCTGCCGATCGAGCACCAGGTCGTTCAGGAAGCGCTGACGCCGCCGGTAGGAGGCGTCCTGCTGGAAGTCGTTGAGCATGAACGCGTACACCACCACCTGGGGCCGCGCGACAGGAAGCAGGCGGCGCAGCGCCTCCCGGAGCCCGGGGAGATCCCGACCCCGGCGTCCGCAGTTGTCCACCGCCACCCCCGCGCGGACGCCGCGGAGCAGCTCCTCGAGCCGACGCGCATAGGTGTGCTCGACCCTCACGCCCGCCCCCTCGCTGAAGGAGTCTCCGATCACCAACACCCGCGCCCTGCCGTCGGGTTGCGCAGGGAACGGGCCGCTCCGACAGCGTTGCGGGTTGTACCGGAACTCCACACAGTGGGGGAGCACGCGGGAAAGCCACCACAGCGCCCGGGGTGAGAGCCACCCCTCGCGCGCCACTCGCGCCTGTTCGTCGCGGCTCCGCAGCCACAGAGGGAAGCGGCCGTCGGGGTCCGTGGGGTAGCACTCTACCCCGTAGCTCTTGTCCGCGTTCTCGAGCATCATCGGCGCCGGGTACGCCCGGGGTCCCAGGCCGAGCAACCGCACCAACGCCTCGGCGAGAAGGATCCCCGCGGCGAGATACCCGAGCCCAGCCAGGATGCGGCGCCCCATCCTCTTCACAGGCTGGATCCCCGCTTCCGGTGGTGCGCCACGGACGACCGGTGTAAGATGTCGGCCGCACAACGTTTGAAGGAGCTCCCATGCTGCAGGGCGCCCGGGTCGCCGTGACCATGCCGGGTCTGAACGTCGCATCGACCCTCCCCCGCACCGTCCGCGCCCTGCCTCCCGGGGTTGCCGACACGATCCTGCTCGCCGATGACGGCTCCACCGACGACACGGTGGCCGTGGCACACGAGCTGGGCGTTCGGGTCTTTTCGCACCGGCGGAACCTCGGCTACGGAGCCGCGCAGAAGACCACCTACCGCGAGGCGCTGAAGGACAAAGCGGACATCGTGGTGATGGTTCATCCCGACTTCCAGTACAAACCCGAGCTGATGCCGGTCATGGCCGCCATGGTCCACCACGGCGGCTACGACCTGGTGCTGGCGAGCCGAATGCTGGACGGAGGGGCCCTCACCGGCGGCATGCCACTGTGGAAGCTCGCCGCCAACCGGCTGCTCACGGGTGTGGAAAACGCGCTCCTGGGCGGTCACATCTCGGAGTATCATACCGGCTATCGGGCCTTTTCCAAGCGAATCCTGGCCGAGCTGCCGCTGGCGAACCTCTCCAACCGCTTCCAGTTCGACAGCGAGATCCTCGCCCTGGCGATCCTGCACGGCTATCGCATCGGCGAGATCTCGTGCCCGGCGCACTACTTCGACGGCATGCAGACGATGCCTGCCACCGTGGGTATCGGCTACGGCCTCGGCTGCCTCAAGGCCGCCGCCCTGGGTGCCGCCCATCGCAGTGGGCTGTGGAAGCCGGCGCTGCTGGACCACTCCGGGCCCGGCCTGCTCGACGGGTGGACCGAAGGTGTGGAGGCATAGGAGCGATTGGACCTGGGAGAATGGGGTGGGCGGGAACCCACGAAGTGGGACTGGCTGGCCGCGATGGCGCTGGCGACGCTGTGGGTCGCCCTCATCCGACCGGGGCCGCTCTCCCTGCCCTACTTCTGGGACGAGGCGGACGTCTACGTGCCCGGCGCCCAGTGGCTGGCCCGGCACGGGCTCGACCTGCGCCCCGGCGTGTTTCCGGACGACTGGTCCCGCGGGCATCCGCCGCTGCTCTACCTGCTCGCCGGCGTGGCGTTTCGCTTGTTCGGCCCTGCGCCCACGGTGGGGCACCTGGTGGTGCTGCCCTTCACGGCGCTGGCCCTGGCCGGCACCTACCTGCTGGGCGCCACCCTCTTCGGGCGACGCGCCGGGGGCGCGGCGGCGCTCCTGCTGGGCTGCACGCCGCTGTTCATGGCCATCGGCAACATGCTGCTGCCCGAGGTGCCGCTCACCGCGGTGACGGTACTCGCGCTGTACTGCCTGGCGCGCGGACGCCTGATCCCGGCGGTGGCGCTCGGCTCGGGCGCCGTACTGCTGAAGGAAACCGGCGTGTTCACTGCGCTGGCGATCACCGGGGCGCTGCTCTGGGACGCGTGGCGCACCCAGACGCTTCGCGATCAAAGGACCTGGATGCGCCTCGCGATTTCGCTGGTGCCGGTGGCAGTGCTCTGCGGTTTCTTCCTCTGGCAAAAGCTCCTGGCGGGCTACTTCATCTATCCCCACCACCAGAACCTGCTGTGGGACCGGCCATTGGGCTGGCGCGACCTGGGGACAGTCTGGCCGTCGCTGCTCTTCTGGCACGGTCGCTGGGTGGTGATCGCCGCCGCCCTCCTGTGGGTGGCAATCCTCGCCGCGCTGAAATCCCTCCCCGGCGCTGCGCCTCCTCCCCCCGGGACGGAGCGCTGGCGTCCGACCTTCTCCACGTCAGTGGTGGCGATTCTCCTCCTGGTAGCCGCCAACGCGGTGTTCTTCGTGAAGATGTTCTGGCTCGAGCGCTACGCCCTTCCCGCGCACCCGGGTATCGTGGTGCTGGCGTGCGGAGCGCTGTTGGGAGGGCTTACCCTTACGAAGTCGCCTTGGGATCGTCGCGGCCCCGTCTTTCGGTGGGCCGCCGTGGGAGCGGCGGTCCTCGTCGGCTTCTTCGCGCTCCGGTCCCGCTCCGGCCCCGACCGAGCCGAGCACACCTTCGCCTACGCGGACGTGATCGAAACCCACCGCGACGCCTTCCGGGGCATCACGCGCCGCGGAGGAAAGAACCCCACCGTGCTCACCTCATGGCCCATGACCGTCGAGCTGCGCCGCCCCTGGCTGGGCTACGTCGACCGGTCCGTCAGGACCATCCACATCGACTATCTCAGTAGCCAGCCCCGAGCGCGCATCGATCTGATCCTGGTGGCCGCCCGCTCGAGTCACGCGCCAAAGCTGCGCCGGGAGGCCCAGCTGCGAGGCATGAAGCTCGTCAAAGCGTTTCGCCGGGGCAAGGCGCAGACGTTGGAGCTGTACGCCCCATGACCAACCGGTGGCGAGATATCGAGCACCGAACAGTTGGGCCGGACCGAGCCGGGCGGAGCGCCGATGTGTCGGATGCAAGGAGCGACGAGGGAGAATCTCGGGCCATATGCGACCGAGGAGCGACGCCGCAGACGGCTCATCGCCGCCCGACCCGGCGAAGGGAGGTCAAGCGGTTCGGTGCTCTCATGGCGGTGCTGGTCCTCGCGGCGACCACGTGCTTCCTCTTCCGGCCCCTGGTGCTGGGCGCGCTCACCGGAAGCCCCCGCTTCCTGGAGTGGGACGTACCGGAGCAGTACTGGCCGGACCAGGTCTACCTCTGCGGCGCGCTCTTCGACGGCGAGCTCCCCCTGTGGAACCCCTACGACCGCGCCGGCTACCCGTACTACGCCGATCCCCAATCCGGAGCCTACCATCCGCTGAGCTGGGCCCTCTGCGCCGTGGGCGGCAGGTCCCCCGGGCTCGGCTGGGCCGAGCTGCGCGTGGTGCTGGGCTTCTTCCTCGCAGGGGTCTTCGGCCTGCTCTGGCTGCGGCGCTGGTCCATCGACTGGGGCCCGGCGCTGCTCGGGGCGGTGATCCTCCAGGCCGCTCCCTTCATGCGCCACAACTGGGAGCTGAACCTGACCACCGCGCTGGCCTATTTGCCGCTCATGCTGTGGGCCGCCGATCGGGCCGTGGTGGAGCGGAGAGCTCGTGATGGAGTCGTGTTGGCCCTCGCCGTTGCCCTGGGTGCCTGGGTCGGCTCTCCGCCGGCGTTGTGGCTCTCCCTCAGCTTTGTCACTGCATTCACCGTCTGTCGCCTGAGCGCCGAGCTCAGCGCTCGCGGCCGCGCCATCCTGCTGCCGAGCTTGCTCACCCTCGGAGTCGCCGCCGTGGCCACCGCCGGCCTGATCGGCGCCGTTGTCATCCCGGGCCTGCGACTCGCCAGTCACTCCGTCCAGGCCGGGCGGAGCTTCTCCTCCATCGCCGAGGGTGGGCTCAGCCCGAACCAGCTGTCGGCGCTGGTGTGGCCGCAGTCCGGAAACCACCTGTACGTCGGGCTCCTGGCGCTGGCGCTGGCGCCCCTGGCGTTGCTGGTCAAAGGCGCGACAAGCGCGCGCCACGGCAGCGCGACTTCGCCCCTGGGAGGCGCGCAGGTTGCCGCGCTCCCGGCTCGCTGGTTCTTCGTGGGCATGGCCGTCACCGCAGTGCTCCTCACCCTCGGCACTCACAGCCCATTGTTCAAGCTCGGCTATGACTGGGTTCCGGGGGTGGCGCTCTTCCGAATTCCGCATCGCTACGAGGCGTGGCTCGGCCCCTGCCTGGCCGCCCTGGCGGCCGGGGGGCTGAGCTGGACCGCGAGCCGGGAACCGCTCGGCTGGATCGAGCGCCACGTCACGCTCACCCGAGCCCTGGCCGGTGCAGCCTTTGCCGCGGGCTTGACCTGGGCGCTGCTGGGGCCGGGCTGGGGTCCGGCAACGCTGCTGCTCGGCGGGGGCATCGTCGCCCTGGCCGCCACCACACCTCGCCTGGGCTCGACCCACCTGGTCGTCGGCGCAGCCCTGGCCGTGTTGCTCCTGCTCGACGTCTCCCAGAAGATCAATCCGAACCGCCACACCGTCCGCGGCGCCCGTCCCCCGTCGACCCGGAACGCGTCGGCCGTCTTCGCCAAGACAATCGGCACCGACCACCGCTGGCGTTACCTCGACGAGTTCGGCGTCTCGTGCCGCTCCGGGACCCGCCACGGCCGCCGGGATTTCCGCGGCTACCAGGACCCCTTGCTGCTCAAGAGCTACGAGCGCGTCCTCGCGTCCCTGCGCACGCACCCCCGGCTGGCCGAGCAGTTCAACGTGCGCTACGCCCTGACCGGGCCGCACTACATCCACCGCTGGAATCGCCACTTCCTGCCTCCCCCACGGGAGCTGCTCCGCATCCCGGGGGCGCGGAATCACGGCCACGGGGTGATCGAGCTGCCGAAGCCCGTGCCGCCGGCCTACTGGGTTCCGCTGCGGAGCGTGAAGGTGGCGCCGGACCGTCCGGCCGCCCTGGAGCGACTCAAGGTGCTCGCTCCCGGACCGGTGGCGATCCTCGACGGCGCCGTGGACGGACCAGGCCAACCGGCCGCCCCGACGAAGCGACTCACGCGAATGGACCGCGGCGAGGAGACCACTTCCCAGGTCGCCGCGAGCGGGTTTCGGCTCGGTCGAGACCGGCTCTCCTTTCGGATCCACGCCCCCGGCCCCGGCGTGGTGGTGATCAACGAGGCCTGGTATCCGGGTTGGCAGGCGTTCGTGAACGGCAAGCGGGTGCCGGTCTACCGGGCCAACGCCCTGGTGCGCGCAGTGTTCGTCGAGCCGGGACGACACCGGATCACGATGCGGTTCCGCCCCACTGAGGGGATCCTGCTGCGCTGGCTGCTGCTCGTCACCCTCGTGAGCTGTCTGGGTCTGCTGGGCTGGTCATTCTGGTCCCGTCGGCGGCAATAGCGTTCAGTCGAGCAGCGGGACGCCGTGGTTCACCTCGAGTGCCCAGGATTGCGACCCAAATCGCAAATAGGGCTTGACATTTTTCACCGACCAATGTTCACTGACCATTAGTCACTGACGGAGCATCGGCGAAAGAGTAGATGCAATGGAACACCGCTCCCCTCGAAAGCAGCAGAAGGCCGAAACCAGGAAAACGTTGAAAAACGCGGCGATGAAGTGTTTCGCAAAGGCAGGTTACCCGGAAGCCTCCATCGCAGCCATCACCGGGGAAGCCGGCGTGGCGCACGGCACGTTCTACGTTCACTTCCCGAGCAAGGACGCCCTGCTCGACGAGCTGCTGGCCGAGTTCAACACCGGCCTGGTGGCCCGCCTGGCCCCCATCTGGACGAGCTCCGACACAGACGCGCTCCCCGAGCAGCTCGAGGCCACGGCCGGCGCATTCCTGGACTACTGGAGCGAGCGCCGTGAGTTCGTCGAAACCTACGCGCAGAAGGTCGCCCAGGGGATCAGCATCACCGAGCTCCGAGAAGGGTTGGCCGCGGTGGTGGCCGAGCTGCTGGTGCAGCGGTTACGGTCCATGGTCGACGTGCTCGAGGCGCCGCTTCCCCACGCCGAGCTCGTGGTCCAGTCACTTCTCGCCATGTGGGCTCGCGTGGGCCTGCACCACCTGTTCACGGATCGCATCGACCGGGAGCAGGCCGTGGGCCTGCTGACCCGCATGACCCTGGGCGCCCTGCGCGAACTGCTCCCGCCGGGCGCCATTCAATAGGAACCGAGGTACATCATGGAACCCATCGTCGAACACATCGCCCCCAAACGCATCGACCTCGCGCCGGCTCCGACGGCCGTACCGCCGCGCCCCCTGCCCGAGTTCACGCTCTACCGGCCCCAGGTGGGACACCCGGAATGGCCCCGGCTCGCCGCCGAGGCGCACGAGCTGGCACACCGCATCGGCCCGACCCTGGATCGCCCCGTCACGGGGATGAGCCAGTGGCGGCGCAAGTTTGCGTCCCACGTCACCGCGGCAGAGAATTACCTCATCAATCGCCGCCGCACAAAGGAGGGCCGCGAGGATCTGCTGCCCCTGTACTTCATCTGGACGACCCACCGGAGCTGCAACTTCCGCTGCACCTACTGTGACGACCACCTCGGACGGCGCTACCCGGACCTGCCCAAGGAGGGAACGCTCGACACGGAGCAGGGCAAGCGGCTGCTCCGCATCCTGCGGACGCGGACCCCCTCGGCCTACTTCGCCGGGGGCGAACCCACCCTGCGCGCGGATCTGCCGGAGCTGACCCGGGAGGCCTTCGACCTGGGCTACTATCCCCTCACCGTCAACACCAACGGCAGCCTGATCCGGCGACAGCTCGAAAAGCCCGAGTGGCGCACTTGGCTGGCGGACATGGACATCGTCGTCGTCTCGTTGGATCGCCTCGACACCGGGTCCCTGTCCGAGCTCTGGGGCTTCGATCATCCCGACGAGGTCGTGCGGAACCTGCTGCTGCTGCGCGAGCTCTCCGACCCCATGCACTTCAAGCTGATGGTGAACACGGTCATCCAACCCGGCCACATCGCCGACGCCTCTGCCGTGCTCGACTTTGCGAACGACCTCGGGATCACCTTCTGTCCCGTGCCCATGAACATCGGGCCGCGGATCCATCCGGACCTGCCCGGAGATCCCGAGTACCATCGGTTCACCGACACCCTCCTGGCGCGCAAGCGGGCCGGCTATCGCATCGCCGGCTCGGAGCGCATGAACCGCCGACTGCTGCGGTCCGAGCCGCTCCAGTGTCGCAACACGGTGAAGCCGCACATCGACTACGACGGCCACCTCTACTGGCCCTGCAAGTCGTGCCAGAACGTCGCCCCGGAGCGGATCAACGTGCTGGACTTCCCGGACGTGGACTCGCTGTACCGGTACGCCTGCAGCAAGATCGAGCCGTCCCGGTTCCACGGGCCGGCCGCGAACCAGTGCGGTGCCAACTGCAACTGGGCCCAGAACTACACCACCGACGCCTACGCCCACGGGCTGCGCCATCCGGAGAGCCTGATCCGGGACGTCGTGGCCTTCGCGTCACGCTAGGATCCATCCCGTGGGCTCCACCGGATCCGAAACGCTCCCCGCCACGCAGCAGACCCGCGCTGTCGGAGCGGTGTCTGACCCCGAGCTCGCCGTGGATGCGGCGCTGATCGCCGCGGTGTCCCTCGCCATCTCCCTGGCCTCGAAGCGGCTCGCGCTCATGACCGTCCTGGTGCCGGCGTTGATCGTCGCGCGGCTTTTCGCCTGGGCTTGGATTCGCCGTGCCGGCGCCCGCCTGATCCTCGGCGAGCTCGTCTTCTTGACCCTCTGCACCGGACTCGGGGCTTTCAACGACTGGAACTCGGTGGTCAACCACCGCATCTACGACTACACGGTGCCGCACTACGTGAGCTGGTCCACGATCCCGGTCTGGATGCTCCTGTTCTGGGGCATGATCCTACGCTTCCTGGCCGCCTTGGCGCGCTGGCATCGCCTCGACCCGCCACCGCAGCCGTCCAACGACGTGCGGCTCGGCCGACTCGTGCTCACCCACCCGTGGCTGCGCGTTGCCGTCCTGCTCGTCCTGGTGGCGGCCACCCGCCAGACCATCTACCGGTTTTACCTGGATCCCGTGCTCTCGTGGCTGCCCTTTGCCCTCGCCGTAGTGGCTTACGAGGCCCTCTTCGGCCTCGATCGTCACGACCGGCGTCTCGCCGCGTTGATGCTGATCGGCGGGCCGCTCATCGAGATCCTCTACATCCAGGTCGGTGACCTCCACCGCTACCACCTCGGCTGGCTCGGCGGCGTTCCCGTGTGGATCGCCCTGTGGTGGGTCGTCGCCATCCTCGTCTGGAAAGACCTCTCCGCCCGCATCCAATCGATCCTGCTGCCCGCCGAGTAATCGACGATTCTGTCCCGGGATTGACAGTCTCTCCTGCGGCTCGGTACTCTGCACGCGAACCGATGTGTCTGCCAAGGAGAACACCTGTGCGCTCGACATACTCTTTCCGTTGGATACCCATGGTCGCGGTGGTCCTGGGCGCAGTCGGGTGCCTCCCGGGAGACACGGAAGATCCGACCGTCGATACGCAGCAGTCCGCCATCATCAACGGGAACCTCGACACGACCCACCAGGCGGTGGTGTTCGTGTGGTCCCCTCCCGGCGGCTGCTCCGGGACCATCATCGAGCGCATCGGAAGCGACGCCTGGGTGCTGACCGCCGCGCACTGCGTGACGCCCAACGCCCCCGTGGCCGTGATCCAGGGCGACGACCGCACGAGCGGCTCGGCCATCCAATACGCCGTGGCGGCCCACATGGCGCACCCGAGCTACGGGGGCGCCGGGGGCCTGTACGACTTCGGGATGATCCGGATCACCGGTGCCGGCGCGTCCACGCCGGTGATCCCCCCCATGACCCCCGCCCAGGACAGCCTCGCCGCGGGCACCCTGGTCCGGCACGTCGGCTACGGGCTCATTTCGTACCCCAACGGATCCACCACCGAGCGCCACGAAACCACGAACACCATCAACTCCGTGTCCACCTCGTACTTTGACTACAACCAGCCCAACAGCGGACCCTGCTCCGGGGACAGCGGCGGCCCCGGCCTCACCATCGGCGGCCAGGAAGTCGTGGCCGGCGTGATCAGCGGCGGCGACGGGACCTGCTCCGGTTGGGGGGTGAGCGGACGCGTCTCCGCGGTGTACAACTCCTTCATTCT
Source organism: bacterium (assembly GCA_043825095.1). Classification (GTDB taxonomy): domain Bacteria; phylum Myxococcota_A; class Polyangia; order HGW-17; family JAJRWW01; genus JBDRSE01. The sequence goes on from JBDRSE010000037.1 coordinate 35,336, forward strand.
CCCGTACATCAACGGCACGCCCATCGTCCCGACCTGCAACGAGTGCTTCACCGGCGCCACCACCGGCTCCGGGGCGTGCATGGCCCAGGTCAACGCCTGCTTCGGCAACACAGACTGCGACGCCCTGGTGAGCTGCATCAACGCCTGCACCACCCAGGGCTGCTATCAGACCTGCGTCAGCGCGCACCCCACCGGCTACGCGATCTACCTCACGATCTTCGACTGCACCTGTGACACGGCCTGCGCTTCGGAGTGCGCCGGTGACGACATGTGCATCCAGGGCCTCGGTTTGCCCTGCAGCGCACCTGACGAGTGCGAGAGCGGCTTCTGCGTCGACGGGGTCTGTTGTAACAACGCCTGTGCCGGGCAGTGCGAGGCCTGCGATCGGGCCGCGGCCATGGGCGCCTGCGGCGCGGTCACCGGCGTGCCCCACGGCAGCCGCCCCCCCTGCACCTCCGACGGATCGGTCTGCGGGGGTCAGTGCAGCGGAACGAACCGTGACGCCTGTGACTATCCCGGACCCGAGTCCCCCTGTCGCGCTCTCGGGTGCGAAAACGGCACCGCCACGCTGCTCACGGCCTGCGACGGCGCCGGCTCCTGTCCCCCCAGCGAGACCGTCTCCTGCTCCCCGTACCTGTGCAACGGCGACCTCTGCGCCACCCGCTGTGCGTCCAGCGCGGACTGCGCCGATGGCTACACCTGCGCCGACAACGCCTGCGTCGGCGCGTCGTGCCAGGGGGACGGCGACTGCCCTGCGGGACAGATCTGCGTCGGCAACGCCTGTGTCACACCGGAGTGCGTGACGAGTCAGGACTGCCCCGGGGAGCAGCGCTGCGAGGCCAACGCCTGCGTGGACGCCGAGTGCCAGACGAACGCCGAATGTCCCGCCGGGGAGGTCTGCCGAGACAGGCTGTGCGAAGTCGCCCCCAGCGTCACGCCGAGCGGCTGCGGCTGCCGCTCCACCGGCAACGGATCCTCGCTCCCGTTCCTGTTCGCTTTCGTGCTCTTGGGGCTGCTCACGATTCGCGCAGCACGTCGGCGAACTCGAGCCCGGTGACCTCCCCCAGGACGTGACACACCACCCGGTGCAGGTCGTTCGCCTCCTCCTCATCGCCCAGCTCGAGGCAGATCCCGCGGATACGGCTCATGAGCCACACCGCCTCCAGGTCGTTGTCCCCGAAGGCCAGCTCGATCTTCAGCAGCGCCTGGCGATAGGCCGCCAGCCCGTCGTACACGCGCCGCTGTCGAATCAGGACGTCGCCCATGCCGATAAGTGCCGCGGTCAGGAGGTGGGAGTCGGGCCCATAGACCCAGCGCTCCACTTCCAGCGCGCGCTCGAACATGGGGAGCGCCTCGCCCGGCCGTCCGCCGCGGTCCAGCGCCAGGGCCAGCTGTACGAGCGCGTCACCCAGCCGCCGGCGGCCGGCCTCGCCCGCCTCCTCGGCCGCGGCCACGGCCTCCCGGAACCACACCTCGGCGGCAGAATAGCTCCCCCGACGCTGCGACTCCTGCCCCGCCTCGAACGCGGTCCACCACTCGTCGTCGGGGCCGACCCGCGGGCTCTCGTCGCCCGCGGAGCGATACTCCAGCGGCGCTGGAACCGGGCACAAGACGACCACGCAGCCGCGTCGCGTCGGCAGGAGAAAGATCCTCACGTAGCGGTATCTGCCCTTGGACACCGCCAGCCGGGCATGCCCCTGGAGCGGACAGCGAATCGGCCCCACCGGCAGCTCGCACAGGTCCTTGACGTGCCACAGGGTCCGCTCCCGAAGCGCCCCGGGCAGCGGCGTTTCGTTGTGCCACTGCTCGTCCCGGCGGAAGAGCACCCGACACCCGCCGTCGAACAGCTCGATCCGCACGTGGCTGAGCTCCTCGGCGATGGCCGTGTACAGCAGCTCGTGGCAGAGGCGGATGACGACCTTGTCCTCCGCGTCCAGCCGGATCCCCGGATCATCCAGCCCCTGGGCGCTGCTGCGCGCCTGGTCCAGGCCCCTCCGGTAGCGGTGCCGCAGCTCCTGCTCCGCGGCGGGGCTCTGACTTAGAAGCGGCGCGAGCCGCCGAGTCCGCAGCTCGTGAGCCACGCGGTCGTCCGCCGCGTCCTGCGCGGTCATCCTGTCGGGAAACAGACGGCGCAGGCCCCGCCGGACAGCGGCGCGGCCGGCGACGACCGGACGGACCCCCTTGCCGACGCGGAACCGGATCTCGTCCACGGCGTGGAAGTCTCCGGGATCGCTCATGGCCATGACCACGGTGCGGCCCTCCAGGCGGAGGGGCACCGCGCTGTGGCGTTTGCAGACCTCGAAGGAGAGGACCCTCGCGAGATCCCAGTCGAGGGTCGCCTCGTCCAGGTCCACGCGCTCCACGCCGAAGTGCCGGGAGAGGAAGTCGAGCACCTGGGGCTCGGTCATGAATCCGAGGGTGGACAGGGCGCCGGTCAGGCCCTCGTCCCGCGCCTGGGGATGCAACAGGGCGCGCTCGAGCTGCTCCTCGGTGAGCAGCCGCTCCCGCAGGAGGAATCGTCCAAGTCGCTTGTCGCTCTCCCGGGACATATCGCTCGTCTGGGTGTCGAATCCCGCGCCGTGGGGCGACGAGAACGGTACCAGAAAAGGCCGCCAGCGGCACAAGTTTGATTCCGTCCCTCACCTCCACGCTTTGCCCATCCCCCTGGGTAGCATATATTCTCCGCGGAAGATCCGAGCCAAGGAGGCTGGAGTCATGGGCCGAATAGGTGTTTTGATCACGCTTCACTGCGTGCTGTCCTGCGCGCTCGCGACGGGTTGTGGGGACGACGGCGGCACGGTGGGGGACGGGTGTGGCGACGGCCTTCCCAGGATCCCGGAGCAGTGCGACGACGGAAACACGGTGGACGGGGACGGCTGCTCGTCCACCTGCACGGTGGATCACGGCTTTGTCTGCTGGGATCAGCCGTCCATCTGCCGCTCCTCCTGCGGAGACGGCGTCCTGGCGAGTGACGAGGAGTGCGACGACCAAAACCACCTCATGGCGGACGGCTGCGATGCGAGCTGCAACCTCGAGCACGGCTTCCAGTGCACGGGCGAGCCCAGCGTGTGCACGCCGATCTGCGGGGACGGCTCCCTGGTTGCCGGCGAGGAGTGCGACGACGGAAACTTGGTCCCGGGGGACGGCTGCGACGCGAGCTGCGCCGTGGAGCCCGGCTACGAGTGCGCTGGCGCGCCCAGTGTGTGCCACGGCGAGTGCGGCAACGGGGGCACCACGCCGGACGAGGAGTGTGACGACGGGAACGAGTCCGCGGACGACGGCTGCGCAGCAGACTGCACGGTGGAGCCCGGCTGGGACTGCACCGGGTCCCCCAGCGTCTGCCTCCCCATCTGCGGGGACGGCATGATCGTAGGGAACGAGCCCTGCGACGACGCGGGGGAGTCGGCGAGCTGCGACGCGGACTGCACGCCGGCCCAGTGCGGAGACGGGGCCACGAACGCCGCCGCCGGGGAAGACTGCGACGACGCCGGGCAGTCGGCCGCCTGTGACGCAGACTGCACCTTTGCTACGTGCGGGGACGGGGACGTCAACACCAGCGCAGGAGAGACCTGCGACGACGGCAACACCACCCCCGGGGACGGCTGCGACGCCGGCTGCACCCCCGAGCCGGGCTTCTTCTGCAACGGCGAGCCCAGCGTCTGCACCACCAACTGCGGCGACGGCGCGGTCGCCGGCAACGAGCAGTGTGACGACGCCGGCGACTCAGCGACCTGCGACGACGACTGCACCTGGGCCGTCTGCGGCGACGGGCACATCAACACCGTGTCGGGAGAGACGTGCGACGACGGCAACACCACCCCCGGGGACGGCTGCGACGCGAGCTGCACCCCGGAGTCGGGCTTCTTCTGCAACGGCGAGCCCAGCGTCTGCACCACCAACTGCGGCGACGGCGCCATCGCCGGGAACGAGGAGTGCGACCACGCCGGCGAGTCGGCCACCTGCGACGCCGACTGCACCTGGGCCGCCTGCGGCGACGGCACGATCAATGCCACCGCCGGGGAGACCTGCGACGACGGCAACACCACCCCGGGCGACGGCTGCGACGCCGGCTGCACCGTGGAGTACGGCTACGAGTGCACCGGAGAGCCCAGCGCCTGTAACATCCACTGCGGGGATGGAATCGTGTACGGCGCCGAAGACTGCGATGACGCCGGGGAGTCGACCTCCTGTGACGCCGACTGCACCTGGGCCGCCTGCGGCGACGGCACGATCAACGCCTCCGCCGGGGAGACCTGCGACGACGGCAACACTACCCCGGGCGACGGCTGCGACGACCTCTGCCAGTGGGAGTGCGACGTCACGCACAACTTCGCCCACGACGCCGGCGTCGTGGCCACCAGCTCCGGCGGAGGCTCCAGCGGCTCGGGCTACGGCCCCGAGCTGATGAACGACGGCTTCGAGCACGCCGCCTGCGCCACCCACAACGCGCACTGGGTCACGGCGGAAACGTACCCCCAGGGCAAGTGGGTCCAGCTGGACTGGCCCGCCCCTGTGACCATCGGTCGCATCAGCTTCGACACGGTGAACGCCAACGTGGCCGATTGCATCGGGAGCAACACCGGGCGCTGCCTCGGCGGCGGCGCCATCCAGTGGTGGGACGGCAACGCCTGGGTCACCGCCGGCACGGTGTCGGGACAGTCGGACGACTGGGAGTTCGCCTTCCCCGCGCCCGTGACGACCGACTCCATTCGCCTCTACGACCTCGTCGCCTCCACCGTAGGCGGACAGACCTCGAACCCCATCGTCATCGAGTGGCGGGCGTTCTGCATGTAGACCCTCGTCGCGAAGCGCAAAGCGCCGAAGCGAGGTTCGCTGACAGCAGCTGGTCCGGCATGCGGAACACCGGTGCGTAGCGATCACCGCACTTCGAATCGCTGCGTGGTATACGCCGCGCCACCGCGGCCATCGCGCAGCACCACGTGCACCTCGCAGTCCCCGGACGTGATCGGACTCCACCGCGCCTCCACGGCCTGGCAGGTCGGTTCCGCCTCGCCCGGACCGGGCGGGTCACACCGCACACCGCCGGCGTCGTCGTCATAGGAGCCGCACGTCGTGTACCAGGCCACCGGAAGCCGCACCCACTCCACCGGCTCCTCCCCCTCCCCCACGTCCAGCTCGTCCACACTCGCCGGAGACGCCGACACGCTCAGCGTCACCTGCAGCTCCTCGAGGCCGACACCGCCGCTCTCGATCACCACGATCGTCGCGTCCACCGGCTCCCCGTCCACCTCGAGCGTCGTCAGCCCGGGATTCCGGTTGGGCGCACCGGAGAGCGAAACCTCCAGTCCCTTCACCGCCAGCAAACAGCTCTCCGTCGGCGCGACCGTCCGAACCGCCTCCGCACAAGCGTCCAGGCTGTCCCCTCCGCCACCGCCACCGCCCCCGACGACCAGCTCCACGAACAGCGTACGCGGCTCGTCGTCCGGCAGGGTGAGGCTCGGAATCCGATAGCTCGCCGTCGCGTCCCGCGACGCCACGCACAGCTGCGCCAGCGGCTCGTCTTCGCACCGCGGCACTGCGGCCGGATCCTCCAACCGATTCGCGACACAGGTGTCCGCCTCGTCCTCCGGATCCGGCGTACACACCAGCCAGGTCAGACTCACCGTCCCCGCCGGCCAGTGCACCAAGGCATCGAACGTGACCGTCTCCCCCGGCGCTGCCTCCGGCGCGCTGGCCCGCACCACGATCACCTGCGGCTCCTCGCCCAGCTCCGATGCCGGCACGAAGTCGGGGAGACACCCCACCGACAGCACTGCCCCGGCACAAAGCAACAACAGACACCGTGGCCGTCGCATCAAAACTCCCCCTTGATGCCCAGGGAGGGGACGATGGGGAGCCCCTTGAGCATGCCGTTCTGGGTGTAGTTGTAGTTGTACTGGACGAACTCCGAGTGCTGGTAGCTGTAGACGTTCTGGATGTCGAGGTAGATCGAGAGCATCCACTTCTTGAAGGTGAAGCGTTTGTCCACGCGGATGTCGAGCTGGTGGAAGAGCGGCATGCGACCCTGGTAGGCGGTGCCGCGCGCCGGGAGGTAGGCGTTGGCGTCGGAGTCGAAGATCCCGCCGGAGTAGAAGCGCTCCGGCATGCCCGAGGCGATGCGGAAGCGGATCCCGAGCTCCCAGCCGCCGGGCCAGGTGCCGGACACGACGAAGGTGAACAGGTGGGTCTGATCCTCCTCGAAGATCTCCCAGGGATCGCCCGGGCGCTGCTGGCGCTCCGAGCGGAGGATGGTGTAGCTGAGCCAGCCGAAGCACTTCTCCAGCTTGAGGAACCGGGGACAGTCGTAGTTGGAGACCTTCTTGAGCAGCAGCTCGGCGCCGTAGATCCGGCCTCGACCGTGGTTGGAAAGGTTCTCGGGCTCGAGCCGGCCGTCTCGGAAGACTTGGGAATCCGACTCGGTGACGACGCCCCAGAGCTGCTTGTAGAAGCCGTTGAGCTCGAGAGACAGGGAGTCGAGGATCTTCCAGTCCAGCCCGAGCCCCGCGTGGAGGGCCCGCTCGTGCCGGAGCGTCGGGTTGCCACCGGTGAGACGGTGGATCTGCTCCACCTCCGGCTCCTGGTGGAACAGCCCCACGGCGGCGGTCATGCGCAGGCGCTTCGGGATCAGCTCGACCTGGGCCGTGAACCGCGGATCGAACACCGCGCGATTCACGGCGCCGCCGCGGAAATAGTCGACCCGCAGGCCGGGAATCAGGGTGAGCCGGGGCACGGGCTTCCACGTGGCTTCGACGTAGGCGGCCTGGCTGACCAGCGTGCTGAGAATCTCCTGGGCGCCGCTGCCGTCGGGGGGGACATCCTCATTCTCCAGGAGGCTCAGCGACAGGGCCGAGGGCCCGGTGGAGAGCCGCGCCCGAGCGACTTCCCCCACCAGGCCGAAGGCGATGTTGAGCCTAGGAGAGGCGTCATAGGCGTAGTGGAGCCGCCAGGCCCCACGCCCGGTGTCCTCCACGTGGTCGGGGCCCGGGCCGGACTCGGTGCGCGTATAGCCACCGGCCACGGACAGCCGGAGCTCGTGATCCCCCCAGCGCCGCTTCCACAGGACAATCGTCTTGACGAACAGCGTCACGTGCACCTGCTCGAAGCTGCTCGTCTGCTCGATCCGGCGCTTGAGCCGATCGTCGGCACCGAAGGCCACGACCTTGAGCTGCCCCCGGAGCACCGGGTAGTCCAGCATGGCCTGGTAGTCGTAATAGGCCGCCGTGAGGGCGATGTCCGGGATGAGCGCCAGGATGGCGTCGATGTGCGCCCGACGCAGGGACAGCGCGATGCTGCCCTTGCCCACGGGCCCCTCCACCAGGGCGCCCACGTCCCAGAGGTCCACGTCCAGATATCCGTGCCACCCGTCGCGCTTCCCCTGGCGCGCGAACACGTCGATGATCCCGCCCGTCGCGCGGCCATACCGCACCGAGAAGTTGCCCGGGATGAAGTCGATCTGGCGGAGCAGGTCCGAGTTGAACACCGAGCTGAGCCCCATGAAGTGATACAGCATCGGGATCCGGTGCCCTTCGAACAGCACCTTGGTGTCCCGGGGCGCGGATCCGCGGATGATCAGGAACCCGAGGCTGAAGGCCGCCCGACCCACGCCCGGCATGTTCTGGATGGCGCGCAGGGCGTCTCCCTGGGTGCCGGGGATCTTCTCGATGACGGGCAGCGGCACCGAGTACCGGGTCACCTCCCGCCGGAGGGCCCTGACCGTGACAACGGTCTGGTAGGGATCGTACACCCGACGCTCCACGAAATACTCCACCGCAAGCCGCGTACCCGGCGCCAGCCGCTCCGTCACCCGGAACAGGAAACACCCGGAAACCCGCACCTCCACCCGGTAGCGACCCGGCGCCAGGGCAAGGGAGAAGCGCCCCTGGGAACCGGTGGTGGCTCGGGCCACGGCTCGCCCCAGGCCCTTCTCGCCCGGGCGGAGCAGCCGGACCACCACCTCGGCGTCCTCGAGTCGCTGCCGGGTTCCCTTCTGACGCACGACCCCTCGGAGCTCCGCCAGGGGCGATACCCGGGCCGCGGCCGGCCGATCCGTCGGCCGGGAGGCCACCCGCCGCGCCGTGGCGGGTCGACGCCCTGCGGGTCGTTCCAGCGGCCGGAGCCGAAAGGGATAGGCCACGGTGATCTTCACCGAAACCGGCTTGCCGTCCACCGAGGCCGGACGATAGCGGAACTGCCGCACGGCCCCGACGGCCGCTGCGTCGAGCTCCGGGCTCACCGACTGCACGACAACCACTCCCGCGACCGCACCGCTGCTGTCCACGGTCACGTGCATCCGCACCACCCCTTCGAGCCCGGACCGGCGGGCCTTCTCCGGATAGGGCGCCGGAACGAACTTGAGCAGCTTGGGGTAGCGGACCCGGGGACGGTGGCGGGGTTGAGATTGGGGTTGAGATTTGGGTTGGGGTTGAGGTTGGGGTTGGGCCCGCGAGGGCGCCGCAGTGGCGCGGCGCGCGGCGCCCAGGAGCGCGCTGACCGCGAGGACGAACACGCATCCGAGCACGACGTGCGGCTGGAAACCGCCGAAGTGCGGGTATTTGATCGAGCGCCGGCACCGCACGATTACCATACTCCGAAGCCGTTCCGCCCACCTGCCATCAGACCACCCGAAGTGGTTGCGACAATAGCACACCGAACCGACCCTACGCTGTTCCTTCGATTCGGTCTCCCCGAAGACTGTCGCCCCGAAGACTGTCGCCGCAAAGACTTGACGAACCCGGGGCTGTTACCCCATGCTCAACGCGCACGATTGGAAACGGTGATGCTGATTGCAGCAGCGGTCGTATGGGCAATTCCAAGGCCCAGCCGCAGAGTTGGGATCGCGTCCAAAGCAGCCAGGCCCTGGTTGGTGCAGGTCGGCGGCGATGGGGAGCGGGGCTGAGATGCAGCGAGCATGCAAGAGAACGACAGCCCTCGGCAAGAGCTCACCAAAGAGCTGAGCGAGCTCCGGCAGAAGGTCCAACGGCTGGAGCGGAAGGCCGCAGACTCGGACACGACGATCCGGGCCCTGGAAACCGGGACCGAGCGGCTGCTGGGGATCATCGGAAACCTGTCGAGCGCGGTGGTAGAGGCGGACGCCTCGGGCAGGTTCACCTACTGCAGCCCGCAAGTCGCTGACATTTTCGGGATTCTGCCCGAGGATGCCGTCGGAACGGACGGCTTCGGTTACGTTCACCCAGACGACCTACAGACCTGCATCGACGCCCTCGGAAAGGCGCTGGGCGAGCAGGGCATCTTCTCCTACGAATACCGGGCCAAGCACGCGGACGGCCACTGGCTCAACATCTCTGCGTCGGGCCGCATCGTGGGCGTGGGAGCAGACACACGCATCTTCGGCGTGCTGACGGACATCACCGACCGGAAGCACATCGAGGAGGAGCTGCTCAAGGCGCGCAAGCTCGAGTCCATCGGGCTGCTGGCCGGCGGCATCGCGCACGACTTCAACAACATCCTGACCTCCATCCTCGGTAACATCAACCTCGCGCGGATGAGCGCCGAGGCCGACAGCCGGATCGCGAAGTTCCTGGCCGACGGCGAGCGGGCGACCCTGAAAGCCCGGAGGCTGACCAGCCAGCTGCTCACCTTTGCGCACGGGGGCGCCCCCATCCTGGCGGTCACGCCCCTCAAGCAGGTCTTCGAAACCGCCACCGAGCTGCTGACCCCGCAGCGCGATCCCCCGCCCCCTCGCGCCTTTCCCAAGGGGCTGTGGATGGTGGAGGTGGATCAGGAGCAGATCGGCCTCGCCCTGGCATACCTCCTGCGGTACCTGGCCCTGAGGGCCGAGGACGACACACCGGTTGGCGTAAGCGCGAAGAACTGCGGCCCCAAGCGCCCGCTGCCAACCCTGAACGATCGGCGATACCTCAGGCTCACCCTCGAGCAAGGCGGCCCTGGACTCACCCAAGAGGAGGTTGATCGCATCTTCGAGCCCTACGCCTGCCCCCCGTCCCAGGGCACCGGGCTCGAGCTCGCCACCTCCTTCAAGATCCTTCAGCGCCACGGCGGCACCATCACGGCCGCGTCCTCCCCGGAGACGGGCATCCGCTTCGAGATCTACCTCCCGGCGATCCGGTCCATCACCGAGGAGTACCAGCGCCGCACGACGCCCATCGACGCGGCCGGGCGACGAGTCCTCGTGATGGACGACGAGGCGGCGGTGCGGACCGTGGCGCGCCGCATGCTGGAGCGGATCGGTTTCGCCGTGACCGTTGCCGAGCATGGGCAGGAAGCCATCGCCCTGTACGAGCAGGCCCTCACCACGGACCGGCCCTTCGACGCCGTGATCATGGATCTCGTCATCGACGGCGGCATGGGTGGAAAAGAGACGATGCGCCGGCTCCTTGAGCTCGACCCGAACGTCAGCGCCATCGTCGCGAGCGGCTACTCCAACGACGACGTCATGGCCCGATACCGACAGTACGGCTTCCGCGCCGTGCTCGCCAAGCCCTTCCAGATGTCGGAGCTGACCGCCGCTTTGGGGCAGGCGCTAGAGGAGTGAACCGCGCACCTCGGGTCGCGATGCTCGTCTCGCTAGGTCCGGTATGCGGCTCACGAGACTGATCTCGTCGCGATCAGCCGGCCGGCCTCGGCCTGAAGCTCCAAGTCTCCCGCCGCGGCCGGCACCACGCAGCTCTGGCCGCGGCGCACGTCCACCGCCCCCCCGGCCGTCGCGACCGCGGCGCTCCCTCCGACGCAGGTGATCGCCAGCATCGTGCCCGGCGCCGCCACGTGCAGCGCTCCGCTGCCCGCCCACTCCTCGACCACGAACCACTCCCAGTCCACGAGCAACCGGCGCGCCACCGGACCGCCGGTGAGCACTCGGCGCTCGGGCCGACACGCGGCCACGAAAGCGTCTCCCCGCGGACCCGCCCAGTCGGTCACCTCCAGCGAACGCGCCAGGTGCAGCGCGCGGGGCTGTCCCGCCGGATCCAAGGTTCCGTGCTCGTCGTACCGTCGATTCCAGTCCCAGTATCGATAGGTGACGCCGCGGCGCCCCGGCGCCACGAACTGCGGCTCCACCAGTGTCACTCCCCGGCCGATGGCGTGCGCAGACCCCGCCTGGATCACGAACACGTCACCCGGCAACACCGGCACGAAGTTGAGCAGCCGGTCCAGCGCCTCCTGCCGCTCGATGCACCGCTCCACGTCCTCGCGCCTCACGCCGTCGCGAAAACCGAGGTAGAGCCCGGCGCCGGCGTCCGCCTCCAGCACCAGCCAGGACTCGGGCTTCCCGCTTTCGTCCGCGGCCAGGGAGGGATCACCGTCGACAGGGTGCACCTGCACCGAGAGGTTGTCCGCCGAATCGAGCAGTTTCACGAGCAGCGGCGTCTGTCCCCCGTGCCGGGCCGCCACCGCCTCTCCGAGCCACGCCTCCGGCGCCTCGGCGATGGCGTCGGCCAGGGTCTGATCGGTCTCCTGAAACCGGCTGGGAAAGTCCGGCTCCACCGACACCTCCCACGCCTCCCCCACCACCGGCTCATCCACCGACAGCGCCAGCCCGGACTTGTACCGCCCGAGGATCTTCCGCCCGCCCCAGGGGGTGCGCGTGGGCGGCGTGAAGTTGTCTGCCCGCAGCAGGTGCGGCCGTTTCGTGGAGTCCTTCATCAGCCCATTCGATAGTGCTTGCGCACACCCCGGCGCACCTCCCAGGTGCAGGACATTCCGCGCGGGAACGTCACCAGGTCGCCCGTGCCCACGGTGACCGGCTCACCGCCCTCCGGGGTCACCACCACCTCCCCTTCCAGGAAGTAGCACGTCTCGTCGGCGCCGTAGGACCAGGGAAACTCGGACTCCTCCTTGGTCCAGACGGACCAGCCGGTCACGCCCAGCTCCCGGAGTCGCTCCTCGCTCGGGTTCCGTTCAATCTTGATCTCGCTGTCGCTCATGGTCCGCTCCGCAGCCCGCGTTTCGGGCCCGCAAAGTATAGATCAAACCGCGCTCGGCAGGGTGATGTGAGACGGGTGGGCAGGTTCCCGGTGGACGCGCACGGTGGGGAGGCCGCCCGGAGGGCTGCTGAAGTGGCTTGTGTCCGCGCAGGCCACGGCGATGCGAACGGAGTGGCCCCTCCGGAACAGATAGGACGTCGGGAGCAGATCGAACACGATGTCGGCGACCTCGCCCGGCTCCAGGGGCAGCGCGTCGCCGCGCTTGAACGTCCGATAGGGCACCACGTGCACATAAGGCGGCTCGGCGTCGCTGATCCGTCGATTCAGCGCCCGCAGCATCCCCTCGGTCACGTAGCCCACTCGGCCCATGGGATCCACGTCCTCGAGATACACCACGAACCGCGTATCCGACGCCGTGGCGCTCACGTGCAGCGTCACCACCGGGTGTCCGGTCACCTCCAGGTCCGCCGGGAGCGGATCCGAGGTGTACGTCAGCAGCTTCTCGTCCTGGACCGCCCGGTCCGGATACCACACCGGACCGAAGCCGCTGACCAGGCTCTTCCAGCGCGTCGTTTCCCCGGTTCGAGCCGTGGGATCCGGCCGGTGCGCGTCGAATCCCGCCGCCTCGGCCGGCGCCTCCCGCGAGAGCCGTCCGCCGGCCGCCAGAAAGAGCCGCAGCGGCGCCCCACCGGGAGGCGGCCAGGTGTCCGCCTCCTTCCACCGCTCCTCGCCCAGGGTATAGTACCGCACGGGTTTTTCCGACCCCATCCCCGTGTCCACGCCCCGCAGGTGCAGATCGAAGAACCGCAGCAGCTCCCCGTCGTGATCGAAGGTGGTCGCGCGGGGCCAGCCGAAGGGGGAGCAGTGAAATCGCCCGGCGTGGTTCCAGGGGCCCAGCAAAAGCCGGCTCCCCGGGTTCCGCACGGTCAGGAAGCGCTTGATCGCGGCGTGCTGGTAGCCGCCGTCCATCCAGCCGCTGATGTTGTAGATCGCGGCGCCGGAGGCGCGGAGCTCAGCCGCGTAGTTGTGGGGGCTGAACAGCCCCACGCTGCCCGCCGGATCGGTCACCTCACCCGCCAAAGCAGACAGCCCCACGCCCTCCCCGTGGAAGGGGTCCGTGGACGTCACGTCGTCCCGGAACTCCATCTCCAGCGCCCCGGCGTGCACGTTGTAGTTGTCACGGTGCGCGCGGATCGCCGCCGCCCGCGTGGACCGGTCGTGATCCCCTGCCACCGGGTGTGCCCCGGTGATGAACAGCTTCGCCCACCGGCCCACGAGCTCCCACGGCGCGTTCCGATCGAGCGCGTCGTTCATGGTCCGCCACGCCTCGGTGAACCAGTCCAGGTGGATCCCCCCCGGATAGGCCACGTCCGTGTACGCGTCGAAGCAGGCGAACCGGATGGCCACGGCCCGCACGGCCGGATGTCGATTCACCAGCAGGAACTCCGCCGCCGTGCCGTCGTAGCTGTTCCCCGTTGCCCCCACCAACCCGTTGGACCACGGCTGCCGCGTGATCCAGTCCACCAGCTCCGCCCCGTCCCGCACCTCGTCCGGCGACCACGGACAGAGCCGCTTGCCGAAGGACGCCCCCGACCCCCGCGCGTCCACGTCGAGCCACGCGTACCCCCGGTCCAGAAAGCGCTGCCTCCGCTTCGCGTACAGCCCCGTGTGGTCCAGCGGCAGCCCGCCGGTCGCCAGCCGAAAGGGCCAGCGCAGCTCCATGGACCGGTGGTACCGCGTCAGCTTCACGATGGTCGGCACCCGCTGCGTCGGCCCGATCCAGTCGGGCACGTAGCAGTCCACAGCGATCCGCACCCCGTCGCGCATGGGGAGGTAATGGGAGGAGTAAGGCATGCCCGCCATCTCAAGGGGATCCACCGCCTTTGTCAACCATCGGCACCCGGCGGGAATCGGTGCTTGACCCGGGACTCGCCGGGGCGATACGATCAGGTCTGGCCCAATCTGGGAATAGGGGATCGTTATGACACACCGATATCCGCTTCTCGCGCTGATCGCGTGCCTGCTCCTGGCGGGCGCCTCTTGCGGCCCGGCCGAGCCGGTCCAACAGGACAGCTCCACCGGTCCCTGCGTGGAATCCCAGTGCTACGCGAGCTGCCAAACCCAGGGCTACGGCGGCGGGGGCTGCGTGGGTACCCAGTGCTACTGCACCGGAGTGAACCCGGATGGATCCCTGCCCGGGACGGCGGTGACCGGGAAGGTGTGGAGCCCGGGACAGCTCGTGGGCATCTCCGGGGCGCTCGTGCACTTCAGCACCTCGGAGCCGCCGCCCATTCCGGACGGCGCCTACCCGGAGAGCTGCACCGAGCCCATCGGCGCCCACGTGCTGAGCAGCCCGGACGGCACCTTCGCCGTCGGCGTGGCCCCGGGCGCCTACCGGCTGGTGGTGCAGAAGGGACAGTTCCGCCGGGTGCGGGACGTGCTCGTGCCCGCGCAGGGCCCCTTCGAGCTGCCCGCCGACCTCACCACCCTGCCCAACAACATGAACAGCGCGGGGGACACGATCCCGAACATCGCGCTGGTCTGGGCGCTCTCCAACGGCGACAAGATCGAGAAAGCCCTGGCCACGCTGGGCATGGCCCAGGTGGATACCTGGGGGGACCTGCAGATGGGGAGCGAGGAGTTCGACATCTACAACGTCTCACCCTACGAGCCGAACACCTCCCTGCTCAACAGCCTGAGCCGCATGTTGGAGTATCACATCATCTTCTTCCCCTGCACCATCGCCGGATTCGGGGAGCAGCTCAACGATCCCACCGGGCCCCTTTCGGATCCGGCGGTGCTGGACAACATCCGGGCGTTCCTGAACGCCGGCGGCAAGATCTACTCCACGGACATGATGTACGACGTGTTCGAGCAGGCCCTGCCCGAGTACCTCGACATGTGCGGCGACGACGCGACGCTCAACGCGGCCGACGAGGAGGCCTGGGCCCATTCCCAAACCATGAGCGGATGGACCTCCAACGGGAGAGCCTTGGACCCGAACCTGGCCGCGTGGCTCGACGCCGTGGGCTTCAACAGCCAGTCCATCGACTTCATGGAGAACTTCGTGTGGATCGAGTCCATGTACGAGGAGTACGAGCCCATCGCGGGGGATCCCGAGCCGCCCCACGTGTGGGTGGAGGGCAACTTCATCTTGAACCCGAGCCAGACCCTGCCTTTGACTGTCACCTTCCCCTATGGGCCGGGAAAGGTCCTGTTCTCCACCTACCACACCGTGGGCAGCACCGGAGGGCAGCAGCAGATCTCCGGCCTGGTGGCCCAGGAGTGGGTGCTCGTCTACCTGATCATGGAGATCGGCGTGTGCTCCACGCCGGTGCTCTGACCACCGAATCTCTCGAACCGCATTCCTTCAACG
Source organism: bacterium (assembly GCA_043825095.1). Taxonomy (GTDB): domain Bacteria; phylum Myxococcota_A; class Polyangia; order HGW-17; family JAJRWW01; genus JBDRSE01. Next base: position 50,612 of record JBDRSE010000037.1, read on the forward strand.
ACCGAAAAGAAAGGCCGGAACATGCGAACCATTCTGTTGGCAAGCTGCGTTGCACTCGCGATGACCATGGCGTTGGGAGCCTGTAAGAAGAAACCCAAGGACAAGGCCAAAGACGATCCGGCGGCCATGAAGGCCGACCCCATGGACACCACGGCACCGGATGAGAAGCCCGCGGACATGAAGCCCGCGGACATGAAACCTGCGGACACGAAGCCCGCGGACATGAAGCCCGCGGACACGAAGCCCGCGGACATGGGCGCAGACATGGGCGCGGCGCCGACGGCCGGCAAGGCCGGGGCCAAGATCCTGGTGGGCGCCTTCAAGACCTTCTCCCTGCCGGATCCCGGGGACCAATGGCACTGCAAGAGCCAGTCGGTGCCCCGCCAGCGCTCTGCGCTGATCAAGTGCAAGCCCAAGGCCCCCGGCAAGCTCTTCTTCGTGATGGTCAAAGGCTACGACTTCTCGCCCGAAAAAGACGGCACCGACCTGAAGAAGGTCTTCCACTCCACCTACCTCAAGAACTACAAGCGGATGTTCACCGACGTGAAGATCACCGCCGAGAAGGTCGTCGAGGTCGCCGGTCACAAGGGCTACACCATGACCATCACTGCCAAACACAAGGCCGTGGGGCCGATCACCACCACCGACACCGCCTTCCCGGTGGGCTCCCGGATGTTCATGATTACCTTCTCGGGCAGCACAGAGCGCTACAAAGCCCTCGCGCCCGAGGCGGAAAAGATGGTCAAGGGATTCAGGATCCTCGCCAAGAAGTAACGACCGAACCGGCTACGGCTCGAATTGGAGCCGCCCTCGCACAAAACGAACAGCCACGTAGAGGGAGAGCCCCGTAGCCACGGCGGCGATGACGAGGGCCGACTGCCCGACGTGGGCCATGTGCGCGAAGATCTTCGGCGGGGCGAACAGCGTGGTTCCGGGGATGGTCCCGTCGGGGATCATGTGGAAGAGCGTGTACAGACTGAGCAGCGGCAGCACCAGCAGGGCGGTGCGGCGGCCAAAGGCGAGCATCGCGCAGAGCACCACCAGGCCCGCGGTGTGCATCGGCACCCAGGAAACCTGCTCCTCGAGGGAGGCCCCCGCGTAGTTTGCGTAGCCCTTGTGGATCAGCGCCGAGCACATGAACAGTAGGTATAGGCTCCAGCGAACCGCGGCGAGGTCGAACCGGTCCAGATGACGCCAGGTGTTCGGCCACCAGCCGTGGGCCCGGCCCCGGTCGAAGCGCTGGACCAGATCCCCCGAGGCGAGCACCAGCACCACGGCGATGCAGGCGTAGGCACGCCAGTTGGAGTGGAGCGCGTTCTGCCAGGCGTGCTCCCGGGCGATCCACCACTGGGCCCCGGCAGCGCAGCCCGCCGCGACCCCGGCGATCCTGGACAGAAAGAACCGCGACGCGAAGATCACCGTGCCCCCGACGGCCATGGCCAGGTTGAGATAAAACAGGTTCCCCGAGGACGGCTCGTTCAGCTCGGAGAACATCACCCAGAACCCCACCGCCAGGCAGGCGAACTCCCGGGGGGTCCGCCGAACCAGCGGCAGCGGGGTATTCAACACGCTCGGGTTGCCGAACTGCAGCGCGCTCTGGATCGCCATTGGCCTCCTGCCGTACGTTCTATTACGCGCAAACAGCCAAAAAGGTTCCCCGGCAGAGGCGAAATGAGTGTCGGCTCACACCCCAACTGCCCGACAAAAGGGCCTGTTTCGGCTGGGGTTTGAATCTGGTATAGTCGAATCGACCCATGAAGAAACGCAGGATTTCTACAACAGCCGCATCATCTAGGAATCGCGGGCGCGGGCGGCGCGGATGGTGTTCCAGCGCACCAGCCCTGGCGCTGGTAATCGCGGTCTCGCCGCTTCTTTCCAGGTGTGAGGCGACGACGCAGCCGCCCTACTACGAAGTCGTGGAGCTGCACGGCACGCCCTATGAGCGCGGCTATCAGCACGGGCAGCACTTCGCCAACAAGATCCGCTCCTTCTACACGATGATGCTGACCAACTCGCTGCTGCCGTATCTGAACCGGGAGCAGCCGGACATCGCGGAGTTCCTGCTAACCTACCAGGAGGACCGGTACCAGGACGGGCAGTTCTCGTACCGCATGCTGCTGGAGAGCGGCCAGGCCATCGAGCCGTTCATTCCGCAGGAGTACATCGATGAGATGCACGGCGTCGCCGACGGCGCCGGGCTCGAGTACGACGACATCCTGCTCATCAACACGCTGTTCGACTCCATGGTGGCCTTCCGGGCCATGGTGTTTTTCATCCGCGCGATCCAGGCCCCGCAGGTGCTGTCCGTGGACTTCGGAGATCTCTCCACCGACGGCATCGACAACGACGGGGACGGCGTGGTGGACCAGCCGGGTGAAGGGTTCCTGGAGCCCTATGATCCGACCCGCTACGCCTCCATGGTGGAGGTGCCCCCGGACGCGACGATCACGATCCGACTCCAGGACACCGAGGGCGTGAATCCCGAGCTCGTCCGGTTCCAGCTCAACCTGGATGTGTACCATGACGCCGACGAGGAGGTCACCACCACGGTGACCGGGGACCCCACCGACATGATGGACGTGGCGTTCCACATGGAGAGCGGGTTCGAGCCGGCGGCGGAGTACACCATCAACATCGCCGCCGGAGACAACACCTGGGTCACCGATCCCCCCCCGGCCCACGCCCGGATGATGCGGGACATGCGCATCACCTTCACCACGGCCGGCGACGGCCGGGAGCGGTTCGAGGTCCGGAACCTGGGGTACGACGACGGGCGCTTCCAGCCGCCCTCGTCGTCCTTTGCCGTGCGCGACACGGCCACCGCGGACGGCGAGGTCCGCCTGGCCCACCACTTCTCCCTGCTCGACGCCAACACCTCGCACAAGCACACCGTGGTCTTCGTCCACCACACGGACGAAGGCTTTTCCCATGCCACCGTGGGCTGGACCGGCCTGATCTTCGGCTTCTCGGGCATGAACAGCGAGGGGCTCGCCTTCTCGGTGAACATGTCCGACACCCTCAACAACCCCATCGCCCGGGAGTTCATGAGCCTGCTGTTCTACGCCCAGATCAAGACCGAGGGCATCCCGGTGGGCATCATGGGCCGGGAGATGCTGAAGAACGCCGCCACCGTGGAGGAGGCGGTCGAGTGGCTCCGGGACAAGCCGCCCACCTACGGCTGGAACTTCCTGTTTGCAGACCGGAACCGCAGCCTGACCGCGGTGGAGATGCACGCCAACGTGCTGGACGACGCCACGAACATCGGCTTCTACAGCTACACGCCGGACACCTCGGACGCCTCGAACTATGACGAGCACGGGCAGATGCTGGCCAGCGTCGGTCCCGACGATCTGCGCACGGCCAGCCACTACCAGCACTATTACAACGACATCGACTACCAGCTCCTGACCTTCCACATCCAGTCGCAGCGCTTCTGGACCTCGTTCTTCTTCAAGTCGCTGCGCACTTTCTACCTCATGGGAGACGCCATCGAGCAGCGGTACGGGCAGATCGATACGGCCGCCATGCAGGAGATCATCGGCCTGGACGAGCTCGTGGACCAACGCGACTCCATGAACGCCACGGTCTACGAGCCGGAGCGGGGCCTGCTGCACTTTGCCATGGGCCAGGTCCCGGCCACGTCGGGTCCCTGGGTCACCGTGGACATCGGGGCGATGTTCGACGGGAGCGCGCAATGAAGCGCACCCTCGCCTCCGTGATCCTGTTGGGGCTCTCGCTGCTGCCCGTCGCGCCCGCGTCGGCCCAGTTCACCGAGACCCTGCCCAAGAACACCTTCATGCTCGACGTGGCCTACGGCTACTCGCGGCTCCGGAACGCTTACGACAACAACGGCAAGAAGATCGAGCTCATCGACCGGGTGGACCGGTACGACCCGGGCGGCGGGCTGCAGGGAACCATCGTGCCGAAGGGCCTGGCCACCTACGACATCCTGATCCTCCAGCTCCGGTACGGCATCACCGACTACCTCAGCCTGGCCGTCGGCATCCCCATCGTGCTCCGGACGTCGGTGAACCCGGACCTGCAGTGGATCGAAGGGGACTACCAGTGGCCCCTGGGCCGCCGCTACAGCGCCGACGACTTCTGGCAGTGGGCCGAGTCCATGGGCCAGCCCAAGCCAGGCAAATGGGAGGGCAACAAGGGCGTGCTTTCGGACATCGTATTCGGGGCCCGGTATCGCTTCTCCGACCACATCTCCAAGCTCAAGAAGCTGGGCCTCGGCCTCTCACTGACCGCCTACTACGCGGCCCCCACAGGCAAGAAGAAGGACCCGGAGCTGCTGGTGGCCGGCGGCACCACCTCCTGGGAGCTCCACTTCCAGGGCGACCTCGGCTTTCACCTCAGCATCGACAAGACATTCCTCAGCATCGACAAGCGGATCACCATCGGCCTCGACCTGTTTTACCAGGTGATGCTCCCGCACACCTTCGACACGCCCCGGGGGACGGTGAACCCGCTGCTGCTGCGATACGAGCCCTACGCCGGCCCGACCTACAAGATCGACCCCGGTGACTTCATGGGCGCCTCCCTCGGCGCCCACTTCGTCATCTACAAGGGACCGGCCAAGAAGAACTGGATCTCCAAGAGCGCCGAGAGAGCCAAGAATCTCCCGGGGATCCTGGCGTTCCGCTTCACGTACAGCTTCACCTACATCGGACAGACCGACTACACCTCCGAGTCAACCCTCTGGGACTGGTCCAACGAGAAGATCTGGCGCCCCGGCTACAAGAACACCCTCACCTTCACGCTCATCGCCAGCCTGCTCCGGGTGGGCGCGCCCCTACAGGTCTACTTCCGATATCGGAGCCTGTCGCTCATCCCGGGCAAGAACTGCCGCTCCGCCGACGTGCTCACCGTGGGGATCCGCATCCCAGCGAAGTTCTGGTAGCGAAACAGGCCCCCCTCAGCGCACGACAAAGCTCTGCTGGAGCCAGGAGGAGCCGGACCTGTAGATGCGGAGGAGGCGGTTCCAGCCGCCGACCCAGACATCGCCGTTTTTGTCGAGGTAGAGGCCGCGCAGGTAGCGGAGGTGGGCCAAGTTGATGAACTGGACCGGCTTGGAGGGGCGCTTGAGGTAGAGGCCGTCGGTGTAGTGGAGGAACCAGGCGCGCCTGCGGCGAGTGTCCACGGCCATGGCGGAGCCCTTGTTGGTCACCGTGGAGTCCCAGTCGAAGCCACCGGAGCTGGCGTTGTAACGGAAGAAGCCGCTGTTGAAATCGATGACCCAGAGCCTGCCCGTGGGGTCCTGATAGAAAGACCGGGGATCGCCGCCGGCGTAGGTGGCGCTGCGGCGGCGGAACATCGTCCGGGCGCCCCCCAAGCTCCGCTCGATGAAGGAGAGAAAGTTGAGGGTCCAGACAGCGCCGTTCCGCTGGAAGAGCACGGCGTGGGACGAATAGTAGGGCGCCCAGGCAGGAGCGACTTTCACCAAGGCGTCCTGCTTGGCATCGTATTCCCAGTAGTTCTTCCGCTGGCGCACCAGGACGCTGCCGCCGGGGCCGCCAAAGACCGTGAAGCCCCGCACCTTACTCGAGTGCCGGACCTGCTTGAGCTTGGTGCCGTCGAAGCGGAAGACGTTGCGGTAGGTGCCGGCCCAGAGGTACTTCCCCTGCACCAGGAAGCTCGCCGAGATAAACGCCTTCTTGCGGTAGACGACCTTCTGGGTCTTGGGATCCCAGAACACGATGCCCGCCTGGCTGCCCGTGACGATCCACGTGCGGTACCGGATCACGCGGTAGATCATGTTGAAGCGGGGATCGGCGCGTTGGAGCTGCTGATTCACGTGCCGCTTCAGCGCCGCGGAGCCGATGACGCGGAGGCGCTTGGGCGCGTTGGTGAAGGCGTCGAGGGAGTTATGGGCATAGGTGCCGCCGTTGACAATGACGCTGGAGCGCTTGTCCAGCTTGAACAGGGCGTAGCCGCCGCCGATATTCGTGCGGTTGTAGGTCATCGTGCACTGGTCGAAGCGCACGTTCCGGGTGCGCTTGATCTCGATGAGATCGTACTCCCGGTTGTTCCGGAACTCGGAGCGCTGGAAGCGCACGTTCTTGGACCGCGAGATCTCGAGGATGCCGTAGGTGCAGTCCCGAATGGTGGAGCGGTCCATGAGGAAGCCGGCCACCTGCTTCAGGGAGACGCCGATGGTGCCCGAGCCGTAGAGCTCGCTCCGGGCGACCTTCACGTTCTTGGACCGCTCGAAGGCGACCACACCCCCGACGCAGAAACCACTCCGGGTGTGGCCCAATACGAGGTTCTCGAGCGCGACGTTCTGGGACTTGACGAACCGCAGCACCCAGGCGTAGCGGGGGGCGACCTCCAGGACCGGCGGCTTCGTTCCGACCCCGATGAGCTTCAGGTTCTTCACGTTGCGCACATTGACCTGGTGGCCGTCGAACACCCGGGTCCAGAACACGTGCGCATGGGTCCGCTGGGAGACGAGGTCCAACCGATAGTGACCGGACTGCACGCGAATCGTGCGGTTGGAGCCGATGGCCAGGAGGAGCTCGTCGGCGGTCTTCACGGTGATCGTACGGCTCCCGGGGGCGGCCGTTCCGGGCGTGGCCCAAGCGAACAGGAAGAGCGCCCCACAGAGTGCCCCGGCCAGGGAGCGAAGACGAGCTGAGCGTACCATGAGGGACTCCTGGGACAGCCCACCGCTGTCCGTTCGCGACCTTTTCTTACCGTGCACCGGCGAGAGCATAGCACAGCGCGGGGACAGCACCAGTCGCCCCGCGGTAGGGGAAGGGTTCATGCTATGATGACTCTCGCCCGGCCCCACGGGCCTCACCGCGATAGGAGGATCCGCAGTGCGTTTGGAGCCCATTCGAGTCACGAGAGTCATTCTTTCACACCTCCTCCTACTGGCCACCCTGTTCCCGTCGGCGGCCTGCTCAGAGGACGACCCGCCCTCGGGTGAGGTGCGGCAGCAGGGTCATATCAAGGTGGTGTGGCTGCGGGGAACACCCTACGAGATGGGGCTGCAGCACGCGGAGCTGCTCCACGACGAGCTGGTCGCGGGCCGGGCCTTCGTGGACGACGACTTCATGTTCTCCACCATGCTCGGGTATGCGGACAACCTGGGTCTGGACGTCACGGCGGCGGAGCACTCCTACGAGTCCACCCTGGAGGAGTGCCGCGGCCTGGCGGACGGCATGGACGGCGTCTGGACCCTGGAGGAGTGCCTGGTCCTGAACTACGGAGACGTGGTGGTCGAGATCCTCAAGATGGATGGGCTCGGCTGCAGCCAGTTCGTGGCCAACGGCAGCGCCACCACGGACGGCGAGCTGATCCACGGCCGCAACCTGGACTGGTGGGAGGTGGAGTTCATCGAGCAGAACCCCGTGATCTTCGTGCGCGAACCCGCAGCCGGCATCCCGTGGGTGAGCGTGGGCTTCCCGGCCAACATGAGCCCCTACACGGGCATGAACCTGATGGGCATCGCCGTGGCCTCCAACGAGATCAGCGCGCCGCTGGAGACGGAGCTGAAACGCGAGGGCCGAAGCCACGTGCAGATGGTGCGGGAGATCCTGCGGTCGACCACGAGCTTCGAAGAGGCGGAGGCCTTCCTCCGAGCGCAGGACCACGCGCCCGCGGAAACCCTGGTGGTGAGCGACGGCCCGGGCGGCAAGGCGGCGGCCTTCGAGATGACCGCCTACAGCTTCCAGGTCCGCACGCTGTCAGGCGACGGCCTGGTGTATGCCACCAACCACTTCGTGCACCCGGACATGGAGGCCACCCAGGAGCCCGAGCCCGAGGGCACGTCGAGCTGGAATCGATTCGAGCGACTCCGACAGCTCCTCGAGCCGGGCGAGGCGGAGAGCCTCTACGGCTCCCTGGACGTGCCGGGCGCGATCTCAATCCTGCGGGACTCGTACAACCCGTCGACCCAGGAGTGGGTGGACCCCTTCCTCATCGACGGCGGCGACACCCTCGCCAACAACGGCGCCATGCAGTCGGTGGTGTTCGTCCCCGCGCGCGGCTTGATGTACGTGGCCGTGGGAGAGTTCCCGGTCACCGTGCTCCAGTTCGTGGGCTTCAGCGTCGACGACCTCACCGGGCAGCCCAACGCCACTCCGCCCAACCCCGCCAGCTACCCCGCGCTGTCCGCGCCGTAGGAATCCGCCAGGTTCCGGGCGCGCGGTGCGTCCATCTACGCCGGCTCACTGGTTCGCGTTCCTGGCCAGTTGGACGTAGAAGTTGATCATCTCGAGGTAGCTCTTCACGCTCACGCGCTCGTCCACGCCGTGGAACCGGGCGCGGTCGGCGTCCGTGATCCGGAGCGGCTGGAACCGATACAGGTCATCGCAGAGCGACCGATAGTGCCGAACGTCGGTCATGGCGATCATCAGGCCGGGCGCCACCAGGGTCCCGGGAAACACCTGTCGGATGGTTCGGGCCAAGGCGCGATACCCCACGGAGTCAACCCGCGAAGCCGGCGTGGGCTCGCTGGGCGGCTCCGGCCCGGTGGACACCCGCACCCGCGGATCGCGGATCACCTGCCGGGCGTGGGCCAGCACCGCCGCCACCGAATCCTGCGGGTGGATCCGGGCGTTGACCAGCGCCCGCGCCCGCTGGGCCAGCACGTTCTCCTTGACCGAGCCCTGGATCACCGTGGGGGCCAGGGTGGTTCGCAGCAGGGCGTTGGTGGAGGGCTTGGCCGCGAGCTGCTTCTCCACCAGAGCCCCGAAGAGCCACAGGTTGGCAAAGGCCAGGCGCTTCCAAAAAGACATCTCCGGGCCCACGTGCTCAAAGGTCAGCCGCACCGCGCCGGTGAGCCGCGCGGGCATGGGGTTGTCCTCCAGTCGCGTAACTGCCGCGGCGAGGATCCCCACCGCGGTCTGCTTCGGCGGCATGGAGGAGTGGCCCCCCTGCCCCCTCACGGTCAGCTCGAGGGTGAGGTATCCCTTCTCCGCGACGCCGATCAGCGCCACGGGCGCCCGGACTCCGGGGACCATGCCGCGGGTGATCACCAATCCCTCGTCGAGGGCAAAAATAGGCCGCACGCCTCGTCGCTTCAGCAGCGCAGCGATCCGCTTCGCCCCTCGGATCCCCCCCACCTCCTCGTCGGCGCCGACGGCGAGCAGCAGCGTTCGCCGCGGCTGGAATCCGCGACCGAGCAGGTGTTCGAGTGCCTCGAGCATCGCCAGGGTCTGCGCCTTGTCGTCCATGGTTCCGCGGCCCCACACGAAGCCGTCGACCACCGCGCCGCCAAAGGGTGGGTGCGTCCATTGCCGGGAACCTTTCGCCTCCACGGGCACCACGTCGAGGTGCGCGACCCAGAGCACGGGCCGCTGGGAAGGGTCGCTGCCGCGCCAGGTGAACAGCAAGCCGTGCTCCCCCACTCGCTCTCGCCGCAGCGCCCTGTGCACCCGCGGAAAGGAAGTCTCCAGATGCCGGATCAGCCCCTCGAAGGGCTCGCCATTCACCTGGGCCGGATCCGGATGGGAGACGGTACGAAATCGAATCGCTGTGGACAGCCGCGCCACGACCGCCTTGGGGTCCAGCGTCACGTGCCTGACCGGGTCCACCCGAAGCTGCCTCGACTTGAAGCGCAGCGTGCGTCCAACGACCACAGCGACCAGACCCAGAAACACCACTCCCACGACGAACGCAATCCACCGGACGAATCGCCGGGGAGAGCTGCCCCGTTTCACTGTGTCGGCTTGTGCGTCGGTCATGGCTGGGCGTGCAGAAATATTACCACAAGGCAACGAAACGCTGTGAACGGGAGTCCATTGGTGTAACCACTGGTTCACCACGCCAGAGGCCAAGGATTGGCCAAGGCCTTGGAATCTCGTTCCAGTGCGGTGGCACCCGTGTTGCATGGAACAGAGCGCTGAGCGTGAGCGCTGACAGCGAACAATAATGGCGAACCAACCCCAACGAAACCAGGAACATCCAGAATTCCTGTCCGTGCTTCCGCGGCCCGCGTCCCGAAAGCAGCTGCGGCGGCAAGCGCAGAGGTTGGGACTGTGGGCCGTGTTTTCGGTGCTGGCCCACGCCTTCGCGCTGCTCTACTTCGGGCTCCTCACCCGTTCCTGCCACCGCGACCCACCGGCACCGAGCCAGCAGGTCACCTACGTGGAGCTCACCCTGGACACCGAGGACGGCCCGGCCGGCACCACGACGCAGCCGGCCAACGAAGAAAATCCACAGCAGGGTGCGCTGGCCATGCACCGGGACGCGCGCCGATCAGACCGGCTCCATCCGGCGCCTCCCACGCTTCAAAGTTCGAAGCAACGGCCGCCCGAACCCCGCAAGACAAAGCAGCACTCGCGTACTTTGACACGCAAGGCGGAGCCGAAACCGAAAGCCAAGCCGAAGCCGTCGTCCAGACCGGCGTCACGGGCGAAACCCAGCCCCACGAAGAAGCCGCCCGCCTCTGGGGACCGATCTCCGCTCGACATGCGCGCCTCGTCGCCGCATCCGAGCAACAGACCCCGGGTGTCTCAGTGGGAGCGGTGGGAGAACGTCGACCCCCAGCTCGCCCTGCAGCTCCGCATGGGCGCGCTCCCTCAGGTGGCGAAATTCTATCCCAGCACCACCGCGCTGGCGTCGGTGGTGGACATGCCTCAGAAGGTGGTCCAAGACGGCACCACCGAGCACCTGCGCATCACCGCGTACCGGGACGGTGGACGTCGGGTCTGGAACCGGACGAAACGCAACGTGGAGATCCCCCCGCGGCCGGGCGAGGAGACCGCCACCCAGGGTCTCGTGATCACCATGAAGTCGGGCGTCAGGCTGCCACGGGGGGTCCCAAGGACCTTGAACGGCATCGCCAACCTGGAGATCCCCGGGATGGGCACGGGAAAGGTGGCGTGCGATCTGTTCCGTTGGTACCCCTCCCCCGACGCGACCCGTGAGGTGACCCTGTTCGTGGACACGTCGGGGTCCATGGCCGACAAGATCAACCACGCCCAGATCTGCGCCGCCGGAGTGGCCCGCTCCGCGCTGCGCCGGGGCTATCGCGTCGCCGTGTTCAACTTCTCCGACTTTTCGTACTACCAGCCGCCCACCCGGGACGCCAAAAAGCTCCACCGCATCCTCGCCCTCACCATCGGCGGCTTCACCGCCTTGCCGAAGCTGCAGAAAAAACACATGGGGAACGCCGCCACTGCGCGCGACTTCGTGATCGTCTCCGACGGGCTGTTCAACAAGTTCGTCAAGGGCAGCGTGAAGTCGCACCGGCGGGCGCTCCGGGCGAATCGGTCGAATCGCGCCTTCTTCTACCTCTTCGGCAACACCCGGGAGGCATTCTACCGCGACTCGCGCACGGTCTACGCGCGCCTCGCGCGGATCGGGTACCGCACGCGCGGCATGCTCAGCGACCGCCCTGCCCGCGCCGTAGCGACCAAATCACGTTAGTGTCGTCGGCGGTAGTGATCGACGTTGAACCGGATTAGGTCGACGGCGGCTTGGGCCATGCTGCGCAGGCCGACCTTGGAGCCGCTCACATGGGTCCAGGTCTTGAGCGGCACCTCGAGGATCTCCGACCGCGGGAGCGGCGGGGCTCCCTCGGTGCCATGGAGCAGGCGCCCGAGGAGCTCCACGTCGAACACCCAGCGCGACAGGAAGGGCCTCGCCAATGCCGCTCGGAGCGCCGCCGTGCTCCGGAACACCTTGGCCCCGCACTGGGTGTCGTAGATCGGCATGTCGAGGGACAACGACGCCGCGGTGGCGAACACCCGACCGAGGTAGTGTCGTGAGGGTCGACGCTCGATGTGGGTGCCCAGCATCTTCACGCGGGCCGCGAGCACCACGTCGGCGTTGCGGGTGACCAGCACCTCACGCAGTCGAAGCAGCTCCTCCACCGGGGTGGCCAGGTCGGCGTCGAGGAAGGCGACCAGGGGCGCGCCCCGCTCCAGGGCCAGGTTGAGCCCGTATCGCACCGCTTCGCCCTTGCCCGCGTTCCGTGCCAGGCGCAGGGACCGGGCGGCGCCATCGCTCTGGCGGCACAGCTCGGCGAGCAGCTCGGCCGTACGATCCGTGGAGCCGTCGTCCACGAACACCAGGTCGATCCCGGGCTGCGACGCCAGCCTGAGAAACGGCGCCGCTCGGAGCCGGTGCTCCTCGTTGTAGCAGGGCACGACCACGGTGCAGCGCTCGCTGCGGTGTGAGGGTCCGGAGCTCATCGCTAGAAAAACGAATAGATGAACGGGCTGAGGGGGCTCGCCTCGCCCACCAGGATCAACACTCCCACCAGCATGAGCGCAATGACGATGGGAATCAGCCAGAGCTTCTTGCGGTGCCAGAGAAACCCGGCCATGTCCCGAAGGATACGCAGCATCCCGGTACCTTAGTACATCCGCCGATGGTGATCCACGGTCTGTTCCGGTTCCTCCCAATAGGAGGCTCTCTGAGGCTCGATGCGCCGCTGCAGGGGGTCCCGGGCGACGACGCGACGAAGCCAACCCACCGGGGTAATGACCATGAGATACACCCCGGTGAGCAGCACCGTGGTGACTACCCGGGAGACGAATCGTCCGACCGCGCCCATGACTCGCTCCACGGGGCGCAGCAGCCGGGGCGCCGCGAGCCCGAACCCGGCGAAGATCGCTGCCAAGACCGCGAGCGCGACGGTGACCGCCGGGCGCCCGGTCCACCAGAACAGGCCCGCCAGCAGGGCCAGCAGGCCTCCCCCTCCGAGGCCGAAGATCCGCAGCTTCCGGGGCTCAGGCACGATGGGGAAGACCGGAGGAGGCGGAGGGACTCCCGTCGGCTCCACGCCGGCCGGTCGACGCACGAGATAGGGACCGATGGCCAGCAGGTCCAGCCCCGACGCCAAAAACGTGCGGCAGGCGTCCTCTGGGGTGCACACGATGGGCTCCCCGCGCAGGTTGAAGCTGGTATTCAGTAGGACCGGACAGCCGGTCCGCTCTCCAAAGTCCCGGAGGAGCGCGTGGAATCCGGGGTTGTCGTCCTTGCCTACGGTCTGCACCCGGGCCGAGCGGTCGACGTGGGTGACGGCCGGAATCTCCGACCGCACCACGTCCAGCTTGGCGAGCCCTGTGCGCCGGGCGTCCTCGTCGCTCTGCGCCACCCACCTGCCCTCCGCCACCTGGACCACGAGCAGCATGTACGGGCTCGGCTGGTCCAGCTCGAACCACTCCGACACGCGATCCTCGAGCACCGCCGGCGCAAAGGGCCGAAAGCCCTCCCGGAACTTCACCTTCGCGTTGACCCGCGCCTGGACCCCGGACCCCCGGGGGTCGGCGAGGATGGAGCGATTGCCCAGGGCCCGGGGACCGAACTCCATCCGCCCCTGAAACCAGCCCACCACGTCACCCCGTTCGAGGGCTTCCACCACCGCCGCGCGATGCTGCTCCTCCCCGAGCAGCTCACCCGTCAGCCCGTGCGCCTGCAGGGCCTGTCCGACCTCGTCGGCGTCGAAGCTGCCGCCCAGGAGCGCGCCCTGCATCCCGTCGCGCCCCCCTCCCCCGTCGCTCCGCTCACGCCCGTGGTGGTGGTGCCACGCCACCAGGGCAGCCCCGAGGCAGCCGCCCGCGTCCCCTGCCGCCGGTTGAATCCACAGGCGCCGAAAGGGGCCCTCCCGCAGCAGCCGCCCGTTCGCAACGCTGTTGAGCGCCACGCCGCCGGCCAGGCACAGGTTCGACAGGCCTGTCTGCTCGAACGCGAACCGCGCCTGGCGCAGCAGCACCTCCTCGGTGACCGCCTGAATGGACCGCGCGAGATCCATGTGGATCTGCTCGAGGGCGTCGTCCGGGGAGCGCGGCGGGCACCCCAGCACCCGGCCGAACCGCTCGTCCACCGTGGTCCGCCCGGCGAGAAACGCGAAGTGCTCCATTCGGAGGCGATAGGAGCCGTCCTCCTTGAGATCCACGAGCCGCTCGCGCAGGAGCTCCTCGTAGCGCGGCTCGCCGTAGGGCGCCAACCCCATGACCTTGTACTCACCGGAGTTCACCCGAAACCCGAGGTGCTGCGTGAACGCCGAGTAGAGCAACCCCAAGGAGTGGGGAAACCGGAGCTCCCGGAGCATGCGGACCGTGTGGCCCTGCCCCACGCCGACGGTGTTGGTGGCCCACTCGCCAACGCCGTCCACGGTGAGGACGGCCGCTTCCTCGAAGGGGGAGAGAAAGAACGCGCTCGCCGCGTGGGCCTCGTGGTGCCGGCAGTACACGAAGTCCCCCCGAAACCCGGTCACCTCCCGCACCTGTTCCTCCACCCGCAGCTTCTGAACGAACCAGCTCGGCAGCCCGCGGACAAAGGGCACCACTCCCCGAGGCGCGATGCACATGGCCGTGTCGAGGATCCGCTCCAGCTTCCACAGGGGCTTTTCGTAGAACGCGATCCCGTCGAGCTCCGCACCGTCGAGCCCCCCCTCCCGCAGGCAGTAGCGGATCGCGTGCGTGGGGAAGGAGGCGTCGTGCTTGCGCCGAGTGAACCGCTCCTCCTGGGCGGCGGCCACCAGCGCGCCGTCGCGGAGCAGGCACGCGGCGCTGTCATGGTAGTGCGCGGAGAGCCCGAGGATGTTCACGGCCGCTCTGCCCACTGGCGGCGAAGCAGGTCCCGGACCTCGCTGCCGAGCGCAGTGGTCTCGAAACACCAGCCGTCCGCCGTAGCCCGCTCTCGGACGCGAACCAGGTGACGATCCCCCTGGAGCTTCCACAGGAAGGCCGCTTCATATCCCAACGTGCGGGCGTTGTAGAGGTAGTTCAGCCGCTGGAATTTCACGCCTGCGTCGCGGCGCTCGGGAGCTCCGCACTCGCCGGCCCACAGCGGCAGGGCGCCGATGTCCACCGGCAGATCGGCGCGGCTCGGCAGCCCGCCGGTCGGGTGATAGACGTGCAGGTCCACGGCGTCCACGGGCGCCGACCCTCCCGCCACGAGGTCGGCCAGCAGGCCGGGCAGGAACACCGCCTGGGTGCCGCTGGTCACCGGCACGCCGGGCAGCACCTGCCGCAGGGCCTCACGGACCGTGCGGATGGACCGCACGATGGTGGGCCATGGGAGGCCCCGATCCCCCTCGACCTCCTCGGACAGGCTCTCCGGCTCGTTCCACACCTCCACCGCAAAGGTGAGCTCGGGATCGAGCTGCCGCGCCACCGCGGCGGCCACGCGCTCGGCAAAGCGCGCGGTCTGCTCCGGATCCGCGGCGATCTGCCCGGTGGTCGCGTGCTCGTTGCGTCGCCACGCGTTGCCGTCCAGCAGGGTCCAGTAGATCTTCAGGCCCAACAGCCGCGCGCCGTCCTGCAGCGCCCGGACCGAGCGCAGCAGCTCCTCCATCACGCCCACGACGCGCCCCTCGCCGTCCAGCCGCAGCCCCTCTCCGTTTTCGCAGAGCCAGATCCGCACGACGCGGAAGCCGAGCTCCCGGCAGATCGCGAGGTACCGGTACGCGTCCAGGGGGCGGAACTCGTACCCCCAGTCCGGGAACCCCTCGTTCGGGGCCAGGTCGTGGTTGTACGCGTCACCTATGTACGGCAGGTTCACCCCGGCCAGCAGCTCCGTGGCCGCCCGGGCGTCCCCGTCGGACCGCCGACCCGCTGCCCACTGACCGTGGATCTTCGTCGCAGGGTCCGGAAGGGGGCCGTCCTGTACCAGCTTGCCCGCGAGGATCCCCTCGTTCCACTCCTCGTCCCAGGAGTAGGTCAGCGCGTTGCATCCACCACACCGCCCCTGCGCGGCCTCCCCCACCACCTGGCCGGCGATCTCCGACTCCAGCGCCTCCACCAGGCTCCCGGCGCGGATGGAGTGCCCCTGATGCCAGCACAGGTAGAATCCCAGCTCCGAGTAGCCGATGAACTTGCGCGGGATGCGGCAGCCCTCCAGCGGCCGGTGCCGCGTGCGCTTGTCGAGGTAGAGCGCGAGGTGCTCCAGCAGCTGCTTGCGGTGGCTGAAGTAGATGTCGCGCCGATCACATTCGGCGGCGATCGCCCGGAGCTGCTCCTGCACGCCGGCCACCTGCTCCGGTGTGACCATCAGCTCCGCCGTGTCCGGCACCACCTCCACGGGGGCGTGGCGGACATAGTCGAGCCGCCCGTCGGTCTCCTCGATCAGCCGGCGGAACAGGGGCAGCAGCTCCGCGGCGTTGGCCCGCTGAATCACCGTGTTCGTGCCCCGCGGGATCCCGTGGCGCGCCGCCAATCGAAGCGCTTCGCAGGCCCGGTCGAAGGCGCCCTCGAAGCCGCGCAGGGCGTCGTGGGTGGCGGGCAAAGCATCGATGGACACGGTGAGGCAGTCCAGGCCGCGCAGCCGCTCCAGCT
>JBDRSE010000038.1:0-9549 GCA_043825095.1 bacterium
CCGCTCTCGCCGGTGATCAGGATCGGCACGCTGGAGCCGGCGTGCAGCTCTGCCTCCCGCAGCACCCGCCTCACGTTCGGCGAGCGGGTGACGATGGGCGCGAAGGGCTCCGGTCGGTCGAGCGCAAGCGGCCCGCCGCCCTTGTCGAGCCCGAGGATATCCAGCAGCCGCTTGCGCTCCAGGGTCCGGTTGATGGCCAGGGCGAGCGCGTCCGCAGGCACGGGCTTGAGCAGGTAGTCGTACGCTCCCATGCGCAGGCAGTCCACGGCGACCCGGGCCTCGTTGACCGCAGTGACGATGATGCACTCGGTGTCCGGGCTGGCGCCGCGGATGTGGGCCAGCAGCTCCAGGCCGCTCATGCCCGGCATGGTCATGTCGATCAGCGCCAGATCATAGCGGGCGCCCTGGTCGAACTCGGCGGCCACGGCCACGGGATCGTGTCGTTGGGTGACATCGGCGTACCCCAGCTCCGCGAGCCGACTTCCCAGGAGGGCCAAGTAGTCCGGATCGTCATCGATGACAATGATTCGATTGGTCATTGGAGCTCCGCTAAGACCCTGCCAGATTGGACTGTGCCATTCTGGAGCGTTTTTTGTAATTGTCCGTAACAATTTCTAAATTTCATTCTTTCTATCCCATTTTGGAACATGTGTCCAGCGCAAGCTAGATCCTACGAAACTCAGCGCTGTCTCTGTAACAAAGCGGATTATCGGCGAAATCAGGCAGCACCTCTGCGGCTCGTCCGGCTGGCACGCGAGTTGCTGTGATCCCAGGTACACAAGAGCTCTTCGAGAGAGCAAGGAGGAACCCGTGAGCGATAAGAAGAGAATCCTCGTGGTGGACGACGAGCCCGATTTTTGCTCTATCGTCGCCGCGCAGCTCGAGAAGGCGGGGTACGAGGTCGAGATGGCCTACAACGGCGTGGAGGGATTGGAAAAGGTGAAGGCGAACCCACCGGACGCCATCGTGTTGGACGTGATGATGCCGGAGAAGGACGGCTACACGGTGTGTAAGGAGCTCAAGGACAGCGACGAGTACGCGGAGATCCCCATCCTGCTGCTCACAGCGGTGGCGTCCCATGTGACGTCGACGCGGTACTCCCACGCCGACGGGATGTCCACCGAGGCTGACGACTACCTGGCCAAGCCCGCCTCGGCGGAGGAGATCCTGGAGTCGATTCGAGGCCTGCTCAGCTAGGCGCGGGCGCGGGCGAGAGTCCGGGTTCGTCGCACCACATGAAAGTGAGCGACTCACAGGTCGGCGCGATCGGTCCCCAGAACCGGATCTACTGCATCCTCGGGGACGAACGGGTGAACACGTCGAAAGCGCCGGCGATGTTCTCGGCAGTGATCCGGCAGCACGGGATCAAGGGGACCTATGTGCCGTTCAAGGTGGCGCCGGAAAACCTCGGCCACGCCCTGCAGAGCCTGCCGGTGCTGAACATCGCCGGGGCGAACGTCACCGTGCCGTACCGGGAACGGGCTGCCCCGCTCATGGATGTGCTGTCGGAGGGCGCGCAGATCATCGGCGCCATCAACACCATCGTGCGCAACGAGGGACAGCTCAAGGGCTACAACACCGACGCCATCGGGTTGATGGACGCCCTGAACAGTGTGGAGTACGACGTGGAGGGGAAGTCGGCGCTGGTGCTCGGCACGGGTGGCGGGGCCAGGGCCGCCGCCTTCATTCTGAACTGGCTTCGCACCAAACAGCTCTTCGTGGCCGGGCGACGGGAAAAGCACACCCAGGAGCTCGCCGAGCGCTTCAGCGCCGTGCCGCTGGAGCTGGCGACGCTGCCCGACCAGCCCCTGCCCGTGGACATCGTGGTGAACGCCACGTCCGTGTCCGGCGCGGACGAATCCCAGGAGCTGACAGCCCTCGTCAGCCGGCTCGAGCTGCCCCAGTGCGAATTCGTGCTGGACCTCAACTACGACCGACCCAAGAACATCTGGCAGGACCTGGCCCGCACCCTCGGCGCTCGGTTCATGGACGGCCTCACCCCGCTGGCCTACCAGGCCCGGCGCACCTTCGCCCTCTGGACCGGCCTGCAGGTCCCGCCCGAGGATTTCCTGTCGGCGCTGGAGGGATCGTAGAATTCCAACGGAGATGGATCAGAACGAACGCAGCCAGCGCCGCTCCAGCTCAGGCAGCGGGCCAAAGACGCGAGTGAATTCCCGGCGCCGATCTTCTTCGGTGGGGCGCTCGGTGGCGACCGCGATGGACAGATTTGCCATCAGATCGAAAAGGGGATCGTGATGGTGCCCGAGCAGGTACTGGAAGAGGGCCCAGGCGGCGTTGTAGGCGCGGTTCATGGGCTTCCCGCCCGTCCGGAAGAGGCGGTCGCTACGCACCAGCTCCTCGAGGCTGACCTGTTGCCTGGCCTCCAGGTCTCGGCGGAAGCCCTTCTGTCGGGCATCGTTTCCGCCGCCCGGCCCCAGCCACTTTCCGCTGCTCAGGTCCACGGCCTCGAAGTGCATGGCCAGGCCCTCCATCAGCCAGCTGGGGCTCTTGCGGAAGAGACCGTGGATGCCCGCCGCGAAGGCCAAATGGTGCACGATCTCGTGGGCGGCGCGGCTGATGTTGCGGCCCCTGTAGCGACCATCCAGCCGGCGCTTCTCCTGCTGCTGGCGCCGGATCTCAGCGCGCATCAGCTGCCCCGCCCGGGCGGGGCTGATTCCGGTGTAGCTTTGCCCACCGATGGTGATGTTGAAACTCCGGCTCGGATCCCCCTGATCGAGATCCTCCAGGTAGCGCTCTAGCTTCGAGACGTTGTCCGCGATGTTTTGTCGCGCGCGGTCGAGGCTGGGCTCGTTCAGGGCGTCGTAAAAGTACGAGCGGTTGTCCCGGCTGCTGAAGACGCCGCTGGTGCTCGTCAGGTGGTCACCGAAACGAGCCGTGTGGCGTCGATAGTCTTCGCGGGTGCCGAAGATGACCACCTCGATCCGGTCGGCCGGCGGCACGGGCTCGAAATGACGCGCGGCAAAGAAGCGGAAGAAGGCCCCATAGACCTTCTCGAGCAGGACGCCGGTCTGGCGGGCGAAGGGTTCCTCGGTGGCGTAGGCCAGTCGGAAATGTGGAGTCCGGAGCAGCCTGAACTCGGTGCCCAACTCTGTCAGCAGGTCCCGCCCCGCCGCGAGATCCACGGGCAGCCGCCGCAGAGAGCGCCGCAGGCTCGCCAACCGCCGCCGGGCCTCGCGGCTCCCGCTGTGCAAGATCAGCGTGTAGCGAAGCACCAGCCCGTACAGGTCGGGGATCTCCTTGTCCGCCGCCCACCGCGCCAGCTCCAAACAGTCGGCCAGCTCCGGATCGCCGCCCTGGGCCAGGCCCGCGAACCGACCCCGAAACCCGCTCCGGTTCCGCTCCCGCTCCTCCACTGAAAACCGCGACTGCGCCCGTAGCCCGTAGTCATCCACCGTGACCTCGAGCTCGAGCGGGTCGAGGTCCTCGTCCTCGCCGTCGTCGTCGTCTCCTTCGTCCGCGCCACCCAGAGCAAAGTCGTCCTGGTCAGCCAGCTTCGTTCCCGCGCCCCGATCCCTGCGTGCCGACCGATCCGCCTCGTGGTCCCGGCTGCCCCTGTCCCGCCAAAACAGCCAGCCTCCCACGGCCAGCAGGCCGATGAACAGGGCGATGAGAAGTCGTGAGCGATCCATGGGCGTCACACCGGCGCCCTCGGGCCCGGCTCCCCTATTGTGGAGCGGCAGACGCCGGAGCGCTACTCCTGTGTAATCCACATGCAGAGGTTGGAATTCGGGGCGGACGGACGGCTGCCGTTTCCGCGAGGACGAGAACTGTACGGAACGGGCCAACCTCGGAGGGGTCCACTTCGGAGGGGTCCACCTCGGAGGGAGCTCTAGTCGTCGGCCTCCTCGAGCTCCACACCGCCGGCTTCACCGGGCATGGGCGGGGGAATGGGGTCGGTCACCGAGATCACCTTGGCCTCGTACTCGATGTCCTTGCCGGTCAAGGGGTGGAGAAAGCGAACCTCGACGGGTTCGTCTTTCTTGCCCAGCTTGATGATCTTGAAGTTAACGTCCTGACCGCCGGCGCCGGCGGCGGTGAATATCTGGCCCACCTCGAACTTGGCGTCCTTTGGAAACCTGTCGCGCGGGAGCCCGCTGGTGGGCAGGTCCTCCTCCACGCCGAAGGCGTCCTTGGCGGGCAGCACACCTTTCTTTTCGGCGCCCTCCTCGAGGCCCTCCAGCGCCTTTTCGAGCCCGGGGAGCATGGTTCCGCCCCCGTGAACATACTCGAGTCCGCTCTTCTCGATGACGTCCCCGTCCACCACCTTGAGAACGACCTGGATTCTGACTCTTGTGCCTTTTTCAATTTTCACGGGTATCGACCTCTTGCTGTTCAACTCTGGAACAGTATCTCCAGAATCGGGGCCGTGGCAACCATCACCTTCTTGCTGGATGCTCCCACCGAAGTTGAACCCGCAACACCGACGTTCGATCCGGATCTCGGATCGGGCGGCCGGGCTACCAATCCCGCTTCGGACATCGTGCTGATCTTCCTGCTGGGCCGGCGCAGGGATCTGTAGTCCCTACTTTTTGGGGGCCTTCCTTCTTTGGCGCCGGAGGCCGAGCCACGCCGTCAGCAACAGCAGCCAGAACAGTCCTGAGGTTCGCTCCGAAGTGCGGCAGCCGCACCCGCTGTCCTCATCTCCCGATCCGCATTCCGGCAGGGTGGAGCAGTCGGTGTCGTCACAGTCGGTGTCTCCGTCGCCGTCGTCGTCCACGCCGTTGTCGCAGATCTCGGGGTCAGGGTCGGGCTGACACGCCGTGGCGTTCGCGCAGTCGGAGTCGTCGCAGTCGATGTCGCCGTCACCGTCGTCGTCGGTGCCGTTGGTGCAGTTCTCGGCGCCGGGTTGGCAGGAGGGCTCGGCGGCGCAGTCTGAGTCGTCGCAGTCGGCGTCGCCGTCGCCGTCGTCGTCGGTGCCGTTGGTGCAGTCTTCCACGGCGGGCTGGCAGGATGGGGCATTGGCGCAGTCTGAGTCGTCGCAGTCGGTGTCACCGTCGCCGTCGTCGTCGGTGCCGTTGGTGCAGTTCTCGGGCGTGGTATTGCACTGGGTGCCTTCGCAGTATTCGTAGGCGCCGATGTCGATGGCGGAGCCCACGGGGCGGGCATTGCCGATGAGGTCGACGTTGGGGGCGTTGGTGGCGGAGCCGGTGTCTCGGGCCGGGCTGGTGGTGGAGAGCTGGTAGTCATCGTTGGCCGCGTCGGCGAAGACCGTGGCCGGGTCGGAGAGGATGGAGTTTTGGTCTTGGCCGGTGGAGGCCTGCCACTCGGAGAGGCTGATCCAGTTGTCGGCCTCGCTGAAGGTGTCGGTGACCACGTTGTAGTCGCTCACGAGGCCGGTGAGGCTGTCGGCGGAGATGTCGATGGAGCCGCGGCTCGGGTGAAAGGTGAGCAGGACGTTGTTCCACAGGGTGTTGCCGGTGCTGGCGTCCTGGATGTTCATGGCCCAGCGGCCGTCGTCGGCGACCACGATGGTGTTGTTGACCACCAGGTTGTCCGTGGACGGGGCGCCGGCGTCGATCTGGTAGAGGGACATGCCCGAGGCGTGGGTGGTGTAGACCAGGTTGTTGGCAAAGTAGGAGTCGCTGACGCCGTCGCAGTTGATGCCCGAGCCGCCACCCGCGCCGTTTCCATAGATGGTGTTCTGTTCCACCACGGCGTTGGAGATGACGCCGTCGTTGTCGATGAAGCCGGCGTTGCAGCTGATGGAGGCGTCGCCGTTCATGTGTACGCCGTTGGCGTTGTTGCCCCAGAGCTCGTTGCCGCGGATGGTGGGACGGTCGCCGCTGTTGGAGACGTAGATGCCGTGCTCGTCCTCGGACTCGGAGCACTCGTTGCCCTCGATCAGGAGGTCGGCGCAGCAGCCGGTGAAGATGCCCCAGCGGAAGTTCTGGTAGGCGCGGTTACCGAGCAGCCAGACGTGCTGGCACTCCACGGCGCGGATGCCGGCGCGGTTGGAGCCGGTGATCTCGAAGCCCTGAATCGTGACGTAGGAGGCGCCTTCGAGGTTCATCTCGCCGGTCACGGTGACCCCGGGATCGGCTTCGAAGGAAATGCGCGCTGTGGAACTGCCGCTGGTGGTGAGCTCGAAGCCGGCGTAGGTGCCCGCGAGCACGATCACGATGTCCCCGGCGGTCACGGTGTCGGCGGCGTACTGGAGGGTCTCCCAGGGGGCGCCCTGGGTCCCGGCGGTGCCGTCGACGCCGTTGGCGCTGTCCACATAGTAGGTGGCGGCGTGGGCGTGGGGGGCAATCAGCAGGGTCGCGACCAGGGCGAGCGGCGTTGTGCGGAAAAATGGCGACATGAGGTTCATCGGGCCTTTCTGTTTGGAAGGGATGGACCGTCCCGCAAAGCTGTCTCTGGATTCTATAACACTTCTGGTCTGGGTAGGAGGCCGGCGCGTTTTACGATCTCAGGGACCTTGCTCTCCCATTCGATGGCCATGACGTGGACGCCGGCGACGCCTTCGATCTCCTTGATCTGCTGGATCATCTCGACGCACATCTCCACGCCCACGTCGGGTTGTTTCTCCTTGGGGGCGGCGGCGACGCGGTCGATGACGGCCTTGGGGATGTCCATTCCGGCGACGTTCTTGGCCATGAAGCGGGCCATGCCCGCGCTCTTGATGGGGGTGACGCCGGCCAGGATCCTGGTCTTTTCGTGCAGGCCCCGCTTGCGCACGTCCTCCATGAACTGCTTGAACTTGTCCAGGTTGAAGATGCACTGGGTCTGGATGAAGTCCGCGCCCGCGGCCACCTTGAGGGCCAGGCGGGGCACGCGGATCGAGTAGGGATCGGCAAAGGGGTTGGACGCGCAGCCGATGAAGATCTTGGGGTTGCCCTTGAGCTTCTTGCCCGAGGGGAACGTGCCTTCGTCGCGGAGGCGTCGCACCAGGTCGATGAGCTGGATGGAGTCGATGTCGTGGACGTTCTTGGCTTCGGGGTCGTCCCCAAAGGTCTGGTGATCGCCCGAGAGGCAGAGCAGGTTCCGGATGCCCAGGGCCGAGGCGCCCAGCAGGTCCGACTGCAGCGCGATGCGGTTGCGGTCCCGCACCACCATCTGCATCAGGGGCTCGATGCCCTGCTCCTTGAGCAGCACACAGCCCGCCACGGAGCTCATGCGCACCACCGAGGTCTGGTTGTCGGTGACGTTGCAGGCGTCCACGTTGCCCTTGAGGTGCACCGACTTCTTTCTCACTTCCTCGGGATCGGCGCCCCGTGGGGGGCCGCACTCGGCCGTGACGGCGAAGTGGCCGGCGGCCAGGACCTTCTCGAGGTTGCTGCCCGACTTGAGGCCGTGGGCGCCGTTGCCTTCAGGTAGGGTCGGTTTCTTGTCGCTGGCGTCGCTCATTGGGTGAGGTCCTCCCTGACGATGGAGCGCGGCCCACCGTCGCGGCTCTTCTTCCAGCACTTCATGGGGCGGAGCTGCTCGTAGGCGTCCATCCGGCCGAGCGCCTCGAGCCGATCCACAATGAGCTGCCAGCCGCAGGGGGTGTCCTTGCTGAGCTCGCAGTGGCCCTGCACCGAGCCCCCGCAGGGGCCGTGGAAGATGGACTTGGAGCAGCGGGTCACCGGGCAGATGCCGCCGGTGAGGTGCAGGATGCAGTCCCCGCAGGCCTGGCAGCGCTCGGTCCACACGCCCTGCTTTTCGGCCACGCCGATGAAGGCGGTGTTGATCCCGGGGTAGACGGGGGTCTTGGAGTAGTGCTCCGCCAGGAACTGCACGCCGGCGCCGCAGGCAATGGAGACCACGGCCTGGTAGTCCTGCACATAGGGCCGCATCAGCTCCACGTACTCGGGGTCGCACTGGCGCTCCAGGGTGACCTCCTTGATCTCGATGGGGCGTCCCGCAGCCTCCCGGGCCAGGCGCAGGGCCGACGAGAGGATCTGGGTTTCCTTCTCGCCCCCCACCCGGCACACCGTCACGCAGCCGTAGCAGCCCGCCACGATGATCCTGTCGTGGGGTTCCACCATGGCCTGAATGTCTTCTAGAGGTTTCGACTCGCCGGTAATCATCCGCTCTCTCCACTCTTCGCCGCCGGTTGTTTCTCGCCGGTGGGCGCCGGAGCGGCGCCCCGGGCCACGTTGATCTTGCTGGGGCCCAGCCCCTGCACGTGCGCGAACATCTCCTGGGCGAAGGCTGCGAACTTGGTGCCTTCGCCGGCGCTCAAGTTGAACATGCGCACGCGCTCGCCGCCGATGTGGGCCTGCTCCAGCAGGGCCGCCACCCGCGCCACCCGTTTGCGGGCGCGCAGGTTGCCCACCAGGTAGTGACAGTCGCCCTCGAGGCAGCCCACCACCATCACGCCGTCGGCGCCGTTCTCGAAGGCCTTGAGGATCATGATCTCTTCCACCCGCCCGGTGCACGGCACCATCACGATGGTGGTGGCGTCGGGGTAGTTGCGTCGCTCGGAACCTGCCAGGTCCGCCGCGGTGTACGCTCAGTGGCGGCAGCAGAACACGACGATGCTCGGCTGAAACTGCGTCATGTGACTCCTCCGTCGCGCGACTCCTGCGCCGGTTTGGGTGTTGGTCCTGAGGCCTGTTTCGGGGCCTGCAGGGCGCCAAGCTTGGCGAGCAGCTGTGCGTCCCGGAAGTGCCCCAGGGTGATCACCTTGGCCGGGCACTCGGCCGCGCAGATGCCGCAGCCCTGGCACAGGGCCGGGTTGATCTCTGCGGCGTGCTCGGCGTTGATCTGCGGCACCCCGTAGGGGCACGCCCGCACGCAGGTCAGGCACACCGCGCAGTGCTCGGGCGCGACGGTGGAGACAACGCCGGTCAGGCGCAGCTGGGGCTTGGACAGGATCGTCGCGGCCCGAGCCACGGCGGCCGACGCCTGGGAAATGGTCTCCGCGATGGTCTTGGGCGCGTGGGCAATGCCGGCGAGGAACAGCCCCTCGCTGGCAAAGTCCACGGGCCGCAGCTTGGCGTGGGCCTCGATGAAGAAGCCGTTGTCGGCCCTTGGAACCCGCAGCAGCGTGCCCAACTCCTCGTTTTCGTGAGGAACCATGCCGGTGGAGAGCACGAGCAGGTCCGGCTCCAATGCCACCATCCGCCGGATGGAGGGATCCCGAAGGGTGATGCGGAGTCGGTCCCCCTCTCGGTCCAGCTCCGGGGCGTTGGTCTCGGGGTCGTAGCGCACGAAGTTGACACCCGCCCGGCGCGCCTCCCGGTAGTTGAGCTCGCTCAGCCCGTAGCTGCGGATGTCGCGGTACAGCACGTCCACCCGCGCCCCGGGGACCTGGCGCTTGAGGGTCAGTGCGTTCTTGATCGCCTGGCCGCAGCAGACCCGGGAGCAGTAGGAGTGCTCCGCGTCCCGGGAGCCAACGCACTGGATCATCACCACGTGGGGGGTGTCGCCGCCCAGCCCGCCGTCGCCCGGCCCGCCGTCGGCAAGCCGTTGCTCCAGCTCGGTCTGGGAAATGACCCGGTCGTCCTCACCGAGCCCGTACAGCGCCGGGCGGTGCTCCTTGCCGCCGGTGGCCAGGAGCACGGCGCCGTGCTTTACGGTCCGGCTGACGCCGGCCGGGGT
>JBDRSE010000039.1:0-15489 GCA_043825095.1 bacterium
ATCAGGGGCCGGCGCACGGTGACCCGGCCCTCGCCCCGGCCGAACCGGTCGGGCTGCTGCTGGTCCAGGGCCACCGCGGTGATCCGGAAGGTGGTGAGGTTCTCGGGCAGCTTCACCGACAGCACCGCCCGGCCCGTGGAGTCGGTCTTTGCCTCGGCGTTGAAGTACGCCGTGGACGCGAACTTTGCCCGGGTCTTGAACACCAGCGCCGTGCGCCGGCCGCTGCCCCCGCTCTCCTTGTCGGTGGCGTCCGGGACCCCGTCGCTGTCGGAAAAGGAGTCGCGCTCACTGGGCGGCGCGGGCGGCGCCTTGGCCACGGTCGTCTCGGCACTCGACCCGCTCGGCATTGCGCCGCCGCCGGCGCCCTTCTGCCGCAGCATGAGGCCGCCGAGCAGCATCTTGGACCGCTTGTACATGCCCCCCCGACGCCGGTAGCTGTGCAGGTTTCTTGTCCTGGTCTTGACCTTCTTGAAGTCCTTCTCCTGGCGGAGCAGCTCGGCGCGGCCGTCCCGCAGGGCGGCCTGGGCCGACTTGTAGCTGTGGAAGATCGTCACCGGGTCGGGCACCCGGAAGCCCAGCAGGGACAGGACCCCTTCGTCCACGATCATCACCGCCAGGCGCGCTCGCGCCGGCTGACCCGCCGCGTCCTTCACCGTGACCGTGAGCTGCGTCTCGGCCCCGGGCCGCGCCGTGCCCGGCTCGGCCGCCACCGTCACGTGCAGCTTCTTGGCCGCGATGTCCACCGAGAGCGACTTGGACCCCGCCGCGAACATCGGCCGCCCCAGGTCCTTTGCCCCGGCCGCCCCCTTGATCTTCACCCGGCCTCGCAGAAGCGCCACGGACACGTGCAGGTTCGGCAGGTCCTGCGCCCCGACCTGCACCTGCTCCACGTGCACCGAGCCCTGCACCCGGATCAGCCGGTACGACTTGATCCCGTTCCGCTCCACGGTCAGCAGGCCCAGCGCCTGGCGGAAGGGCGACTTGATCAGGATCCGCGCCGTCTCCCCGGGCTTGTACTGCTGCTTGTCCGAGATCAGCTCGATCCGGTTCCGGTTGTTCTGCTTCCACGGCGTGTAGCGCTTGCCCACCGCGTAGACCCCGATCACCGTGCGCGTCTTGCGGCCCTTGCTGTCGGTCGTCTCACCCTGCACCCGGTAGTACCCCGCCTTGGGCAGCCGGATCTTGCACCCCTGCACCTGCTTGGCCGTGGTCACGCTGCAGCCCCCCACCACCTTCTCCACCAGCGTGTACTCGAACTGCCACACCCCGCGCACCTTCTTGGCCTTGCGCTTGTTCACCTGGCTCGTGGCCACGAGCTTCACCCGGCTCCCCACCTGGCGCGCGCCCTTGAGGTCTGCCACCACCACCTGCACCGTGGAGTCCTGGCCGGCCCGCACCAGCGCCTTCTTCATGCGCAGCCCCACGTACACCGCCGCCGGGTGCACCGTCATCGCCTTGCGCCCGGCGATGGCCTGCCGGTTCTTGTCGAACACCTCCGCCTCCAGCGTGAACGCCCCCACCGTGCCCGGCCCGTGGTTCGGCCGGTCCTTCGGCTTCTTCCAGAACGCCAGCTGCCGGCTCAGCTTGAACAGCCCCTGCTTGTCCAGCTTCGCCTCGCCCTTGGCGATGATGCCCCCGTCCTGGTGCCCGCTGGTGTAGTAGCTGCCGTAGCGCCCGCCCCTAAAGCCCCGGTTGTACCGCCACCGCCAGGCCCAGTCCTGCAGCTCGCCGAACCGGAAGCTCCCGTGGTGCGGTGGTTGGAACGCCCCCACGCTCCGCCGCAGCGTCCACTTCACCGGCGCGTCCGCCATGGCCGTGCCGTGGTAGTACGACCCCTGGATCGCCCCCTGCATCGCGTCGCCGAAGAAGTACGGCTCCCCGCGCACCTTCACGCTCACCTTGTACTCAGGCGTCCGGTAGTGCAGCACCTGGAAGTAGTGGTACACGCTCTGGCCGTCCCCCACCTGGGACCCCATCACCGTGCCCCGGAAGTGCCAGCCCCCCAGCGACGCCCCCTCCGGGATCTGGTAGTCCAGCCGGAACACCCCGTCCGCGTCCACCGACAGCTCCTTGGCCTTCACCACCAGCTGATACCGCGCGTCCCGGATCCAGTACTTCACCTTCAGGCCCTTGCCGCGCAGCGGCTCGATGCCGCCGCCCACCCGGGTGTCCTCGGTCCGCAAGACCCCCGTCAGCCGCACCGTCTCCCCGGGCCGGTAGGGGCTCCGCTCGGTGTACAGGTGTGACCGCAGCTGACGGATCGGCGGGATCCGGCTGTAGGGTTGATACCCGCTCACCCAGCCGCCCTGCTCGCCCCCCTGCACCCGCACGAAGGCCGCGTCGTCCCCCTGGACGGCCACCAGCACCTGCGGTCCCTTCTGCTTGAGCTTCCGCGGCCCGGGCAGGGTCGCGATGCCGCGGGCGTCGGTCCGGGCCTCTGCCAGCTCCTTGCCGTCCTTGGAGTAGGACTTCACCTCCACGCCCGGCAGCGGCTGCCCGCTCCGCAGCCCCGTCACCAGCACCAGCAGCCGGTCCACGTCGTAGCGCACCGTCAGCCCCAGGTCCGTGGCCTGCAGCAGCATCCGCCGGTACGGGTTCGCGTACCGCGACGCCTTCAGCAGGTCGGGCGCGTACAGCTCCACGAACACGATCCCCGGCTTGCCCTTCGGCAGGCCGATGTCCAGAGGCACCCCCGACCGGCGCCACTTGTTCGACTTCCGGTTCAGCGTCAAAGGCTGCGACAGCCGCTGACCCGGGATGTCGGCCACCATGGAGTGCTTCCGGTACTTCCAGTGCCAACGCCGCTCCGCCGTGAACAGCGCCACCGCCGCGTGGCGAGGCTGCACCCGCACCGCGCTGGCCGTCACCCCCTTGATGTTGATCGACCGCACCAGCAGCGTCCGGTTCCCCTTCGTCTCCGTGGTCCCCTCCACCCCGGACACCGGCAGGTTCAGCTCCGGGTACGCGTCCCCCACCCAGAAGCTCCCGCTCCACTGCTTGCCCAGCTGCTGCTCGTACACGTCCTCCAGTCCCCCGCGCACCGTCACCGTGTACTTCGTCTGCGGCTTGAAAGTCCCCCGCAGGTAGCAGTGACGCCAGCTGCAATTCACGTCGTACTCCTCCACCGCCGGCCGGATCGTGACCAGTCCCTTGGGGTCTGCGCTCTTGATCCGGTTGGAGAACCGCAGCCACTTGGACGTCTTCGGCCGGCACACCTGGCTCCCGTACCCGCATCGCAGCTCCTCCACGCGCAGCGGCCCGTAGGTCGTGAAGCTCCGGCTCAGCGCCGACTGCGTGGGCAGCGGGCCCTCGCCCGCCGTCAGCCCGCCCCGGATCTGCAGCGTGTACCGCGTGGCCTTGCGCAGCGCCCGCACCGGCTTGACCACCATCACCCGGCCCTTTTCCCACCGCGTGGCCGCCACCCCGTAGGGCCCCAGCTTCTTCCACTGGCTCCGCGGCACCAGCCGAAGCTTCGGCGCGCCCGCGCCCGTCAGATTCATCGCCGCGAACACCTTCTCCACGTCGACCTTCTGGTTGAACAGCAGCGCGATGGCCGTCGTCGGCACCGCGTGGTACTCCCAGCGCGACGGCAGCGACTGCTGGATCTCCAGCCGCGGCGTCTCGAAGCTCCACTCGTGCTTCCGCTCCAGCCGCTTGCCAGACTCGGCCACCGTGCCCGAGGGCACCCACGCCGTGAACCGCGTCGAGTACGGCAGCCGGCTCGTGACCTCGAGCGACAGCGTGCGCGTGCCCAGCCACCGGTGCTTGCCCGTGAGCACCGGCTTCACCAGCAGCGGCGCGGGGAGCTTCCGCAGGTCCGACAGCGACGCCAGCGGGATCATCGCCTGGTTGAACGACACCGTCACCGCGTTCTGCAGCCCCACCTTGCCGTGGGGCTGCGTGCGCAAAACCTTCAGCGGCGGCGCCGTCACCGCGGACGGGCCCGTCTTCGGCTTCTGGGGCGGCGGGAACGGCAGCGTCAGCTGCTCCCCCACCCGCGTCGGCGGCTTGGGGCCCGCCTGGAACTGGAACTGTCCGTCGCTCAGCCGCTCCACCAGCGCCCCGGCCGAGCCGAAGGCGTCCACCGCCCGGGCCCGCGTCCGCGGATGCACCGTCGTGCCTGACGAATCGGTCCGGCACTGCACCAACACCAGCAGCGCCGCCAGACCCAGCAGCGCTCGTACGTGCCCCCATCGGGAACCTGTCTGTACGTCCCGCATTGCTACCTCGCTCTTTTTTTGCATGGTGATTTCCCCGGTCTCCTTGCCAGTCGGCCGTGACTTGGACAATACTTGGCCGAACCCCGTGGCTGGTCAGCTTAGATCAGTACGCCCGGGCGTGCACTAGGGTCTTTGGTCGGCGGATTTTCAAGGCGAAAACCACACCATGATCTGGATTGTCATCATCGCTGGGTCGGCCGTGGCGCCCAGCGCGTTCCTGCTGTGGTACATCTATTCACGGGACATCCATCCCGAGCCCAAGGGGTTCATCGCGGCCACCTTCGGCCTGGGCGCGGCCGTGGCCGTCCCGGTGCTCATCTTCGTGTACAGCCTCCAGGCCGCCGTGGCTACGCCGCCCGGTGTCTGGTCCAAGGCCGCGTACACCGCGTTTCTGCACGCGGCGATCCCCGAAGAGGGCTTCAAGTTCCTGGTATTGATGACATTTTGTTGGTTCTCGCGTCACTTTGACGAGCCCTTCGACGGCATCGTCTACGGCGCCACCGCCTCGCTGGGTTTCGCCACCCTGGAGAACTTCCTGTATGTCAGTCAGGGCGGGCTCTGGGTCGCGATTCTCCGAGCGTTCACAGCGGTGCCGGGGCACGCCTTCTGCGGCGTGGTCATGGGACACTTCATCGGCCGGGCCAAGTTCGCGGAAACCGGGCGCGTGAGGCTGACCCTGCTGGGGCTGGCCCTGGCGACGATCCTGCACGGGCTCTACGATCTGTTCCTGCTGACGGGCACGATCTGGGCTTTGATGGCGCTGCCGGTGCTCATCGCCGAGGTGGTGCTCGGAATCCTGCTGATGCGTCGCATGAAGCTCGACGGCTTCATCCCACCGGCGGTCGAGCCGGTCCCGTATCCACCTTACGGCTATCCGGCCTACGGCTACCCGGCCTACGGCTATCCGGCCGTACCTCCCCAGCCGGATGACGGCTACCCTGCTGGGCCGGTCCAACCGGGTGCGCAGCCGGTGGAGCAACCGACCGCGGCCGGGGCCGCCGCCACCGCTCCGCAGGCCCAGCCGGTGTGGCCGTCCGCCTATCCCTATGCTCCTCAGCCATGGCCGCCCCAACCCGGCTCGCCGCATCCTCAGGCATGGCCGCCCCCGCAAGCCGGCTGGCCGCCGCCTCAGGGTTGGCCGCCCCAGTATCCCGGAGCGTACCCGGCTGCCTATCCTGCCTATCCGCCTCCGGGGGGTGGCACGTCGGCCGGCTCGGTACTCAAGCTGGTCTTCGGTGCGCTGGCCGGCACCTTCGGCGCGGTGATGGTCCTCGGCTTGATCGGCCTGCTCGCCGAGCACGGCAAGTCGGAGTCCATGCCCTTGGGTGCGGCGATCACGCTCACCGTGCTCGGACTCGGGGGGCTGATCGGAGGCGTGTGGCTCTTCGCCTCCGGGATGAAGAGGCGCCGCGGCTGGACGCCCCCGCCTCCCTCGACGACCTGAGCGGACGGACAAGAGGTCGGTGACGAACTGCGCGAAGCGCTCGTTCACCCCGGTCAGGGGCGGATAGTCAGGGGCGGATGCAGCTTCCGAGGCAGGGGTCGATGCGGTCCCGCCAGCACCGCATCAGGCAGCCGGCGGTGGATTCTCGTTTTCCCCGCTCCTTGAAGCTCGAGCAGCTCGCGATGCACAGGGTGCCGACGGCCGTGCACCGGGTCAGGCAGCGGCCGGAGCGCTTCAGGCGCTGCTTGATGCAGGTCCAGTACCTGGCGACGATTTTGGACCAGAGGCACAGCGACTCGGCGGTGATTCCGAGGTAGCGCCTCGCGTCGCGGCAGGCCTCCTCGGTCGCGGCCCGTCGCTGATCCACGCAGCTCCTCAGGTCCTTTTCAAAGCTCTGTTTTCGGCCGACGCCCGGGCCGGAAATCGACGCCCCGGCGTCCGGCAGGGGTGCCAGGCCGGGATGCGGGCCGGGGGGCGGGCCGGGAGGCGGGCCGGGGGGCGGGCCGGGGGGCCGGAGGTGTGGGGCGGGGGAGGCCCCGGCGTCTAGGGGACGCTGTGAATCCACTGCCGCCAGCTCTGCCGAGGGGACGGCGGCGTCCGCGTTCCCCTGGCCGGCGTGATTGGCCGGCTGATTGGCCGGCTGCACGTCTTTGGATCGCGTTCCGCAGTAGCGCCAGAGTCCGATGGCCGTCGCCGCGATCACGGTGACCGCCACGGCCGCGGCGATCAGCCGCTGTCGGCTCCAGAGGGTGCTGCGGGCGGTGGGGCCGGTGAGGGCCGAGGGATCGTCCAGCTTGGCGCCGCACTTGACGCACAGCGCGTGGCCCGCGGGGAGCGGGCGACCGCAGGACGGGCACGTCTGCCGGGCGTCGGTCATGGGCGGTCGGCTTC
Organism: bacterium; assembly: GCA_043825095.1. Lineage (GTDB taxonomy): Bacteria > Myxococcota_A > Polyangia > HGW-17 > JAJRWW01 > JBDRSE01. The sequence goes on from JBDRSE010000039.1 coordinate 6,556, forward strand.
GTCGTCGATGACCAGCACCGCCGCGCCGGTGAACCGTCCGTGTCGCAGATCGTCCAGGGCCTCGTTCGCCTGGGCCAGCGGGTAGGTGTGCACCTCGGTCTGCACGGGCACGCGGGGGGCCAGGTCCAGGAACTCCTCGCCGTCCCGACGGGTCAGGTTGGCCACGGATCGCACCACGCGCTCTCCCCACAGCAGCTCGTAGGGCAGGGCGGGGATGTCGCTCATGTGGATGCCGCCGCAGACCACCACGCCTCCCTTGATCACGGCCTTGAGCGCCAGGGGCACCAGCGCGCCCACGGGCGCGAACAGGATCGCGGCGTCGAGGGGCTCGGGGGGACAGGCCGTGGAATCGCCGGCCCAGCGCGCGCCCAGCCCGCGGGCGAACGCTTGCGCCTCCGTGTCGCCGGGCCGGGTGAATGCGTAGACGTCACGGCCCTGGTACCGTGCCACCTGCGCCACGATGTGCGCCGCGGCGCCGAAGCCGTAGATCCCGAGGCGCTCGCCATCCCCCGCCAGGGTCAAGGACCGGTACCCGATGAGGCCCGCGCAGAGCAGGGGAGCGGCCTGGTGGTCCGGGTAGCCGGCGGGCAGCGGAAAGCAGAAGCGGGCGTCGGCGACGGTCTGCTCCGCGAAGCCGCCGTTCACGTGGTAACCAGTGAACACGGCGTCATCACAGAGGTTTTCTTGTCCGCCGCGGCAGAATCGACAGCTCCCGCAGGTGGACCCCAGCCACGGAATGCCGACCCGACGGTGCAGGAGCGCGGGCTCGGCGTCTGTGCCGAGGGCCGTGACGGTGCCGACGATCTGGTGGCCTGGGATCAGCGGCAGGCAGGGCTCGTCGAGGTCTCCGTCGATCACGTGCAGGTCGGTCCGGCAGACCGCGCAGGCGTGTACCTTCACCAGCACCTGGCCCGGCCCGGGTTTGGGCGCCGCCACCTCTGCGGAGCGCAGCGGTTGGCCGGGGCCCTCGAAGATCATCGCGCGCATGGGCTCAAGCGTACCGTCCTGGGGCCTTGCAGTCTACTGGTTGGACGCGGTAAAGATGAGGTGACGAAGCCCCGCGGAGGAAACCCATGGCGATCGAAAAATCGAAACGGGACTTGCGGCATGAAACCATGTCCGGCATCCCGCTGAAGCAGACCTATCGCCCCAGCGATTTGGAGGCCTGGGATCCGGCGACCCAGCTGGCCGAGCCGGGGGAGTACCCATTCACGCGGGGGCCGCACCGGGACATGTACCTCGGCCGCCGTTGGACCATGCGGATGTTCGCGGGATTCGGCACCCCGGAGGACACCAACCAGCGCTTCAAGTTCCTGCTCGAGCAGGGGCAGACCGGGCTCTCCACGGCCTTCGACATGCCGACCCTGATGGGCTACGACCCGGATCACCCGATGTCGTTGGGCGAGGTGGGCAAGGAGGGCGTCTCCGTGGCGTGCCTGGCCGACATGCGCCGGCTCTTCGCGGGGATCCCCCTGGACAAGGTCAGCACGTCCATGACCATCAACGCCCCGGCCATCGTGCTGCTCGCGTACTATATCGCCGTGGCCGAGGAACAGGGCGTCGCCTCGGATCAGCTGCGCGGCACGACCCAGAACGACATGCTCAAGGAGTTCATCGCGCAGAAGGAGTGGGTGTCCCCGGTGAAGCCGTCCATGCGGATTATCTCGGACATGCTCGAGTACACCTCGCAGAAGCTGCCCCAGTGGAACACGATCTCCATCAGCGGCTACCATATCCGGGAGGCCGGCGCCACCGCCGTGCAGGAGCTCGCGTTCACCCTGGCGGACGGGATCGGCTATGTACAGCTCGGGGTCGAGCGCGGGCTCGACGTGGACGCCTTCGCCCCCCGACTGTCGTTCTTTTTCGACGTGCACAACGACTTCTTCGAGGAGATCGCCAAGCTGCGCGCCGCGCGCCGGATCTGGGCGCGCGCGCTGAAGGAGCGCTTCGGCGCCAGGGATCCGCGCTCCTGGCTGCTCCGCACCCACTGCCAGACCGCCGGAGTCTCCCTCACGGCGCAGCAGCCCTACAACAACATCGTCCGGACGGCGCTCCAGGCCCTGGCGGCCGTGCTGGGGGGGACGCAGTCGCTGCACACCAACTCCTTCGACGAGACCTTCGCGCTGCCCACCGAGGACGCGGTCATGATCGCGCTGCGCACGCAGCAGCTCATCGCTGACGAGAGCGGCGTCGCCAATGTGGTGGACCCGCTGGCCGGCTCCTACTTCATCGAAACCCTCACCGATCAAATGGAGGCGGAGGCGCTGGCCATCATCGACAAGATCGACGAGATGGGGGGCATCGTGGCCGCGGTGGAGTCCGGGTACCCGCAGAAGGAGATCGCCCACAGCGCCTTCCGGTTCCAGAAAGAGGTCGAGGCCCGCGAGCGCATCGTGGTGGGAGTCAATCGGTACGAGACGGGTGAGGGGGCGCCGATCCCGACCCTCAAGATCCACCAAGAGGTAGAGGACAGCCAGGTCCAGCACATCCGGGAGCTGCGCGCCGGTCGGGATCAGGCCCGATACGAGGGTGCGCTGGCCAAGGTGCGCCAGGCCTGTCGGGGTGGGGACAACCTCTTCCCACCCATCATCGAGGCGGCTCGGGCAGATGTGACCGTCGGGGAAATCTGCGACGTGTTCCGGGAGGAGTTCGGCGTCTACCGGGACCCGGCCTACCTCTAGATTCGCGGGGCTAGGCTTGCGTCGGGCGTAGGAGTGATTATTCATGACCGTACTGGTCGGTACGGTAACCGAATTCGAGGAGTGTCATGGCCTGGGATTACAACGAAAAGGTCAAGGGCCTGTATCGCAACCCGGTGAATGTCGGGGAGATTGCTGACGCGGACGGCGTGGGAGAGGTCGGCTCCATCGTGTGCGGAGACGCCCTCAAGCTGAGCCTGAAGATCGACCGCGAACGCGACACCATCACGGACGCCAAGTTTCAGACCTTCGGCTGCGGCAGCGCCATTGCGTCGTCCTCGGCGCTGACCGAGATGATCATCGGCAAGACGGTCGACGAGGCGATGAAGATCACCAACAAGGACATCGTGACCTACCTGGGCGGCCTCCCCGCCGAGAAGATGCACTGCTCGGTGATGGGCCAGGAGGCGCTGGAGGCGGCCGTTGCCGACTACCGGGGCCTGAAGGTGATCCACGAAGAGGAGGACCCCGACACCCGGATGGTGTGCCACTGCTTCGGCGTCTCGAACAAGAAGATCGAGAAGGCGATCCTGGAGAACAACCTGCACACGGTGGAGGATGTCACCAACTACACCAAGGCGGGCGGCGGTTGCGGCAGCTGCATCGACGAGATCGAAGGGATCCTCGACGAGGTGAAGCAGAGACGCGCCGCGGCGCCCCCGGCGCCGCCCCCGGACAAGCCGGCGAAGCTCACGACGTTGCAGAAGATCAAGCTCATCGAGGAGACCATCGAAAAGGAGATTCGCCCCAACCTGATCAAGGACGGGGGGGACATGGAGCTGCTCGACGTGGAGGGCAACAACGTCGTGATCGAGTTCAAGGGCCGCTGTATGGGCTGCCAGGCCTCTACCTACACGCTCCAGGGGGTGCAGGAGAAGCTGCGGGAGATGGTGTCACCGGACCTGATCGTCACAGTGGGGACTGACTGATGAGAATCGTCTATCTGGACAACAACGCCACGACGCGAGTGGCCCCCGAGGCGGTCGAGGCCATGCTGCCCTTTTTGAAGGAGCAGTATGGCAATCCGTCCAGCATGCACACCTTCGGCGGCGAGGTGGGTGCGCCGGTGGAGCACGCCCGGGCCGCGGTGGCGAAGCTCGTCGGTGCGGAACGCGCGAGCGAGATCGTGTTCACCTCCTGCGGGACGGAGGCCGACTCCACGGCCATCCTCTCGGCGCTAAACACGCAGCCGGACAAAAACCACATCATCACCACTCGGGTGGAGCATCCGGCGGTGCGATCCCTGGCATTCCATCTCCGCCGCAAGGGCGTCCAGGTGACCGAGATCCCGGTGGACTCGAGCGGGCTGATCGACCCCCGGGACGTGGAGCGGGCGATCACCAAGAACACCGCCATTGTTTCGATCATGGCGGCGAACAACGAAACCGGCGTGCGGTTCCCCATCGCCGAGATCGGTCGCACCGCGCGTGCCCACGGCGTGCTCTTTCACACCGACGCCGTGCAGCTGGTGGGAAAGGACGTGATCGACGTCGAAGCGATGGCGGTGGACTTCCTCGCGCTGTCCGGCCACAAGATCCACGCGCCCAAGGGCATCGGCGCGCTGTATGTCCGGCGCGGGACGCGGTTCCGCCCGTTCCTGATCGGCGGGCACCAGGAGCGGGGCCGGCGGGGCGGCACCGAGGCCGTGCCCAACGTCGTGGCCCTCGGCAGGGCCGCGGAGCTGGCGCTGGAGCACCTCGAGGGCGAACAGACTCGCGTGCGCGCGCTGCGGGACCGTCTGGAGCGGGGGTTGCTCGACGCCATCCCCAGCTCACGCGTCAACGGGGATCTCGTGCAGCGACTCCCCAACACCACGAACGTGTCCTTCGAGCACGTGGAGGGCGAGGCGATCCTGCTCATGATGAGCGACCTCGGGATGGCCGCGTCGTCGGGCTCGGCGTGCACATCAGGCTCCCTGGAGCCGTCCCACGTGCTGCGGGCCATGGGCATCCCGTACACGTTTGCCCATGGGTCCATCCGCTACTCCCTCAGCCGGTACTCCACCGACGAGGACGTGGACTACGTGCTCGAGCACATGCCGCCGATCATCGCCCGTCTGCGCGAGATCAGCCCCTTCTGGAAATCCAACTGATCGATCTCTGAGTGGGGCCGCGGCCGCCCCGAGGACTACTTGGTGACCTTGAGGGAGGCGCAGATCTTCTTGAGCAGCTCCTTGTCCTGGTTCGGGCCGGAGCACTTCGCGGTCACGCCCTTGGTCGGACCCTTCACCGACACCCAGATCTCGAGTAGGGCGCCTTGGGGTTTCTTCACGAGCAGGAATCCGCCCTGGACAGGACGGGTCTCCTCGATCTGCTTCTGTCCCATCATCGTGGCGAGCCGCTTGAGATGGGCGCGGCTCTTGGCCGCCTGGGGAGTCAGGTGCACGTTGTACTCGAACATGCCGTCGGGCAGCGGGTAGCTGTAGGTGTGGCCGTACTCGCCCTTCTGGAGGGTTTTGGAGCCCTGGGGGATGGAGATCTCGTACCCCATCTTGGCATCGGAGACCGCGGCGAGCGTGATCTTGACGGCCTTCTTCTTGCCGTCCTTCTTGTCCGCTTTCTTGCCGCAGGCGGCCAACGTGAGTGAGAACGCGGCGAGGATGACGAGTGTCGGAATGAGCTTCTTCATGAGGTTCCTCCAGTCCTGGGCGGCGCACCGGTGTCCGGTGTCCGCGGTGGTGATTCGGTCGTGGCGTGGTGCAAACGGTATGCCGAGACGCTCCGACAGTAAAGACTGGTGTTTCCGACGCGGCCTGGGCAGCGGGTCCCCCAGGTGAGGTCGCTGATTGGGGGACGGATCACCCAGCTCAGCGCAGGGCCAACATGGCCTCAACGGCCTCACGTTTCTCGATGCCGGCCAGTTGCTCCACCAGGGTCAACGCCCAAGGCAGCGCCGTTCCGGCGCCCCGGCTGGTGACCACCTTGCCGTCCACCACCACCGCGTCTTCGCGGTACGCTTTGGCGTGCTGGAGGGTGCTGCTCACCACCGGGTGTGAGGTCAGCTCGATCTTTCCGGCAATCCCGGCCGCGTCCAGCACGCGGGGCGCGGCGCAGATGGCTGCCACCCACTGGTTCTGCTCGAACCGCTGGCGAATTACCGCCAGCAGGGGTTCCTCGGTGCACAACCGCTCGGTGTTCGGAATTCCACCGGGGATCGCCAGCAGGTCGAAGGGCTGGTGCAGGACGTCGGCGAGGGCGGCGTCCGGCACCAGGACGACACCGTTGGCGGCCCGAATGGGATCCGTGCCGTCCACCCCTGCGGCGAGGACCACGAATCCGGCCCGGCGCAGCACGTCGATGACCGTGACGGCCTCCATCTCTTCGAATCCTGGTGCGAGGGGGACCAGCACGCGAAGGGGGTCAGGCATGGTACATGCTCCTGGTCTTGCTGGAGTTATGGGGACGGGCTTAAGTTTTTAAGCTTTTTGCAGAGCCATCGGGAGTTATGGAGTTATGGGGACGGGATTAAGTCCGTCCCCATGCTTAGATGTCGTCGGCCGCGGCGCCGCCGCCCCGCATGGTGCGGGGCATCCCGGCTCGTGGTGCCACCCGGGCAGCGTCCATCATGGGCTGTGGTCGGGACGAGCCGTTCGAGACCCGACGGCGGCGGCGGCGGCGGGAGGCGCTCATGACCTCGAAGCCGCTGACCTGCGTGCCCCGGGGAGTCTGTCCCTCTTTGTACAGGTTGATGTTCACCTGCTGGTCGTTCACCGGGACGACGGTGCCGTACCGCGGCGAGTAGCCCTTTGCGGTCACCTTCACCTTCATCGGTTTCTTTGCTCGCGTGAGCTTGACGGTCCGCTCCAGCTTGCCTTTCCCATCCGTGATTTCCTTGTCGTCGAGGAAGAGGCTGGCTGACTCCGGGGTGACGTAGAAGGTCACCGTGATCTCGTTGGACAGCGGCTTTTTTACCTCGGGGTCCATGTCGGTCGTCGCCGCGGGCACGGCGGCCTGGGGCTGCCTCGCCGGCGGCTTGTCTTTCTTCATGCTCATGACCACGAACACCGCGGCGCCGACGATGGCGACGATGCCCACGACGGCCAACACGATGGCCACGGCGTTGGACCGCGGAGCCGTCATGGTGGTGGCGTCCATGACCTGGGAGGCGCTGCCGCTCAGCGTGGTGGCATCCTTGGGGTGCGGGCCGCCCATGTCCGGATCCGTCAGCAGCTTGTGGGCGACGCCGGCTTCGAAGGTGGCCTGCTGCCCCTGGTAGATCCGTTCGATGTCGTCCCCGAGGGCCCGGGCCGAGGCGTAGCGCTCGTTCTTGTCCTTGGCGAGCGCCTTGTCGAGCACGGCCGACAGCCCCTCGGGCAGATTCGGTACGAGGTTGCCGATGGGTTCGGGCTCCTCGTAGCACACCTTGAACATGGCCGTGGGAACCGACGGCGCGTAGAACGCGAGCTTGCCGCAGAGCATCTCGTAGATGATCGCCCCGAGGGCAAAGATGTCGGTTCGGGTGTCGATCTCCTTGTTCTTGCCCTCGGCCTGCTCCGGAGACATGTAGTAGGGCGTGCCCATTACCGCGTTGGTGCGGGTCACGATGGAGCCCGACTGCTTCATCTTGGAGATGCCGAAGTCCAAGAGCTTGACGTAGTCGGTGCGGCGCCCGTGCTTGCACAAGAAGATGTTCTGCGGCTTCATGTCCCGGTGGACGATGCCGGCGGCGTGGGCTGCCTCGAGCGCATCCACGATCTCGCAGATGACGGGATAGGCCGTCTGGAACGTGAAGGCGCCCTTGGAGCCGATCCAGTCGGCGAGGTCTTCGCCTTCCAGCCTCTCCATGACGATGTAGGGGACGCCCTCCTCGGTGCGGTCGAAGTCCACGACGTCGACGATGTTCGGGTGCCCGAGCTGTCCGGCGATCTCCGCCTCGCGCTTGAAGCGCTGGAACACTTCCTCGTTCTCTGCAAACGCCGGGTCGAGCAGCTTGAGGGCGAATTTCCGGCCCATCCTGACGTGCTCGGCCTCGAAAATCGAGCCCATCCCTCCGGCGCCGATCTGGCACGTAATCTTATAAGTTTCTGCAATGACGCGATTTTCGAGTGCGTGTTTCGTTGGCATCGGCACGGCGTTGTCTCCCCGACTCATATTGCCACAACCCGGCCTTCGAGTCTATTCGTCGCGACGTGGGATGCGGCTGAGACTGCGGGGTAAGTCTAGCGCAGGTCAAAGGGTTCGTCATGCGCTTATTGGGTTCGTCCTTGATTATCGAGGGATTGCGACTTGAGAGAAGACGCGCGCTCACGGCGTCGCCGACGCCGCGCCAGCCACAGGAGCACCAGCGAGATCGGGATCGGCAGGGCTTGCGTGGAGTCGCCGGCAGAGCAACCGCAGCCGTGAGCCCGCTTTTTGGGTGCAGAGTAGGGACCGGCAATGGACTCGTCGGAGGCCTGCTCTTGGCTCTCCACGGCGGTCGCCTTCTTGTGTGAGCGCTTGTGGGGGGCCGCGACGCGTGGCGCCGGACGCACGGGAGGCGGCCAAATCGAGAGCGCTCGCCGCGCCGCCGCACGGACGAGGTAGGAGGGGGAGCGTCGCGCCTGCTGGAGGAGCTGGGTGACCCAGCGACCCCGCTCGGCGGCGAGGAGACTGACGAAGCCGGCTTTGGCGCCGGTGTTCGGGCCGCTCTCCAGTGCCGTCCGGATCGCGCGCACGGCCTCTGGTTGACGGCTTCTGTCCAGGATCGCGAGGGCCAGCGTGTAGGACGCTCGCAGCGCGACTTGCTGCGTCGGGGTTGTCGCCAGGAGCGCGTGGATTCTGCCGGTGGCCTTGTGCGCGCGTAACCGCGCCAGGGCTACGGCGGCGGCGGCCTGCACGGCGGCAACTCGGTCACTTAGCAGGCGCGTCAGGGCCGCGCGGGCCAGGCGGTCCCCGTATTGTCCGAGCGCGCGCGCCACCCGCGCGCGGACCGCAGCGTCCTGGTGAAACGTGAGACGGACCATGCGCACGAACCCCTCGCGGTGGCCGCGCGGCCGGAGCCGGGCAAAGGCCAGCGCTGCCTCCTTGGCCACGATAACGGGGCGGTGCACCATCATCATACTGGCAAGGGGACCGGCCAGGGGCAGGAGCGGGCGACGGTCCTGCAGCGCGAGCTCCCCGAGCGCGGCGGCCGCCGCGGCCGCGACCTGCGCGTCGCCGTCCCGGAGCAGCGCCGCCAGGATCGGCAGCGCCGACATGGCCTGGAGCCGGGCCAGGGCGCGGATGTGCTGCACGCGGAGCGCCCCCCGTGCCAGGTG
>JBDRSE010000040.1:0-18699 GCA_043825095.1 bacterium
GGCGCGGTAAAGAATCAGTACACTGGAACTCATCGAGCGGCCTCCTTGGATCAGGGTCTTTGTGGTGAAAACCAAGATCGCAGGTGTGTCGCTCGATGTCCATTTTGGTAAAGTGATCTGACGTTAGGAACAGTTATCTAGCAGATATCACGGCGTGTTCGCGAATCGCTCCAGGTACCGTCCCATGCTGCCGCTGCCGCCTGTCATGGCCATCGACTGGGAGAGCAAGGTCCCCGAGATCGTCAAACGCGCCGGCCTCCTCCCCTGCCCTGAAGTGTAACCAGTGAGATCAACCTCGAGGGCGCCTCCTTCATCACGATCCAGGGCTTCGAGATCACCGGCTCCGACCACGGGCTACCATTGGCACGAAACTCGCAGACACTGAGCGGTGGGCCAAAAAACGGGATCTTGGTAAAATGAAACTCGTGGCGATTCATTATTACATCGATCCGGAAACCGACCGACCGCACATCCACGGACACGCTGTTGCCGAGGACGAGGTCGAGGAGGTACTCACCCGTCCGCTCGAGGACCGCCAGGGAGCCGAGGGATCGCGCACCGCCGTCGGCCGGACACGAGCCGGGCGGTTTCTTCGGGTCGTCTACGTGCCAGACCCCGAGCCGGGCTCGGTTTTCGTCATCACTGCGTATCAGCTCGGTCCGAAGGCCCTGAAAGCCCTTCGCAGGCGAGGAAGAAGGAACCGATGAGCGACAAGAGCAGATTTCCAGACGGATGGGACGAGGCACGAGTCCGGCGCGTTCTCGATCACTACGAGGGCCAATCGGATGAAGAGGCAGTCGCTGAGGACGAAGCAGCGTACGAGGGTACGACTCACACATCGATGGACGTCCCCGTCGACCTCGTCCCCGCGGTGCGCGAGCTGATCGCCAAACGACATTCGCAGTAGCTTCCCGTACCATCAACCACAACCCCACGACCCCCTCCCACAACCCCCTCCGAGGTTGCCCCACTCGTCCGGTTCTCGTCCGCTCGGGGCCGGTAGGCCGTCCGTCCTAACCGAGATTCGGATTGAACCCCGGTGTTGCGGATTCAACTCCGGTGGGGGCTTCGGTAGCGAAGAAGCGCACATTCACACGCTCCGCCATCGCCGGCCCACAGAGGCTGACCGAGCCGAGCCCAACCCAACCTAAGGTCCACCCCACCCACTTCCGGAGGTCCGGAGGTCCCCGCCCGACCACGACGAGCGAAGCGCTGTGTCCTGAGCGGCGCTCCGTGATCTACGAATGGCTCCGGTGGCCCCAGCGGTCGCGTGTTCCCGCCTGCTTGACCGCCTGCTTGACCCTGCCGTCGTTGAATCCGATACTTGGGAGAATGGGAGAAAGTCAGCATGGTCCGTTTTATCGACTATCGACTGGGGGTAGAGATGTCGACTGAATCGTCTGGGGGATTGAAGCGGATCGGGCGAACCCCGCGTCGTCAGGTTGCGGTCGCGGGATTGGCGGCGTGTCTGTTGCTGCTGGGGGCTTGCGAGGATGCGGCGGTGGGCGCGGACCAGCCGGTGGGCGTCTGCAGCGTGTGCACGGGCGTCTCTACGCAAGTGTTTCCGTGGGGTGAGCAGCGCCAGCTGGACATGCTGTTCGTCATCGACAACTCCATGAGCATGCTGGAGGAGCAATTCCTGCTCCGCACCCAGTTCCCCAGCCTGATGTCGGAGCTGGACCGTCTCCCCGGCGGGCGGCCGGACGTGCACATCGGCGTGACCAACACCGATCTCGGCACGTATCCCTACGGCACCGACTGGTGCTCGGACTCGGACGGCGGGCGCCTCCTGGTGCCGGCAGAGTGCGGCAATCCCGTCGAAGGCGCGACTTTTATCGTGGACGCGGATCCCCAAGGCTGCAGCGTGCAACGGCAGGAGGACGGGAGCTGCACGGCGCAAAGCTGTGATGTGAGCCATTGTGCGCACGAGCCCAACACCCGCTTCGTGGTGACGGACCAGGGCTGCCCCCGCTGCCGCAATTTCATCCACGAGTCCCTGGCGGACACCTTTAGCTGCGTGGGCAACGTGGGCACCGAGGGCTGCGGCTTCGAGCAGCCGCTGGAGGCCATTGCGCTGGCCCTGTCACCGTCAACCACAGAGAATGAGGGCTTCTTGAGGCCACGGTCGGTGCTGGCCGTGATCATCATCTCGGACGAGGACGACTGCTCGGCCTCCTCCGCGCGGCTCTTCAGCGAGGATACGGAGGAGCTCGGTCTCTTTGACAGCTACCGTTGCTTCGAGTACGGCGTCACCTGCGACGTGAATGATCGGACGACCGAGGGCGTGCGGTCGCACTGCCTGCCGCGCGGTGATCCCCAGGCGCTGCTGCATCCCGTGGAGCGTTATGTGGACATCCTGCTCGAGCACCGGCCGGCGTCACGGCTGGTGGTGGCGGCCATCACCGGGCGTCCGGAGCGCAGTGAGCCGGGTCCGGGCTACGACGTGTCCGTCGAACCGTCGGACGACGATAGTGCCAGGCTGAAGCCGGCGTGCACGGCCCTGTCGGACGGCACCACCTCTACGGCGGATCCCGCGGTGAGGCTCCGGTACCTGGTGGAGTCCATCCATCCCCCCGAGGATCTGGGCTGGGCGTTCACCTCCATCTGCGAGGAGGATTATTCGCTGGCGCTCCAGGGCATCGGCTCGCGCCTGCGCGGCCTGATCGAGCACCAGTGCCTGTCGGAGCCCCTGCACGGCTGCGCCGACCCGGGCGCGGCCTTTGGCCAGCCGGCCGACACCTGCGCGGAAAACGACACCTGCGCACCGGTGTGTGACGTCGTCGCCAAGTCACCGGGCAGCGGCGGGCCACCGGTGCTCACGAGCCTGCCGCGCTGCCTCGAGGTGTGCGCCGATGGCCCCTGCCTGACGAACCAGGACCCGCTCGCCGCCTACGCCGGCGGCTTCCCCGATCCGGTGGATCCCGACCTCCCGGTGCCGGCCTGCTGGACCATCGGCCATCACCCGGACTGCTCCGCGGCCAAGGGCGCTGAGCTGCTGGTCAGCTTTCGCGAGCAGCCCAGCCCGGAGACCGAGGTGACCATCAGCTGTGAGACGATCGCCGGCGTCGAGCAGGACTGCGAGGACGGGCTGGACAACGATGAGGACTGCCTGGTCGACCAGGACGATCCCGACTGCCCGGAGGCCCTGTGATGCGTGCCGCCACGGTCACCGTCTCCCTGGTCGTCTCCCTGGTCGTCTCCCTCCTCATCGGCTTCGTCGGGCTCACCGCCTGCGACGGAATGAAGACGGGCGCCCAGACCGAGAAAGCCTGCGCAGACCTCATCGACAACGACGGCGATGGGCTCATCGATTGCGCGGACCCGGACTGCGCCGACCTGGCCAATTGCGTGACTCCGGTCTGTGGCGACAACATCGCCGAAGGAAGCGAGCTCTGCGACGGCTCCGACCTCACGGGCACCTCTTGCCGGGACGTCGGCTTCCGGACCGGGACCTTGGCCTGCGACGCAAGCTGCACCGCCTTCGACACCTCGCAATGCGAGGAGGACGGGTTCTGCGGCAACGAGCGGATCGATGTCGAGCTGGGAGAGGAGTGTGACCGCGGGTATCTGGGAGGCGCGACGTGCGAGCGCCTCGGCCTCGGCCCCGGGGAGCTGAACTGCGACCACTGCGTGCTGGACACGTCCCAGTGCGGCGCTCCCCCCCTGGCGACGTGCAGCGCCACAGGGCCGCGCCTCGATGGCGTGACAGAGGACCTCAGCTGCGCGCTGGACACGGGCGGCAGCATCGAGTGGGATTTGTGGAGCATCACGGTGGCCGCAGACGACTGCGTGGACGTTCACGTGGACAACGGCTCGGGCGCCGCGGATCTGCTGGCCTACGTCCTCGACGCCAGCGGGATGATGTACGGCGTGGCGCACGATTTCAGCCAACTTGACGATGAATGGGACTGCAGCACGCCGCCCTGGAGCGGGCTGGGCTGCCCGTCCGCGTCCATCCTCGCTGGAGCGTCGGGCGAGCTCACCATCGCCGTCGCCCAGTGGGATGTAGTCCCAGAAATCGGGGTCTGCCAAACCGGCCCGAGCGCCTACACCCTGTATCTCGCCGTCAACGGTGTCGATGCCACCCCGCTTCTGGTCGCCGATGACACCGACGCCTCGCCCTAGCATCCAATAGGAGTCCCCTCGGCTCTGTCGGGGAGGCACTCGCAGTTCGACATTTCCGGGAATCGCATCGGGAACTCCCGTCCGTGAGCCGCCAAGCGCACGTCAAGGAGTTCCACAATGAAAGAAGACCGAACCCTAAGGGGTCGCGAATGGATAACTCCTCGGATCAGGGCGCCGAGGCGCCCGGCTCGCGAGGCGCCAGAAGGGAGCATATCGGGACTATTCGACCGCCTGGCAACAAAGCGAGCCGGGATGGATCGGCGCCCTGAACGATCGAGTTGTCCATTCGCGACCCCTAAGCCACTCCACACCTTCCGGATCCTGGACCATCCGCCGAGCAACGTGCGCCTACGGGTCCTCGCGCCGCCGGATGACTTCCGGGTTTCACGCACCACGCGGGATCGGCGGCTTCCGCAGCAGGGATATCAGCAAGGGCTGAGCCGAGGGACGCGCCTCAGGCAGTGACCCAGGGCTCCGTCCCGAGGGCGCAACCGGGCAGAACATCGCAACTGGGTGATAAAACAGCGGTGTTGCTCGACCGATAGCCCTGGGCAAGACCGCGCCCTTCTTCTATAATCGACAGGGTTGAATCGCATCGTAAGAGCACCAGGATGAGACACAGCACCGAGTCGGATCTGCGGCGTCGTGGGCGAGGTGGCCGCCAAGCCCCGAGCCGGTTCTGGCTCCTGCCGCTGCTGCTCCCGCTGCTGCTCCCGCTCTGCCTGGGAGCCGGCTGCAAGAAAGAGCACGCGCTGCTGCTCACGATCTCCGCCGAAGCGCGGGTGGACACCTTTGATCTGACCGTGAGGAGGGAAGACACCAAGGAGGTGCTGCTGGAGCTGACCGGCGAGCCGGTGGATTCCGAGAACCCCATGCGCGATATCAGCGAGGAGGGCAGCGAGCTGAAGCTCGCCCTCACCTTTGCCAGCCCGGGTCGCTATCTGGTCCACATCGTGGGGCGGTCATCCGGCCCGCGTCAGGTCTACACCCAGGTCCACACCATCGACGGCGTTTCGAAGCAGGACATTACCCTGATCAGCCTCGCCGGCATGGACGGCGACGGGGACGGCTTCATCGCAGAGGCCGCCTGCCTGCAGCTCGCCTCGGACTCGATCAGCTGCGACTATGCCGACTGTGACGACAACGAGGCGGCCATCAATCCCCTCGCCCACGAGGTGTGCGGCAACGGGATCGATGAGGACTGTAGCGGCGAGGACCTGATCTGCGTTGACGCTGACGGCGACGGCTCCCCGGAGAACGAAGACTGTGACGACAACGATCCGGAGCGGTTCCCGGGCAACCCGGAGGCGCCGAACGGCTGCCCGACCCTGGAGCACCCCGAGGGCCTCGCCGACCCGAAATGCGGCGACGGCATCGACCAGGACTGCGACGGCCAGGACACCGCCTGCCTCGTCGACGCGGACTGCGACGGGAGCCCCGCCGACCAGGACTGCGACGACAACAACCCCTTGATCAACCCGGGGGCGCAGGAAGACTGCACCGACGACATCGACAACAACTGCAACGGAGACATCGACGAGGGCTGCGTCAACTGCGACCTGGACGGGGACGGCTACCAGCGGGACGACCCGGCCAACGGCTGCCCCGACGCAGACAATCCGCCGGGCCAGCAGCTCGACTGCGACGACACGGACGCGGGCGTGTTCCCCGGCATCACGGACGACTGCGGCGGCCTGGAAGGGGGCACCCCGTCCTGCGCCGCCTACCACCTGTGCGACGGCGTGGACAACGACTGCGACAACGTCATCGACGAGGGGTGCCCGCCGGCCAACTGCGACCAGGACGGCGACGGCTTCCAGTCCTCCGCGCCCGGCTGCACCCCGCCGCCGGGCCAGGAAGACTGCGACGACAGCAATCCGTTGATCTACCCCGGCGCCCCGGACCGCTGCGGCGACGGGGTGCTCCAGAACTGTTACACCGACCTGCCCTGCGACGACGACGCGGACGGCGACGGGTACAACGCCTCGGTGGACTGCAACGACGCCGATCCCTTGGTTCATCCCGGCGCGGTGGAGATCTGCAACGGCGTGGACGACGACTGCGACGGGCTGGTGGACGAGGGCAACCCCGACATCGCCGGCAACAAGATGGAGTCCGTGTACTGCAACGACGACAACGACGGCGAGTGCGGCGTCAATCCGGGCCCGGGGATCTGTGTCTGCGCCAAGGTGGTGCCGAACACCGCTCGGGACGGCACCAACCGGGTCGCCTGCGCCGGCGAGGATCTGACCGCCGTCGCGTCCCCACGCTGCTTCTTCGCGCCGCAGCCCCAGATCGAGCAGTGCGACGCCCTGGACCGCAACTGCGACACGGTCCCGGACTCTCCGACCGGCGTCGATCTGCTCGAGGTGGGGCAGCCCTGCGGCAGCGACACCGGCGCCTGCGCGGCGGGGTTCGTGGTCGGGTGCGACCTGTCCCAGACCACCTTCGGCGCCATCAACGTGCACTTTCTATGCAACGCCGACTTCATCGGCCCGGCTGCGGAGCGGTGCAACGGCATCGACGATGACTGCGACGGCTCCATTCCGAGCAACGAGGAGGATCCGGACGGAGACGGCTACATGGCCTGCAGCGGCTGCGGTACAGAGCCGGTGCTGGGGCCGGGCCGCGTGGGGTGCGACGACTGCGGCCCGTTGTCTAACAGTCGCCACCCGAACGCTACGGAGCAGTGCAACGACATCGACGACAACTGCGTGAACGGCATCACGGATGACGGGAACGGTGTGTGCCTCGGGAGCACGCCGGACTGCTGCGGCGCCCTGGGGATCTGCGTGAACCTGAGCAGCGACATCGGACACTGCGGCAACTGCGGAGACCCCTGTGACACGTTCGTCGCCAACCAGTGCGTGAACGGCGTGTGCCGCTGCGGCGCCAACTCCGAGTGCAATCCGGGGCAGCAGTGCGTGAGCGGCGGCTGCGTGTGCAACGTGGCGTCCTGCGGCGACGGGTGCTGCTCGGGCACCACCTGTATCCTGTTCGCCGCCCAGAACGACTCCACCTGCGGGGACAACGGCGTGGCGTGCGCCGCCTGTCCGAACAACCGCAACTGCTCCGGCGGTGCGTGCCTGTGCTTCGGCGCCCTCAACCCCCCCAACGAGTCCAACTGCGGCGACGGCACGGACAACGACTGCGACGGCGACATCGACTGCAGCGACGGGAACTGCGGCGGCGACCCCTGCGGCGCCAACGGCATGATCTGCACCGCGGGGACCTGCGTCTGCTCCGGCAACGGCGGCACCGCCCAGCCCGGCGGGGAGACCACCTGCAACGACGCCCACGACAACGACTGCGACGGCAACGCCGACTGCGCGGACGCCGACTGCAACAACCAGACCTGCGGCGCCAACGGCCGCATCTGCGTCTCCAACTCCTGCACCTGCTCGGGCAACGGCGGCACCCCCCAGCCCGGCGGCGAAACCATCTGCGACGACGGTCGCGACAACGACTGTGACAACCAGATCGACTGCGCCGACGGCGGCTGCAACGGCCGGACCTGCGCCGCCAACGGCAGGGAGTGCATCTCCAACACCTGTCAGTGTCCGGGCGGCAGCAACGAGTCGAACTGCTCGGACGGCTTCGACAACGACTGCGACGGACAGACCGACTGCGACGACTCCAACTGCGACGGCCTCTCCTGCGGCGCCAACGGCCGCATCTGTATCTCCGGCACCTGCCAGTGCCCGGGCGGCGCCAACGAGTCGGCCTGCGGCGACAACATCGACAACGACTGCGACGGCCAGACCGACTGCGCCGACTCCAACTGCAACGGCGACCCCTGCGGCTCCAACGGCCGCATCTGCATCTCCAACAGCTGCACCTGCGGCGGCAACGGCGGCGCCATCGAGCTCGGCACAGAGAACACCTGCAATGACGGTCACGACAACGACTGCGACGGTCTGACCGACTGCGCGGACAACAACTGCAACGGCGATCCCTGCGGCCTCAACGGCCGCATCTGCATCGCCAACGTCTGCTCGTGCCCCGGCAGCTCCCCTGAGAGCAACTGCTCGGACGGCGTGGACAACGACTGCGACGGGCTCACTGACTGCCTGGACCCCGACTGCAACGGCGACTCCTGCGGCCTCAACGGCCGCATCTGCATCTCCAACTCCTGCGCCTGCCCCGGGGGCAACCCTCCCGAGAGCAACTGCGGCGACAACGTCGACAACGACTGTGACGGATTCATCGACTGCGCGGACAACAACTGCGACGGCCAGACCTGCGACGGCACTCGCGTCTGCTCCGGCGGCGCCTGTCCCTCGTAACCACGAACGCCGACCGCACGAACGCCAGTCGTCAGTCGTGCTTCGCGCGTTGTGCCGCTCATCCTTGGGCAAGCGGCATTGACAAAGGGCCCGGATGGCACTAAATCCAGTTCGTCGCTAGATTTTATAGACAAAGCCTGAGCTCTGCCTGCGCCGGCCGGCCGACAGAGCGCAGGCAATCCGGAGGACGACGTGAGAACAAAGACCCTGCTCGTAATGATGGCTGTGACCGCCGTGGCCCTGACCGCCTGCAACCAAGCCGGCGAGAGCGTGTGTGACGGGGTGGAGTGCTCGGGTCATGGGAGCTGCAACGTAGACGCGAACGAGCAAGCCTACTGTGTCTGCGAAGCCGGCTATCTGGCCGACGGACTCACCTGCGTGGAGGACACAGACCCCTGCGACGGCGTAGCCTGCTCCGGCCACGGAACCTGCGCCCCGAACGCCGCCGACCAGCCCGAGTGCACCTGTGAAGACGGCTACCATGCCGAGGGGCTCGACTGCGTCGAGGACACGGTGGACGTCTGCGAAGACCCGACCCAGCTCCGGGAAGACGCGCTCACGAACGGCACGACGGTGCTCGACGGAGTGACTCTGTCCACGTCCACCCCCATCGCCGACATCAACGCCAGCCCTTCCACCTACGAGGGCACGGTGGTACAGGTCGAGGGCTGGGTGCAGGAGATCTGCTCGAGCGCCGGCTGCTGGGCGCTGCTCACCGACGCGTTCCAGAACGAGCTCCGGCTCAAGGTGGTGGACGGCTTCCTGGACCTCCGGACGGTCACCGAGGTCGGCCGCTACATGATCGGCGAGGGCACCTACACCGAGCTCGGGGAGCACGGGCCCCAGGTGGAGATCGACAGCTACGGCGCCCTGGTCGGCAGCCTCGTCTGCCCCGTTCCGTAGATCTCACGCCCCTTGACGGACCGCCTCGGCCCGTCTACACCTCATAGACACACAAGAACGCAGGAGGGACGATGAACAATCTGGTGACCCAGATCCACGACTGGTTGAGAGGCTTGGGGCTCGGTCCGGAAACGACTTTGGTGCTGACGTGGGTGTCCATCGGAGGGGGGATCGTGGTGCTGTCCTTTTTGGCCAACTACCTGGCTCAGAAGGTCATCCTGGTGGCGCTCGGCAGGATCGCCAAAAAGAGCAAGACCACCTGGGACGACGTGCTGGTGGAACACCAGGTGTTCACGCGCCTGTCCCACCTCGCCCCGGCGCTCGTGGTCTACTTTGCCGCGCGCTTCCTGCCCGAGATCCGGTCGGGACTGGAACGCGTCTGCACGGTCTACATGATCCTGGTCGGGCTGTCGGTGAGCTACGCGTTCCTCAACGCGATGGTGGACATCTACCGCACCCTCGCCATCAGCAAGCGGCGACCCATCAAGGGCTTCGTCCAGGTGGCCAAGGTGATCCTGACGATCGTCCTCGGGGCGGCCTCCATCGCCGTGCTGATGGACAAGTCGCCGTGGCTGCTGCTCAGCGGCTTCGGCGCCATGACCGCCATTCTCCTGCTGGTGTTCAAGGACTCCATCCTCGGCCTGGTGGCGTCGGTGTCGCTGTCAGCGAACGACATGGTCGCCCCCGGGGACTGGATCAGCATGCCGAAATTCGGCGCCGACGGCGACGTCATCGACATGACGCTCACGACGGTGAAGGTGCAGAACTGGGACAAGACGGTCACCACCATCCCGGCGTACGCCCTGGTGGCCGACTCCTTCAAGAACTGGCGCGGCATGAGCGAGTCCGGTGGCCGGCGGATCAAGCGGGCGCTCTACATCGACATGAGCTCCATCGGCTTCTGCTCAGACGAGCTGCTGGGGCGTCTCGAGCGCGTCGAGCTGCTGAAGGACTACCTGGCCAAGAAGAAGGAGGAGGTCAGCGCGCACAACAGCGAGCGCAAGGTCGACACCTCCGAACCCATCAACGGCAGGCGCCTGACCAATATCGGCACCTTCCGGGCCTACGTGGTGGAGTACCTCCGCGCCCACCCCGAGGTGCACCAGGAGATGACCTTCCTGGTGCGTCACCTCGAACCCGGCGCCCTCGGCCTGCCCCTCGAGATCTACGTCTTCAGCCGGGATCAGGCCTGGGCCAATTACGAGGCGATCACCGCCGACATCTTTGATCACCTGCTGGCGGTGGTGCCCCAGTTCGGCCTGCGCCTGTACCAGCAGCCCACGGGAGCGGACATCCGCGCCCTGTCGGCGGCCGGGAGCGCGATGCCGGCGGGTGTCGCCAGCCCGGTCTGAGAAGCCCTGGATCCAGGATGCGTGTCGTGCAATACTGGGCCGTCCAACATCATGGAGGGAGTCTGAAAATGCGCAGCTCGATGATTGCTCTGTCGCTGGTGTTCGTGTTTGCCGTCGGGTGCTCCAAGAAGAAGCCGAAGAAGGACCTCTGCCCGGCGGCGAAGGCGGAGCTCGTGGATAAGCTGGAGGAGGCCGTCAAGGCCTGGACCCAGGTCGAAAAGGGCTGGAACGATCCGGAGCTGGCAAAGACCGTCCAGAAGACCTTGGACAAAAAAGCCCAGAGCGCGGGCCTCGAGGCGGCCAAGGCCAAGGCCGACAGCATGTCCTTCCAGGGCTACCTGACGTTCAAGAAGGACCACGCGAAGAGGTCCCTCGCCGCGGTGCAGAAAGCCCTCGCCGCCGCCAAGGGCGAAGACATCAAGAAGGCCCGCGGGATCACGGTGCGGTCCCTCATCGTGTCCACGGACAAGAGCGGCATCCGGAGCCGCAGCGCCTCGTGGTTCTCCCACCCCAACGTGGTGGCCGTGGACGAGCAGCAGCGCAAAGCCTTCAACCTCGTCACCGAAGCAAGAGACCTGGCCAAGGCAGCCGCCAAGAAGTGCGGCAAGTAGTCGGTTCACGCCTTTATTTGATTCTCACGCGGTGGGTGAAGCTCTGCTTCTTGCGGCGGAACTGCGGGAACTGCGTCTTCGCGAAGAGCTCGGCGAGGCACTTGCCGGTCTCGCTCTTGCGGTACTTCCGGCCGCTGATCTGGACCTTGACTACCTTGCCGGTCTTCCCCTCCACCGTGTAGTGGATCTTGAACCGGCCCTTCTTGTCCTTTTTACAGGCGGCGAACTTGTCCTGGAGCGCGGCGACGACCGGCTTGATGTGCTTGCGCAGGAGCTTCCGCGGCAGCTTCTTCGGCGGCTCCGGCTTCATGGCCTCGGGCGTCATGGACTCAGGTGTCATGGCCTCGGGCGTCATCGCCTCGGGCGTCATGGCCTCGGGTGTCATCGCCTCCGGAGTCATCGCCTCAGACCCCATCGCCTCGGGCCCCATCCCCTCGGGCCCCATCCCCTCGTCCATGGGCGCCATGGCCGCACTGGCCTGCCGCTTCTTCTCACCGCCGTCCCCGGAGCGTCCCTGGTAGACGTAGACCAGGATGGCCACCGCTGCGATGGCCACGAGGAAGAACGCGATGATCGCGATCAGCAGCCCCTTCTTGCTACTCGAGCTGTCGTCCACCGGTACCAGCGCCGGCGCCTGGGAGGGAAACGCCACCGGAGCAGACGACCTGGAGGAGGCCGCCAGGAAGGACACCTGGTGCTCGTGCCTGAGCTCTTCCTCGTGCTCGTGGATCCGGTGAGCCAGCATGCGGATGTCCAGCAGGCCCGACGCGTCGGGCTCCCCACCGCCGGTGCGAGCCGAAGCCTGCTGCCTGCGTCCCAGGGCCGCGACCGCGCCGATTTCGAACAGCACGGAGCGCTCCCGGGGCGCGCCCGTGGTGACTGACTGGCTCTCTGAAGCCTCTTCCGCCGCCTCGAACATCCCGTCCGCTGCCTCGGAGTCGTCCTCCGGCTCCTCCACCGGAACCGGCGGCGGTGAGTCGTCTTCGGAGAGAACCGGCGGTGGTGAGTCGTCTTCGAGGGGAACCGGCGGCGGTGAGTCGTCTTCGGAGAGAACCGGCGGCGGTGAGTCGTCTTCGGAGAGAACCGGCGGCGGTGAGTCGTCTTCGAGGGGAACCGGCGGCGGCTCCACCGGCCCCGGCGGATCGCCCCCCTGGCCGGGATGCCAAGGCATCGTGGAGCCGGCGGGCACCGGACCGATGGCTGTCTCTTCCCCGCAGGAAGGGCACGTCGCGGCTCCCCCGGAGTCTGCGGCGGCCGCCTCGCTCAGCTCGAATTCGTGCGCACACTTCTCACAGACGACATGCATGGGCTTTCCCTCGTATCCCTATTTATCGGGGCGCTGACGAAATGCGTCAAGAAAACGGCCCCGAGGCGCTCCGCCGTGGGGAGGGAGCTCACGGGCGGTTCAAGCGCGCGTAGATGCCGCGGTTCTGCTTGTAGAGCTCGACGAACTCGGCGAAGAGCTCGTCGTACAGCTCCCGGTGTGCCGGCTCGGGCTCGAAGGTCCGGGAGATGCGGATCAGGCCGGGGATGTCTTCGAAGCGGATATGGCCGAGGCCCACGGCGGCGATGAAGGCGGCCCCCCGGGCGTTGGCCTGGAGGGGATCTTCCACCCGGCGGACCGTGCGGTTCAGCACGTCGGCGTAGATCTGGCACCAGACGTCCGACTGAGCGCCGCCGCCGATCATGTTGAGGGGATCCAGCCGACGCCTGATGAACTTCTCGACATACCCGAGCACCCACCGGCTGTTGTAGGCCACGCCCTCGAACACCGCTCGGATCACGTGGTCCATGGTCGTCGTGAGCGACAGGTTGTGCAGTCCGCCCCGGAGTGAGTGGTTGTCCACGGGAGACTTCTCGCCGTTCAGCCACGGCGTGAACAGCAGGCGCTGGCTCCCGGCGGGCACGGTCTGGGCGATGGCGTCCAGCTCGGCGTAGACATCCTCCGGCGCCTCCCGGTCCTGCAGTCGATTTCGGTGAAACAGCAGGTTCTTCGCCAGGAACGTGAGGCAGCCCCCGGCCACGTCCTGTTCGTTGGCGCAGAAATACCGCCCCGGGATCGCCGACGGCAGCGACGCGATGATGTGGAACATGTCGGTCTTCTTGAAGGGCACGTGGCAGAGCACCCACGAGGAGGTGCCGATATAGACGTGCCCTTCATAGTCCCGCACCGCTCCGGAGCCGATGCACGCCGACTGCAGGTCCGGGGACCCCACCACGACCGGTGTGTCGCGCCGGATCCCGAGGGCATCGGCCACCGCGGGCAGGACGGGGCCGAGCACGTCGGTGGAGCGCCGCATCTCGGGCAGCTTCTCCCGGTGGATCCCGAGGCGCCGGATCAGGCCGTCGTGATATCGGATCCGATTCACGTCCCGATTGTCCGTGACCCAGAACAGGGTCATGGAGTCAAAAGACGCCGCGCAGGTGCCGGTGAGTCGCAGGTTCAGATAGTCCTTGGACCCGAGAAATTTGTCCGCCTCGCGGTACACCTCCGGCAGCTCGTGCTGCACATAGAGCATGTGCGCGATGTCGTCCTTGCCCGACAGGGTCGGGGCGCCGCCCGTCCGGGGCAGCCAGCGCAGCACGTTGGCCACGGAGAAGCCCTGGATGCTGGGAAACCCACCCATGAGCCGCTGCACGTGGGGGGCGCCCCGGGAGTCCATCCAGGTCAAGGCGTTCATCAGGTGGCGGCCGCCGTCGCCCACCGCCACGGTCGTGGAGAAGGTGCTGGAGCAGCACACCGCCGCGATGTCCTCCAGCGCCACGAGCCGCTGATCCACCAGGCGCCGCGCCGAGACGACCAGCGCCCGCCACCAGTCCTCCGGATCCTGCTCCGCGCCGCCGCCCTCGAGGAAGTGGATGGGGGTGGCCTCGACCTCGAAGCCCACCACCCGTCCCGTCATCGACACCAGGGCGGTCTTGCATCCCGAGGTGCCGTGATCGATGGCAAGGATGTATTTCTCGGCGGCCATGGACGTCTCGAGGCTACAGCCCGAAGGTCGCCAGGTCGATGTCCGTCCTGTTGCCGTGCTCGTCGATCTTCTCCACCTTCAACCCCTCGTAGGAGCCCCCCTGGGAGCTCGACGCGAGCACCGGGCCGATCAGCGCCAGGAAGTCCATGGGATTCACGCAGGCCTCGGGGGGCAGCACTCCGGGGCCCGCCACCTGCCCCCGCACCATCAGGATCGCGCCCATGGCGGCCGGGATCCCCGTGCCCTCGCCCAGCGCCTGATCCACCGACGCCATGGAAAAGACGTAGCTCCGCCGGGTCCCGTCGGCCTTCTTGCCCGAGACCACCACCTTCACGCAGCCGCGCTGGGACCCGAACTGCGTCCGCTCCAAAATGAGCTCCCGCTGCTTGAGGATGTGCGCGATGGCAAAGTCGTAGGGTTTCACCTGCACGCCCCGCACGTTCAGCGGCTCGGTGTCGTGCAGCCCCAGCCGGCACATGTCCGCGATGAGGGAGTAGTACTCGTCCGGCAGCACCGTGCCCCTGTTCGTCACCCGACGCAGGGGGATGTGCTCCGGGATGGTGAGCTGCTCCGGGTGCGGATAGGGGTAGACCTGGAACCCGGTACCCAGGCGATGGAAGTCCACGGTCTCCCGCAGCGCGATGCCGTCGGGCCCGAAGAACTGGACGTACTTCAGCTCCCCGTCGAGATACATCGGCACGTCGATGGACATGCAGTGGAACCGGTGCGCGATGACCCCTTCCCCCTCGATCGGTTCCCCGCCGTGGGCGTGATAGATGTCCACCGCCTCGGTTTCGTCGAGCAGCGCCTCGGAGGCGAACCGGGCCAGCAGGTTCGTCACCCCCGGCGAGCTGCCCATGCCGATGAGCGCGGAGATGCCCGCCGCGCGGGCCTGCTCGTGCAGGTCCAGCACGTCCCGGGTGACGTCCACGTCGTCGCAGACGTCCACGTAGTCGACCCCGGCGTCGAGCACCGCCCGGAGCGTGGTCATGACGTACTTGTAGAAGGGGCCGCTGCAGTTGAGCACCACGTCGCAGCCCGCCACGGCCTGCTTGACGCTGGCCGCGTCGCCCACGTCCACCCGCAGCGCGGAGACGCCGCCGCCGAGCTCCCGGGCCAGGATTTCCGCCCGCGCGGTGTCGATGTCGCCGATCACCACCTCGTCGAAGGCGTCGTGCGCAGCCAGGGTCCGGACCGCGACGCTCCCGACCGCGCCGCAGCCACCGAGAACAATCACCTTCGCCATCTTCGCGCTCACTTTCCTGCGCCCCACCGGGGCGTCACTTTGAAGATACTCCGGAGGTTATAGTGACGAGCTCCCGACAGTGTCAACCAAGGGCCGCCTCGCGCCCGGTTGCCCGGTTGACAGTGCCCTTGCTCCCCCCGGGCCAGGCGGTATAGGATTCAGGGGCTGGCGATCATGAAACACGATCCTCAAGGCGATCAGTCGCCATCGGCTGAGATCGAGGCCCTCCGACGCCGCGTCGCGGAGCTGACGCAGGAGCTCGCGCGCCTGCGGGGGCTCTCGCAAGATGCCCAGCCGGCGCCGGCGGCCGACGGTGGCTCGATCCAGGAGTGGTTCCGACTCCTCACCCAGAACACGAACGACATCATCTGGACGGTGGATCTGAACCTGGAGCCCACGTACACGAGCCCCTCGGTGGAGCGGCTCACGGGCTTCACCGCTCAGGAAACCATGAGCCGCAGCCTCACCCAGCAGCTGACGCCGCAAACCTTCGCGCTCGCCCAGCAGCGCCTTGCCGAGGCGCTCACCGACCCGGACGACAAGTACCCGGAGCCCATCGAGCTGGAGCTGTGCTGCAAGGACGGCTCCACCTGCTGGGTGGAGGCCACGGTGACCTTCATCCGTGACGAACAGGGCCGACCCACCGGGATCCTGGGGATCAGCCGCGACATCACCGAGCGGCGTCGAATCCGAGGCGAGCTCGAACGCCGCAACAGGCTGCTGGAGGCCATCTTCGGCAACATGCAGCAGATCTTCTTCACCCTGGACGTCCTGCGGCCCGCCGTCGTGGAGATCTCGCCGACCTGTGAACAGATCTACGGGATTCCGGCGGAACAGTTCCGCGCCGACCCCATGGCTTGGTTCGCGCCGGTGCTGGACGAGGACCGGCAGAAGATCCTGGACGGGTTCGAGGCGCTGCGCTCCGGCGCGCGGGAAGAGGGCGTATCGGAATATCGGATCCGAACCCGGGACGAGCGGATCCGCTGGATGCGTTCCCGCATCAAGCGCCGGCTGGGAGAGGACGGTGCGATCTACTTCGACGGCTTCGTGACCGACATCACGGATCGCAAGCGGTTGGAGGAGCAGCTCCAGCAGGCGCAGAAGATGGAGGCCATCGGCACCCTCGCCGGCGGCATCGCCCACGACATGAACAACGTGCTCGGCGTGGTGATGGGCCTGAGCTCGGTGCTCCAGGCGGCGATCGACGAGAGCGACCCCCTGCGCAAGCACGTCGACGGGATCCTCTCCGTGTCGCGGCGCGGACGGGATCTCACACGCAACCTGCTGGGGTTCGCCCGCAAGGGCAAGTTCCGGCGCGAGGCCGTGAACCTGAACGGAGTGGCGGAAGAGTGTCTCAGCCTGCTCGGCAGGACCGTGTCGAAGTCCATCGTGATCCACACGAGGCTGGACGGCGCCCTGGACCCGGTGGAGGGAGATCCCAGCCAGCTCAACCACGCGCTGATGAACCTCTGTCTGAACGCCTGCGACGCCATGGAGGGCGGGGGCACCCTCACGATCACCACCCGGAACGTAGGGCTCACCTCCGCCGACCTCGCCGTCGGCGCCACGCCACAGCTCGAGCCGGGTCGGTACGCGCGGATTCGAGTCCTCGACACCGGGCCCGGCATGCCTCCGGAGGTGGCGAAGCGGGCCTTCGAGCCGTTCTTCTCCACCAAGCCCAAGGGTCGCGGCACCGGCCTCGGGCTCTCCATGGTGTACGGCACCGTGCAGAACCACGGCGGCATGGTGAGCGTCGACAGCGCGCTGGGCCAGGGCACCCAGGTGACGATCCTGATGCCCACCATCGCCCGCGTGGCAGCCACCGCGGCCGCGGCCGCCGCGGTGCAATACGAGCAACCCGCGACTTCGGGCACCATCCTGGTGGTGGACGACGAGGACCTCTTCCGCTTCGCCGCCGAGCAGATGCTCGCCCAGCTCGGCTACAAGGTCATCGCCGTGGACAGCGGCTCCGCCGCCCTGGAGGTCTACCGGGAGCTCGGCCCTGAGATCGCCCTGGTCTTGCTCGATTTGCAGATGCCGCAAATGGACGGGGAGGAGACCTTTCGCAAGCTGCAGGCGCTGGACGCCTCGGTGCGGGTGCTGCTGTGCTCCGGATTCAGCCTCGAGCAGAAGGCCGAGCGGCTGCTGGACGCCGGCGCCAGCGGCTACCTCGCCAAGCCCTTCGAGGTGGACACCCTCTCCCTCCAGCTCACCCGCGCCCTGCGCAGAGCTCGGGGGTAACGCCTCGGAAACAGGTACGGACAGGTCACCCATGACACCAAACAGAAATGCGCGCTCCCGCGGGAACCCACCGCGTCGACCTTGGCTGGGGCTGGCGCTCACGCTTCTGGCCACGGCAGCCCTGCTCAGCAGCGGCTTCGTGCGAGAACGGATCGCGGAGCGACGCTCCCGGCGCGGACGGCTGAAGAGCCGCCTGGAGCTCGAATCGGCCACGGACCGGCGAGCCGGGCGCCCCCCCCGCTGGCAGTCCCGGAGACACCGACGGAGAGCGCGCGGACAGGGCTGGAGCGCGGGCCAGTCCATCGAGCTCCTGCAGCAGAGCTTCGCCTTCGGTGGTGACGGCAAGGACGTCACGAGCAGTCTGAGCCAAGCGGCGGTCAACGCGACCATGAGCCGCTACAACCAGGAGCTGGGGTCGTGTCTGATCAAGCACGGCGCCAACGACGTGACGATCAACTTCCAGATCCAGTCCACCGGGCGCGTGTCGGTGGTGACCAGCAGCCTCGCCGGCGCCGCGGCGCGTTGCGTCAAGAACATCGTGCTCCGGGTGAGATTTCCCGCCCGCAGGGGCACCAAGACCATTGGGCGCTACGAGCTCCGGCTTCGCTGAGCTGGGACGTGATCATGATGGAGACCCTCTCATGTTGAACCCCAAGCGCGCGATCCTGATCGGGTGGTTGGCCGCGCTCTGCGCCATCGGCCTGCTCCCGAGCCGGGGGCAGGCTGCCCCCGCGGCCGCGCAGCGTCTGGTCAACGTGGCCACCGTGGACGGGAAAGGGAGCGTGATCCGGGCCCGCAAGGGCGACGTGATCCGGATCGGCGACGCCGCGCTGCCGATCCACTATCGCGGCGCCGCAACCCTGAC
Organism: bacterium; assembly: GCA_043825095.1. Classification (GTDB taxonomy): domain Bacteria; phylum Myxococcota_A; class Polyangia; order HGW-17; family JAJRWW01; genus JBDRSE01. The sequence continues at coordinate 18,602 of JBDRSE010000040.1, forward strand.
CTGGGAGCTCCGCGATCGAGTGCTCCGGATCAACGGCGCCATCAAAGGCGTGGACCTCAGTGGGCTCCCGGCGCGGGCGGCGGCGGCCCTGGTGCGGC
>JBDRSE010000041.1:0-20867 GCA_043825095.1 bacterium
GTGACGCAGGTGGCGAGCGCCTTACGCTTGGGCTTGGGAGGCAGACGGAACTGCGGGCGAGGCTGCGGGCCCGGACGCACGGCCTCGCCGGGATGCGCGGGCCGCTTCCCCGGGGCCATGACCTCTCGCGGGGGAATCCGCGCCCGGGCGGGCGCCTCGATGGACATGGCCTGCATTCCGTCGGGCGTGACCCCCGCCACCGCGATGGGTCGCAGGGCCGGGGTGGCCATGGGGGTCGCCACCATGGGCGCCATGGCCGCCATGTCCGGCGCCATGGCAACCCTCTCGGGCGTCTTCAGGGTCGGTTGCTTCTTGTCGAGGGACATCGCGGCGCGCTGGTGGGGTTTGAGCTGCGGCTTGGGATCCCGGACCCGAACCCGCACCTTGGTCCTTGCCACGTTGACCAGCTGATCCTGGAGGGTCGACGTGCCGCTCTTGTCGTGCTCCGTCTTGATCTCGTGGTCCTTGTCCTTGGACTTCTCCACCACGTACACCGTGTCCCCGGTGACGCGGTTGTCCTTGAGCTCCGTGGCGAAAACGTACTCGAGCACCTCTGAGCACTGGACGTGCCGCTTCTCCGAACGCACCACCTCGACCCGGGCGTTGATGGTCTTTTTGTACTGGATGATGAACAGGATCAGGATCGCGCCGAGGGCCGAGGCGATCACGTCCAGAAACGAGATGGAGAACACCATGATCTCGCGGCTGGGTGTCCGGCGCATGACTAGCGCACCGTACGGTTTGAGCTCCCGTCGCCGGATCGGGCGGCGGAGGGCCGTCTGCTGCGTCGTTCCTCGGTCAAATATGACCCGATATTCTCCATCGTCACTCCTTGCATCCGACCCGCCGGCGCGCCGTCCGGCTCGGTCCGCCCAAACCGTACGGTGCTCTACACCTTCTCCGGGTTGTACAGCCGGACGATCAAGTTGTTCAGGCAGTACTCCGACTGCGCATTGATGATCTCCTCTTCCCGCTTGTGCATGAACTGCGAGAGCAGCACCACGATGATGCTCAAAAAGAGCGCCAGGATCGTCGTGTTGAACGCCAGCCCGAGCCGAGCCGTCACGTCTTGGGACGCCCCCCCCGACTTCTTGGCGCTCCGCTCCACCTGCGCCTTCTCCCCGGGCTGGGCAGAGGAAACGAGGCTGCTCTCCGGGCGGTCGGCCGGCGCCTTGACGTCGATGGCCGACAGCGCCGCGGAGATCCCCACCACGGTTCCGATGAAGCCGAGGGTGGGCAGCAGCCAGGCGATGTAGCGCAGCAGGGTGTAGCGCAGATCCGCGCGGTGCAGCTCCAGATCCACCTGGGACGACATCACATCATGGGCCTGCTCGGCGGAGGCGTGGGTCTGGAAGCTCATGCCCGCCGAGTGAATGAGCTGCGGAAGGAACAGCTTCTCCTTCTGCATCACGATGTACGACTTCTCCATCACCTCCGGGAGATTGTCCCGGGTGAGGATCGTGGAGTCCTTTTCCGGCAGCAGGCCGAGCTTGATGGCGGCGCGCTCCCGCCAGGCGCTCCGGTACAGGAAGATCGCTTCCCCCACGGCGATGCCGAGCATCACCCACATCACGTTCTGGATCGTCAGCGGGTACGGGAACACCGTGTCGGCGCCGGCGGCATGAAAATCGAGCAGCAGCTTCGCCAGGCCCGACCCTCGGGGAAAGACACCGCTCAGGACGGCGATCAGCGCGACTCCGCCGGCGGCGCCCAGGCCCAGCCTGACCATGCGATTGCTGCCTACTGTCTTGAGCAGGCCTACTTTGGACACAGTGGACATTTGTTACTCTCCAGGTAGATGACGCCGTGCACCGCGCACCGGATCTTCTGGCTCCCCACGGGGTGCCGAAGCTTCTGGACCTGCTTGAGGATCTGCACCACCGGAAAGGGCTGGTCGTAGAACCCGAAGTAGAGCAGGTCCTCGTCCTGCAGAACCTCCACCGCGTACCGCGTGAGCTTCCGCCGGATCCCCCTGCGGACCAGGTAGGTGCCGTTCCGGCTGACATCCTCGATGCGGAGGTGGTCCCCAAAGTCGAACAGGACCGCGTGCTCGATGGAGATCGAGTCCTCGTCGATTTTGAGGCTGCAGCTCTCGCTGCGGCCGAGCTTGAATCGCAGGGCCATCTCGTCAGCTATCCCAGATCCGTGGACAGTACAGAGAATAGAAATCCTCCAGGGCGAAGTCCACCGACTCCTGAAATCGTTCCGGATCCACAAACGCTTCGTAGCCGATGATCCGCCGCGACCATCGGGTCTCCTCCTTCAGCCAGAGCGCGCCGAGTCCCACGCAGTCGTAAGTCAACGCCTCCCACCAGGCCCGGATGAACCGCTGCCACTTCTCCTCGGGCAGGGACTTGAAAAAGGGCCCCCAGAAAGGGTCCGCCACGGCCGCCTCCCGCTGCCGGGCCACGATGTCCTCGCTGTCGAGCACGTCTCGCGAGCTCGACAGCACCTGCCCCTTGGTCTTCTCCACGTAGTCCCGCTTGTCGATGTCGCGGACGAACCGCCCACACTCTCGAAAAAGCACGCCGAGAAACAGCTGGGACAGGGTGTTGTGCTTCTCCTGGGTCACCCGGAAGACATGCCGCAGGAACCCGCGCACCGCGGTGTCGTCCATGTGGAAGGCGATGGTAAAGGCGGCGGGGGTGGCCAGCTCGAAGATGTCGATCCAGGTGGGGACCCGCTCCCCCTCGGCCGGCGGCGTGTTGGGGGAGTCCATCCAGCGACGGGACGCGTACACCAGGGCGGCGCACCGGAAGGCCGCCGAGTGGAATCCCTGGCCCAGCCCGCGGGCAAAAAGCTCCCGATTCTCGCGGATCATCCTCGCGAACGCACGGGCCACGCCCACCTGCGCCTGCACGAGCAGATAGACGTCCCGAACCTCCTGCTGCGTCAAGATCCAGCGGTGGTCGCCGAGGTTCTCCACCACGTCGCCCCGCAGCACCTTCTTGTACGCCGAGATCACCGGCCCCCCGAACTCGGGGATCACGTAGCCGTCATAGGCCAGGAAATCCCAGAGCACCGGGAACGGCCCCTTGTCCTGATCCACCAGGGCCGCCACCCGCTCGTACCGCTGATCCACGTGCATGCGCACGAGGGTCTGTGCCGCCTGTTGCCACTGGCGAGCGCCGGGCTCCAGGATGGACAGCGCCTCCTGGAACAGCGGGCGCGACTTCTCCAGCCGGGGCCGCACCCGCTTCTGCAGGGCGTTGGCATCGGCCACAGTGGGCGTCATGGACGGCAGCGGCTCGTCGTCGTCGTCACTCTCCTCGCCGGTGCGGGCTTCGAAGATCTCCAGGAACTCGCTGACGACCCGATCCTTGGAGGAGTAGTCGTACTCCCAGTTGTCGTACTCCCAGGTCCGGCGCTTGGGCGCCGTGGACGACGCCGAGAGGATGTTCCACTCCTTCTCGAGGGGATCGTACAGGTACCGGGACTGGTACTTGATGTAGCCCTCTTTGATGAGGGCCTTGATCTCCATGATCGACAGGAAACCACGCACGAACAGGTGGTACGCGATCTCCTCCATGGCCTTGGTTTCTTCCTTCGGTTCGCGGGGCATGACAGCTTCCGAGCGGTCGTCCGACGGTCACCACGCGACAGGCCGCGAGCCCATTCTAGGGTCGAGGAGGGAACGGGGTCAAGATTGGGACCAGGAACTGGACCGGATTCACGGAGAAAAGCAGCCGATGGCCAAGACGAAGTCCCCGGCGGCGCCGCTGTTGCCGTCCACGACGATGTAGTAGGTCACGCCCGGATAGGCGTAGAAGTCGCCGCCCTCGTCTTGGGTCCCGGGGTTGTCCATGACCAGCTCGCAGGTGCCGCTGGGGTTGCACCCGTTGCTGCTGCCTCGCACCACGACCACGTCCAAACTCGCGGTCACGTTGTACAGACCGACCCACACAGGCCCGGCCGCCATACCCGCAGGAAGCTGGAAGGAGTACACGGTCTCCGGCCCGGTGAGGCCGGAGGTCCCGCAGCCGGTCCAATGGCTCACCAGGGACGGCGAGCCGTACGTGGTGCCCACCACGCCGCTGTCACAAGCCACCGCACCGCCCGTGGGGCTGCAGCTCACGGTCGTCGAGCAGCCGCCCGTGTTGAAGGCGCAACCAGAGGTGCAGGCAAGGGTCCCGCCGGCAAAGCCCTGGGACACGCAGGTCTGCCCCTGTAGGTCCGCTCCGTCACACTGCTCCACCGCCGTATTGACCACCCCATCGCCGCAGTAGGGCTGCGTGACGTAGCACTGCGACTCGTTCAGCCAACAGCCGTTCGTACAGGACAGGGTGCCGCCGTCGTAGCCGAGCATCTGACAGGTCCACCCCTGCAAATCGTAGCCGTCACACTCCTCCCAGGGGGTGTTGACCCAGCCGTCGCCGCAGTAGGGCTGGGATATCACGCACTGGGATTCGTCCAGCCAGCAGCCGCTCGTACACGTCAGGCTGCCGCTGTCGTAGCCGAGGGCCTGACAGCTCAACCCCTGCAGGTCCGCGCCGTCGCACTCCTCCTGGGAGGTATTGACCATTCCATCCCCGCAGTAGGGCTGCGTCGTGAGGCACTGCGACGTGTCGAGCCAACAGCCGCCGGTGCACGAGAGGGTGCCGCTGGAGTACCCGAGCGCCTGGCACGTCAGGCCCTGCAGATCCGCGCCGTCGCACTCCTCCATGGGCGTATTGATCAGGCCGTCGCCACAAAAAGGCTGCTGGGCGTTGCACTGGCTCAGATCCAGCAAACAGCTCGACGTGCACGAAAGCGCCCCGCCATCGAACCCGAGGGACTGGCACGACTGGCCGCCGAGATCCGCGCCGTCGCACTGCTCCTGGGGCTGATGACGCACACCATCGCCGCAGACAGGCTCATACCCGACGCATCGCGACTCGTCGAACCTGCAATCCGCGGCGCAGGCCAAGGTGCCCGATTGGTAGAAGAGATCCTGGCACGTCACCCCTTGCAGGTCCGCACCGTCACACTGCTCGTTGACCCCCACGGTCCCGTTTCCGCAGACGTCCCCATAGCACCCCGTGGTGTCGAACTCACAGCTCGAGTCGCAGCTCAGCGTACCGGAGGCCAGACCCAGGGACACGCAGGACTGCCCGCCCAGATTCGCGCCGTCACACTGCTCACCGTACTCCCTCGCGCCGTTTCCACAGACGGGCCCCGTCCCCGAGCAGCCGCCGGTGTCGAAGCTGCACCCGGCGCTGCAGGACAGGCTGCCGCCGCTCCAGCCGAGATCGGCGCAGGTGACTCCGTTCAGGTCCGCTCCGTCACACTCCTCCCCCCATTCGGCCTCGAGATTCCCGCACTCCGCTGTGCCGAACTGGGTCCGGCCGCCGCAGGCGGCCACCAGGATCGCTGCGATGATGATGAACGCAATCCGGAAAGGCATAGGCATAGTCCCTCCACTCGCCGCGTAGTACTGTCGCTGTGAACGAGACACGGGACCTGCTGTCTTGTTGCATCCAGTACGGCAAACCTGGCGATATTACAGGATTCCCCTAGTCGGTCCAGTGCGGTGATTTCCGCGGATCCACGATCCGGACCCGCGGATCCCCGCTGTGGGGCACCGTAAGCACGACAGTTACGACCTTGGGTGAGCCGGACTTCCGGGACGCGTTGTTGACGACCTGGGCGATCTCTGCCGTCAGGTAGAGCCGGTGACCCGGCCGAATCACATCCTTGGAACCCGGGTCCGGATACCGCGCGGTGAGCTGCTTCGTCGTGCCAGGCTTCAGCTGCGGCACCGATGAGTAGATCCCCGACCCGGAGAGGAACCCCCACGCCGTGTCCTCCACGAAGGGGGCGAGCCGATAGACGCTTCCGCTGAGCTGAAGCGGGCCCCGGAAGCCATGCGCCATCCCGTCCACCGGTGTGGCCGCCACCGCCAGCCGCACCCCCCAACCCGCCCTCACTCCCCAGCCGGCAGGGCGATGAAACACGGTCGCTATGGCCCGGTACCGGATCCCGCCGCGCTCGATGGTCAGGCTTCGACATCCGTGCCTGCACACGCCCCCGCGGCACCTCACGAGGCACCCATCGCCCCGGCTCACCCGTTGGGTCCGATGCGGAAACACGTTGGTGCCCGCCCCTGCCGTGTTCCAGGACCCGCCAATCGTTAGGAGCGCCAGCAACAGTGGAAGCCGTCTCGCCATGACCACGTGACAACGAGCCCTGTGCAAAGTTCCCCTCACGCACGGACCCTCCGTAACCACGCGTTGCCCCACCCACGCGCCCCCACCTTGACGACGGACCGGCTTTTCCATCAGAATACGAGCGCTTTGGCCAACCCGACGACCATCGATCGCGTTCGACAGGCGCTGCGCGCGCCGGTGCTGCGCTCCATCCCGTGGGTGCTCTTCGGCGCGGTGTTCCTCCCTGCCGTGGCCACCACGGCGGTCGGCATCGTGATCCTCGCCCTCGGGAGCCTGCCGCTGTCGGGCGCCATCGCGGTTGGTGTGCTGACTCTCTGTTTCGCGGTCTTCGTGGTCGCCGGCGCGTCCGTGACGCTCGGGTTGATCTTCCGGCAGAACCGTCTCGCGAGGATCCAGACGGAGTTCATTGCCAACGCCTCGCACGAGCTTCGCACGCCCTTGGCGTCGATTCGCATGTACGTGGACACCCTGCGCATGGGCCGGGTCCGTTCGGAGGAGGACACCGAGAGCTGCCTGCTGGCGCTGGACCAGGAGACCGCCCGACTGACCGCCTTGGTGGAGCAGCTTCTGGACTTTCGCGCCTCCACCTCCGGGCAGGCGCCGGACGCGTCGCGAGAGCTCGTCCCCGCCGACGAGGCCATCCGCGGCGCGGTGGCGCCCTTTGAAGCCCGCCCGGAGGACGGAGAGCGTATCTCGCTGGTCGTCGAGCCGGAGCTCCCGCGTGTCCATATCGGGCGGACCGGGTTCGACGAGGCGATCTCCAACCTGATCCAAAACGCCCTGACGCACGGTGGCAGGAACGGCCACGTGGTGATTACGGCCCGGGTGGACCACGAAGGCGTGGCGTTCGATGTCCGCGACTCGGGCCCGGGGGTGCCGGCCAGGGACCTCGGGAAGGTCTTCGAGCGGTTCCACCGAAGCGCCAGCACCACCGAGAGCAAGATCCCCGGCTTCGGCCTCGGGCTCTCCATCGTGAAACGCTTCGCCGACGGCCACGGCGGACGGGCGACGGTCCGAAACGGCCCGTCGAACGGTGCGATCTTCACCCTCTGGCTGCCGGCGCAGCCCGGAGGCGCGACGCCCCCCGGGAGTGTGGCGCCGTGAACGCCAAGGACGAGACGATCCTGATCATCGAGGACGACGCCGCCCTCGCCCAGGGGTTGGGACACAATCTGCGGTACGAGGGATATCACGTCCGTTTGGCCGCCGACGGGCGGACCGGATTGGAGCTGGCGCTCGAGCGCACGCCGGACCTGATCGTGCTCGACCTGATGATGCCCGGCATGCCCGGTCTGGAGGTGCTGCGGGAGCTCCGCAGGCAGGGCGTCGAGTGCCAGGTAATCATCCTCACGGCCCGGGATCTAGAGACAGACAAGGTCGCGGGGCTCGAGCTGGGGGCCGACGACTACGTCACCAAGCCCTTCGGCCTCCGCGAGCTGCTGGCGCGGGTCACCGCCGCCCTGCGTCGGCCGCGGATCCAGCGTCAGCAGGCCAAGGAGGAGGTGCTGCGCTTCGGTGAGCTCGCCGTCCGGCCCGCCTCACGGCAGGTCACGCGGGGCGGCGAGCTGCTGCGGCTCACGGCCAAGGAGTTCGACCTGCTCCTGCATTTCGTCCGCCACCCGGAGCGCCCATACAGTCGCACCCAGCTGCTGGAGCAGGTGTGGGGGGACGACTACGACGGCACGGAGCGCACGGTGGACAACTTCATTCGCAAGCTGCGCAGCAAGCTCGAGCCCGATCCGACCCAGCCGACCCACCTGGAAACCGTTCACGGCGTCGGCTACCGGTTCATGCCGTGAAGGGACTCCATCAGTCTGAAAATACAACCTTTGCTCAGTGTTCCCCCAGAACGGCACCCCCTATGGGTAGGTGAAAAGTCCCTGCCGTTAGTCCACTGGGTAAACTTCTCGTGCGTTTCCCAAGACCTTCTGCCAAAATGGATCGTTGACAGGATCGTCACCGCTACACGAGGTCGAGCATGGCTACGAGATTCGGAGGCCGGGCACCAGGCGGCTGTCGGACAGTGCGCTCCGCGGCGCTCGGTCCGGCAGCACCCAAAAGCGTCCCGGCCCTTTCGGTCACGCTCCTGCTCCTGGCACTGACCGGTGGGGAGGCGAGCGCGCAGTACGCGCCCCCGCCCGCACCTCTGCCCCCGCCCCCGCCGGCGCCGGAGGCGGATCCCGCAGCCCAGCCGCCTCCCCCGGTGTCCTATGATCCGGCCCCTGCACGCCCCCGTGCGCCTCGCAGACACCGGCGTCAATACCGCCCCGGCCGGCTCGGTCGCTTCTACCTGGGCGGCGGAGCGGGGTACGTGTGGCCCCGCGGGCAGGTCGGTAAGCAGCTCGATTCGGGCATGGCCTACGGTGCCTGGCTCGGCTGGCGCAAGCGCTGGATCGGCGTCGAGCTCGGCTATCTCGGCGCCCGGCTCGGCAATGAGGCTCCCCCTGTCATCACCACGGGCAACAGTGACAACGAACCGTCCGCCGTGGAGTACGTCACCTACGATCCGAATCAAGCCCGCATCTCCCATGTCACGGCGGACATCAAGCTGTTCCTCACGGTGTTCTGCCGCGCCTCACTCTTCGCTCGGGTGGGTGTGAACTACACCCACATCGGCTACTCGTGGCAGCCGTCCGCGTCCGGCTACGGGTACCAGTACGGCGGTGGCGTCGATGTCCGGATTCGCCTGTCCCACCGTCCCGACTGGGTTCTCAAGCTCCGGGCCGAGGTGGTCAACGTGAGCTCGGCGGTCAAAACCGCCGACGAGATCGACCGCCGCTCCTTCTCCGGACTCTACGCGATGCTCTACGTCAACCTGGGATGGGCACCGCGGTGATCCGAGCCGCCCTGCCGATCGCTGCCGCTGCCTTGCTGCTCGGCGGCACCGCTCCGGCGCGAGCCGCGGGGAAGCACGCAGGCCCCAAGCCGTTCCAGTGGAACCGATTCGCGCCGAAAGGGCTCGGCATCAGCGTGGTCAAGCCCACCACGCTCACGCTGAAGAAAAAGACCACCCGTCACGGCTACCTCCGGTACGAAGGCATCGAGAAGATCACAAAGACCCGCTTCGCCCTCTTCGTGATCAAGAGCGGCCGCACCGCGGATCAGCTCCACAAGGACGTGCCGCGACTCACCGGGATTCCGACCGACAAATGGCTGCCGGTGCTGGCCCTCGGAGCGACCCGGGGATTCGCCTACCTGCAGGCGGTGATCAGCCGGCACAAACCGGGAACCGGCAGCTCGGTGCTGCTCGCCCGGCACCAGAAGCGCGCGCTCAGCTACGTGCTGCTCGTCGAGGCGCAGATGGGCGTCGCCGTGACCTATGCAGCCGCCTTCAAGAAAGCCTTCCTCGGTCTAAAGGCGATCCCCTAGCGAGCAGCCATGTCCCGATCCATCGAGAGCGTCGGAGGTCGCATCGTGCTGCTCAGCACCGTGGCGACCGTGGTCATCGGGTTTTCGCTCTGGTTCACCGCCAAGGGGCCGTTCCTGGCGGCGTCTCGCAGCGCCGGAACGGAACCGAAGCCGAAGGCGGATCCCCAGGAGCCCAGCCAACCGCTCATCCCGGCGGGCGTAGGGCGCTACCCTCCGCTCGGGATCACCCCGGGGACCGACGCCGGAGCGAGCTTCGGCGCCGAGCCCGACTTCGACCCCCTGAGCAAGCAGACCGTGACCCAGGCCGCCATCCGCACGCCCCACGATCTGCTGCGAATCCTTCCGCAGGGCTATTCCGTGCTGGGGGCCGTGAACGTCGACGCGCTGCGGCGGTTCTCCTGGGCGGCCGACATCCTTGCCCGGCGCAAGCTACCCAAGCTGCGCGGCCACCTCGACCGTCTGGGCTTCGACCCCCAGGAGGCGAGCCGGGTCGCCTTTGGGATCGACCTCGAGGCGCGGGCCGGAAGCAGCACCGGGAAGGTGGACACGCGGTACCTGGGGCGTCTCGACCGTCCTTTCTGCCTCGTGGCAGCGGGCCGCATCGCACGCAAACCCCTGTTGCGTCGCTACCGCCAGCTGGGCCCCTTGGCCGCGGCCATGGTCATGGGGCGTCGGGTCTACCGCCGCACCGGGGACTATGCGCTCTCCTTCCCGGTTCGGGGCGTGGTGGCGTGGAGCTATCGACAGCCCATGGGGCCGCTGCTGCAGCTGATGCTGGAGGACGCCTCCCGCTCCGCCGTGACGCACCAGGTCCGGAAGCTGCTCGAGGAGGGCGGCCTCGCCTTCCGACCGCCACACCCCATGCTCGCCCTGGCCTGGACCCCCCAGCCCGGGCGCCGCGTGCCTTACCCCCTCAACCGCCTGGGAGGGGCTGCCGTGCGGGGGGCCGTGCTGCTCGCCCGGAGCCGCGGACAGGTCGTGCACGGCGAGCTGAGCCTGCTGATGAGCGACGCGAGCACCGCAAAACGCATCGCCAAGCTGCTCCGATACGTCCGACGCATCGTGGCCCAACATCCCCGCGTGGGGCGCAATCAGCTCAAGTCGCTGGTGGAAACGATCCCGGTGCGCGTGCAGGGTCGAGCCATCCGGATCTCCGTCGAGCTACACCCCTGGCACCAGCGCTCCCTCATGCTGATGCTCCACAAGCTGATGGACACCAGGAAGTAGACACTCGCCAATCGCAATCCCCCCACCCGGAACTCCTTGGAGAAAAGTGGCCCGAGTATACGTCATTTGGGCCCGGCGCAGGTGTGACTGTCAGCAAGTCCAACCTGTCGGTCGGCCGGATCATCGCCATCCACGCCTGGCGCGACAAAGGCGGCTACCGCGTGGACCCCTGGCGGCGCTACTGATCAGCTCGCACGATGTCCCCTACGATCGACTCTTCCTTGTCAGTTTTCGGGTGCGCAGGAACGTCCAGGGACTATGCTTGTTCCAGTCATGAGAAGCCTCGCTCTTCTGCTGCCTCTGCTGCTGCCGCCGGTGTGGGTCGTCGGGTCGGGGGCCGCATGCCAGCCCGGGACGCCCCAGGGCATCGCCGTGGAGACGGGGTTTGCAGGAGGGAGCCCCCAGTACGGGGATCGGGACGACTATGCGCCCACCGGCCACTACCTGGACACCGACGGACTGATCTCGGAGACGAGCGAGCTGCTCTTCCTGCGGGACGGGTTCGCTTGGGACGCCGAGCTCAGCTACCTGTGGCACACGGGGAGCACGCGGAGCTACGCCTTTCGCCTGGGCTCCACCGCGCTGGCGATCCCTCTCGGCCCGGGGACCGGCCATGTCGTGCAGCTCGCGCTGACCGATCCCACTGGGCCTGCCGGCCGGCACCGGGTGCTGACTGCTGCCGAGGTGTGGCTGCACCCCGACACCCTCATCGTTCCTGTTGTGGTGTGGAACCTGGGCGGCGCTGTGGCCAGGGTCGACGAGAAAACGGCCCGGCTCATGCTGGACCGGGCGGAGGGCACCGAGTTTCCGGCGGGGCTGGATCTGCTGTCCTGGGGCCGCCAACGGGTGGACGAGGTCTGGGCGGCCTGCCACATCCAGTTCCGCCTGGTGAGCTACCAGGAACAGTGGCTCGCCGGTGAGTGCTGGCAGCGCCCGCCCGTGTCCAACCAGGACCCCTTCTTCCAGAAGTGTGTCACCAACCGGCCGGCCTGCACGGCCCAAGACCCGGCAACCCAGGACTTCGGCGACTGCACCCAGCAAGAGGTGAACCGCTGCACCCTCCGGGAGCTGCTGGACTGGTCCATGGTGAGCCCGGCCTACGCAGGCCCGGACCTGTACGCGCCCGACGCTGTCAACGTGTACATCGCCGCAGGTTTCCACCTGTGGGAGAACCTGACCGCGGGCATCGGGTGCCGGGGGGAGGTGCCCTTCGTGGCCCTGTCCGACACGTGGTCGGACTCCTCGGGACTGCGGCTGGCCCACGAGTTGGGCCATGTCATGGGATGGGTGGAGCACACCCCCGACACCGTCATGGGTGACACGTCCGAGCGCAACGCTACCGTCACCGCCGACCTGTGCGAACAGACCCGGGCCTATCTGATGGATCATTATCCCTGGGTTCGTTGAGCAGCCGGTCGCCGTTCTAGGGAGCGGGAACCGTGCCGCAATAGGGTCCGAGGTAGGGGTCGTCGGTGCAGCCGGAATCGTAGTCGGCGCAGTCGATGACGACCTCGTAGGCCCCCAGGCAAAACGAGTAGGTCGAGCCCGCGCAGGCGAAAGTACCCTCGCAGTGGGAGCTGCCGGGCACCGTGCAATAGGCGCCCGAAGTGTCGGCCGCGCACCACGTCCTGAAGGTGTTCTGGGAGCAGTCCGTACGCTGGACCGAGCCGCCCATGCTGCAGCCGACCACCACGCCACCGTCGCAGTGCGTCTCATCGCTGCCGCCGCAGGGCGTCTCCAGCGACGAGTAGCAGTAGCTCTGCGGCTCTCCGCCCTGGCGCACCCCGCACTGGCCTTCCTGCAACCTGGAGCAGTCCGACACCCGCCCGGCCTCCGCGCCGTCGCAGTACATCTCGCGGGGCCCCTCACAGTACGGCCCCGCCGTATCGCAGGGCACGCTGCAGTTGGCGAGCCCAAGGTCGTTGTAGCCGCAGGTCGCACCAAACGCGGCACAGCTCTCCCGGACCTCGATGCCTCCGTAGCAGTACACGCCCTCATCCCCTTCGCACCACGCCTCCAGCAGCTCGACGTCACACTCATAGCAGGCGGCCAGCGCCTCGCAGCTATCGGCCATGGCCATGCATTCCAGCACAGGCAGAGGATCCCACTCGGCCCCCCAGGGCGGCGCATCGTAATACTCGAGAAACCCCTGCATGCCGTTGAGACTCGCAATCCCATACTCGCACATCGCCTGCTTCGCGTGCGCCGTCAGCACCAGCTCCAGCTCCTCCTGCTTCTCGAACTCCCCGCCGCCATCCTCCCGTCCCTCGACACAACCCCCAACGCAAAACAGCGCAGCAGCAACAATCGCAGTCCCAGTCATCCGAAGCATCGCTTCCTCCCGAGCATCGTTTTCTCCCGAGCATCCATACTGTCACAAGCGCCCAGAACATCCAATCCAGCACACCGCTCCGAGGTTGATCGCGAATAAGCACACCGCTCTAGGCACACCGCTCCGAGGTTGATCGCGAATCGGCCGGTATCCGTCCCAACGGTCCGAAATCCGATCGCGTCTCGGCTTTCCTTCGGCGTCGAAAACACGAAATGATGACGATCCTCGAGTTGGCGCGATTCGTGCTTACGGATTCTGCTATACTCGTGGAGAGACGCTGATGAGCATGAACGGCCAGAACCAGGAACAGACCGAGCTGCTGCGCAATATCTGGAACGAGCTGAAGTCGCTCGGCCAGGGCCTCGGGCGGCGCATCGATCAGACCAACGAGCGCATCGACCAGACCAACGAGCGCATCGACGACACGAATCGCGCGCTTTGCGGCCGCATCGACGACACGAACCGCAAGCTTGGCGGCCGCATCAACGACACGAATCGCCGCCTCGGCGTGATGGAAGAGGTGCTCCGAGACCTCGGCGGTCAACAACTCATCCTCACCCGCTATGTGAAGACCGTGATGGAACGCGAGATCGGCGAGCTACGCGATCGATTGACGCGCATCGAGGCGCAGGAAACCACCTGACTCAAACCGCGGATCCGGCGGAGTGACTACTGGCCCGTGTCGGTCACGAGCGGTCAGGAACGGGTTGGGTTGCGGCGCTCGGCGAAGTGCTGGTGGACCTGGTGCGCAAAGGTCTCGAGCTGGATCTGCTGGGCCGGCCCCTCGTTGCTGCCGAAGGCGAGGGCGACGATGGGGATGTTGCCGTGCGCCTCGCGGATGGCCGGAATGGCGGCGGAGGCGGACACGCCGACCATGCAGTTGAGGCCGGCGGCGCTGATGACGCCGGCGGCGCCCCGGCGACTGAAGTCCACCATCTTGGCGACGACGCCCCGGACGAGGTGCAGGGTGTTGGGCCCGCAGTACTGGGCGGCGTGCTCGTGCATGACCCGGCCCGGGGCGTCCTCGCAGCGCTCTCGGAGCTCCGGGCTGAGCAGGTCTGCCAGGCGTCGGGCCCGCCCGCGCATGAGGACCCCGTAGCCGTACGCGGACGCCGCCTCCTTCAGCTCCCCCCGGCGGGCGGCGCGCAGGACGTTGCCCGGCATTTCGAAGTTGGGTGAGCCGCCGAAGAACGGACTCGGCCAGACCGTGCAGCCCAGCTCCTCCAGCTTCCGATAGAGGTCGGCGTTGCCGATGCGGTTGATCCGGGAGTAGAGATCTCCGGTGACGCCCACGAGGGGGCGGGGCAGCGCCGGTCCGAGCTTGACGGCCTCCAGCCGCTCCAGACACTCGGCAAAGGCGTCGCGGGTGTCCCGGTGGTGGGCGATGGAGTCCTGCACCAGCCAAAAGCAGCCGGACAGGGCATCGTCGACGCTCCCGAGCACAAGCTCCCGCGGCCGCAGCTGGCAGCCGATGGTGATCAGAAAGTCCACCGCGGTCAGTCCTTCGTAGAGCCGCGTCATGGTCCCGATGCCGTAGGCGTCGAGCATCTCCCCGACGTGGGGATCCCAGAAAGTCAGCGGAGCGTTGTGCTGATCGGCGAGGATGCGAAAGGCGTCCGCATACTGCGGCATCAGGCACGGCAACGTGGTGCCGGGGGCGTAGAGCACGTCGTGCTTCCGCACCCGTCCGCTGCGGAGCAGCCGCTCGACCTCTCCGGCGAGCAGGATGTACGGGTGACACTCGCGACCCGAGCAGACCTCCTCGCCGAGTCGCGCCGACTCCTCGTCCGGCAAGGGGAGGATCACGGATTCGTGGCCGAGGGCGCGCAGCGCGCCGGCGAAGACGTGCGAGTGGCCGTAGAAGTTGTGCAGGAAGACCCGCCGCCGAGGACCCCGGGTGAGCCGGTTGGGCATCAGCTCCCGAAAGACGCGCGTTCCTGGCGTCGAGCGCCGCTGGGCGCGTTGGTACTCGGCGATCTCGTCGACGAAGGCTTCCAGCCGCGTCACCAGCCCCGCCTCGCCGCGATGCTCGTCGAACTCGAGGAACAGCCGCGGTCGGTCCCCGACCACCCGCTCCAGGTGTTTGGTGGTGAAGGCGTCCGGGCCGCAGCCGAAGTTGGACACCAGAATCGGAAACAGCCCTTTTTGATCCTTGATCAGGTTCAGCGCCCGCACCTGGTCGCGGTTGGCGTGCCAGGGGAGCGCGTTCCACAGCGCGTCGAGGGGCTCGTCCCCGGTGGGCAGCAGGTCCATGGGGATCGCGGGGATGGACAGCCGCTCCAGGTGTCGCGCCAGGTTCAGGTTGGCAAAGGGGTCGTGCAGGTTGTAGGGCTTGCCCAGCACCACCACGCCGCGCTCGAGGCCGGCCTCGAGGCAACGGCGACCCAGGGCCCGACGGGCGCCGTCGAACTCCCGCTGTCGGCGGACCGCAACCTCCAACGCCCGCTCCACGGCGGAGTGGGAAACGCCGAGCGCCTCGGCGAGCCCGCGCGTCGTCTCCAGGCGCGCCTCCGGAGACCGCTGCAGATTGACCTGCGCCGTTACGAGCCGCTCCCGCTCGTTCATCCGCATCATGTACGGCGCCTCGTGCGCGTAGGGACAGACAAAGGGGCGGTCGTCGGGCTGACGCGCCTCCAGCGCCATCAGCGTCGGCAGGAACACCCGCCAGACCCCCTCGTCGTCCAGAAGCTGCCGCACGTGCCCGTTGGTCAGCTTGAGCGGCAGACAGACGTCCGGCGGAAGCCCGCGCACACCCCGCGCGAGGTGCTCCCCGGTGCTGGGCGCGGAAACCACCGGCTCGAAGCCGAGCTGATCCAGCAGGTGCGACCACAGCGGCAGGAGCTCCAGGTGGAACGAGGCGAGGGGTAAGCCGACCCGGGGACGAGGCGCGTTCTTCGAGCGCGGCAGATGCTCGGCGAGCAGCTCGGCCCGCTCGCCGAAGAGCTCCGGAAACGGCCGCGCGGGCCGCAGCTCACGTCGTCGTCGATCCAGGGACGTGAATCGCTCACACACGTCCCCGAAGTGCGCGGTGCGTCCCCCGGCCCGGACCCGATTCACCTGGCAGCGATTCTCACAGCGCTTGCACTCGAAGCTGGTGAGGGTGTGCTCGCGGCACGAGTCCAGGCCCCGAAAGGCCGACCCTTCGCCCCGGCGTTCCGCGTCCCGGGCGGCGAGCAGCGCCATGCCGATGGCCCCCGAGATCCGGTTGTAGGGATGCACGCGGATCCGCCGGCCGAGGAGCTGGTTGAAGGCCGCCACCACGGCCCCGTTCGAGGCCGTGCCGCCCTGGAAGACCACCGTGTCACCGATGGGTCGCCCGGCCACCACCTTGTCGAGGTAGTTTCGCGCCACGGAGTAGGCCAGCCCGGCGCAGATGTCGGACACGGGCGTCCCCTGCGCCTGCGCCCGGCAGAGCTCGGTGTCCATGAACACGGTGCAGCGCGTGCCGAGATCCTTGGGGCGGGCGGCTTGCAGCGCGTGCTCGGCGAACTCGCCCTTGATCTGGATCCCCAGCCGCTCGGCCTGCTCCTCCAGGAAGGAGCCCGTGCCCGCGGCGCAGATCTTGTTCATCTCGAAGTCCCGAAGCTGGCCTCCGTGGGCGTCGATGAATTTGGAGTCCTGGCCGCCGATCTCGATGATGGTGTCCACGTTCGGCACATAGTGAGCCGCCGAGACGAGCTGCGCCGTGATCTCGTTCTTCACCAGATCGGCGCCCAGCAGCTGCTCCGCCAGGTAGCGTCCACTGCCGGTGGTCCCCACGCCCAGCAGCTCGAGCTCAGGGAACCGCTCCTCGATCTGCGCCATGGCCTCGGCCAGCACGGCCACGGGACGTCCCCTGGTGGGGAGGTAGATCCCGAGCAATAGCCGCTGCTCCTCGTCGAGCAGCACCACGTTGGTGCTCACCGAGCCCACGTCCACGCCCATGAACGCGCGGTTGGAAGAGCCGCCGGTGCCCGGATCCTCGGGCAGCGCCTCCCCCTCCACGGCGGCCACGGGCGCCAGCGGCGTGAGCTCGACCTTTGGGCTGCCGTGCTCTATTGAGGTGGGCGGATGTTCCTGTCGTCCTCGATCGCGCAGGTCAGCCAGCAGGGTCGAAACCAACTGCGCGGGCGCCGTCGCACCGCCCAGGGCGGCCCCCCGCGCGCCGATGGTCAGGTGATCCGTGGGTACCACGATCTGGCCCGGATCGAGCCCGAGCACCTGGGCGAAGGCCCGCACCAGGCCTCCGTTGGCCGCGCCGCCGCCCACGAGCGCCACGGGCGGCTCCACGGTCCGGCCCTTGAGCACCGTGGCCACGAAGGTGCGCGCCAACGCCAGGCAGAGCCCGTAGGCGATCTCGTCCACGGGCGTGCCCTTCTGCTGGAGGTGGATCATGTCCGATTTCGCGAACACGCTACACCGTCCGGCAATGGTCGCGCCTCTGGCGGCGGTGGCGGCCAGCCGCCCCAGCTCCTCGAGATCCAGCTTGAGCCGCCCCGCCTGCTGCTCCAGGAACGCACCGGAGCCCGCGGCGCACATCCCGTTGAGGGCGAAGTCCTCCACGCGCCCCGGTCGACCGCGGGCCGTGGGATCCACCAGGATCCACTTGGTGAACTGTCCGCCGATGTCGATGATGGTCCGAATTTCGGGGTGGGAGGCGGCCACTGCGGCGGCCACGGCGACGACTTCGTTCACCCGCTCCCCGTTGCGCCCGGGGACCAGCTCCTTGCCGGAGCCGGTGACTCCCAGCTGCACCTGCCCACCAGACACCCGGAGCGCCTCGCCCAGCAGCCGGCTCACGATGTGCAACGGCCGCCCCTGGCTGGGAAGGCACCAGGCGCCACGCTCCCGCGGACGTAGATCCACGTCCTCCAGGAGCACGCACTTCACGTTCACCGAGCCGATATCGAGACCCACTCGCCAGGGGTGCTGCATGAAAATCAGTCTCTGACCGAGTCCGTCGGCCGCGCGTCATTAGTGTACAAGATCATTGTAATATCAACCTGGAAAAAGCGCCCCGGCGAATTGGGGCGGCTCAGTCGATGCACTGGCTCTCGTCGACCATGCAGTACTGATCGCACAGAAGGGCTCCCCCGGCATGGCCGTAGGTGACACAGTCTTCTTGACCGAAATCGTCGACATCGCAAGCCTCGTCCTCCTCCCGCACCCCGTTGCCGCACTCGGCGTCGGTGCAGGACGACTCGTCCAGCACACAGTTCAAGCCGCAGGCAAGGGCGCCGCCCATGTGTCCCAGGGACTCACACGTCGTACCCCCCAGGTCGGGCCCATCGCACTCCTCCGGCTCGTCGATGGTCTGGTTGCCGCAGCTCACCGGCCCACTGCAACCCGACGGGTCGAAGGTGCAATCGGCGCGACAGGCCAGCTCCCCCGCGCCGAAGCCGGCGTCTACGCAGGTCTTGCCGCCGAGGTCGTTGGTGTCGCAGTCCTCACCCCACTCCACCACCCAGTTGCCGCAATCCGGCCCCCCCCCTACGCAGTCGGATACGTCCAAAGTGCAGTCCTCGTTGCACGCCAACACGCCGAGATTCCAACCCAGGCTGACACAATCCTGGGCGCCCAGATCCGCCCCGTCGCACTCCTCGTGGCCTTCGAGCAGGTCGTTGCCGCACTGGGGGCCGGTGGAGTTGTTGCTCTGATTGTCGTCGTCACCACAGCCGCCGGCCAGCAGCAGGATCACCGCGATCATCAGCCCGAGCCGTCGCATCATCTCACCTCGTTGTTCTGGCGTTTTGGAGCCGCGCCCACCATTTGAGCACCCTCGGCAACGGTTTGTCAAAGCGCGGTCGGAGGTATGCCGGTGCTTTAATCGACGCGTGCCTTTCCCCTCCCCCGAGGCAACACACTGGTCCAGTTGTGGGAGTTCGTGCTAAACTGACCGCGGTTGCCCCCACCAAAAGGTCACGATGATGCGTAACTATAAAAAATTACTGCCTTTGTCGGTAGTCGTGCTCGCGCTCTCGGCCTCGGCCGGGTGCGGACGGACCTGGTTCGATCTCGATCTGGCGGAGTGTGGAAACGGATTGATCGAGCCCGGCGAGGAGTGTGACGACGGAAACACCGACAACACCGACGCCTGCCTCACCACGTGTCTCCACAACATTTGTGGCGACGGTCACATTCTCGGAGGCTTCGAGGAGTGTGACGACGGAAACAACATCAGCGGTGACGGCTGCTCCGCGGGCTGCGCCATCGAGCAGGCCTGGTGCGGCAACGGCATCATCGACCCCGGTGAGGAGTGCGACGACGGAAACAACATCGACGGCGACGGCTGCTCCTCGGCCTGCCGCCGCGAAGGTGGAGTCTGCGGTGACGGGGTGGTGGATCCCGGCGAGGAGTGCGACGACGGCAACTTCTCCAACAACGACAGCTGTCTCAACTACTGCATGTACGCCCGGTGCGGCGACGGCCAGATCTGGTTCGGCGTGGAGCAGTGCGACGACGGGAACACCATTCCCGGCGACGGCTGCTCGCCGGACTGCTGGCTCGAGGGCGTCACCTGCGGCAACGGCATCCTCGAACCGGGCGAAGACTGTGACGACGGAAACACGTCGAACAGCGACGGCTGCCTCAGCACCTGCCGGGCAGCGAGCTGCGGCGACGGCTACCTGTGGATCGGCGTGGAGCAGTGCGACGACGGACCCAACTTCCCGACCGACGGCTGCTCGCCGACCTGCATGTTCGAGGGCGCGGTGTGCGGCAACGGCATCCTCGAGCCCGGGGAGCAGTGCGACGACGGGAACTTCTCCAACAGCGACGACTGCCTCAACAGCTGTCGCGTGGCCTCCTGCGGCGACGGATTCATCTGGTGGGGTCGCGAGGAGTGTGACGACGGAAACACAATCCCGGGAGACGGCTGCGACAACCTGTGCCAGCTCGAGATCGATGTGTGCGGCAACGGCGTCCTCGAGCCCGGAGAGCAGTGCGACGACGGCAACGTCTCCAACAACGACGCCTGCCTGAACGACTGTCGGGCCGCCCGCTGCGGAGACGGATTCACCTGGTTCGGCGTGGAGCAGTGCGACGACGGGAACATCGTCCCGGGCGACGGATGCGACAGCTCCTGCCCCGTCGAAGGCCCGGTCTGCGGCAACGGCGTGACGGAATTCGGGGAGGAGTGCGACGACGGCAACTTCTCCAACAACGACGCCTGCCTCAACGACTGCCGGGCGGCCAGCTGCGGGGACGGGTGGGTGCGGATCGGCTACGAGCAGTGCGACGACGGAAACAACGTGCCGGGCGACGGCTGCTCACCCCTGTGCACCCTGGAAGGCTCGATCTGCGGCAACGGGGTCACGGAGCCGGGCGAGCAGTGCGACGACGGAAACTTCTCCAACAACGACGCCTGCCTGGCGAGCTGTCAGAACGCCAGCTGCGGGGACGGCTTCCTGTGGTTCGGTGTGGAGCAGTGTGACGACGGCAACACCTTCCCCGGCGACGGCTGTGACACCGTCTGCCACTTCGAAGTCGCCGTGTGCGGCAACGGCATCCCGGAGCTCGGAGAGCAGTGCGACGACGGGAACCTGAACAACAATGACGCCTGCCTGAACAACTGCCAGAACGCTAGGTGCGGGGACTTCCAGGTCTGGTTCGGCATGGAGCAGTGCGACGACGGAAACACCGTGCCCGGGGACGGCTGTGACGAGGGCTGCCATATCGAATCCGTCAGCTGCGGCAACGGCGTCATCGAGCCCGGGGAGCAGTGCGACGACGGCAACTTCTCCAACAACGACGCCTGCCTGGCGAGCTGTCAGAACGCCAGCTGCGGGGACGGCTTCCTGTGGTTCGGTGTGGAG
>JBDRSE010000042.1:0-33234 GCA_043825095.1 bacterium
GTGATGGTGCGCGGCGACGTCGGCGCGGTGAAGGCGTCCGTGGAAGCCGGCGCCGAGGCCGCCCGCAAGGTGGGCGAGCTGATCTCGGTGCACGTCATCCCCCGTCCCCATGAGGACGTGGAGGGGATCCTGCCCGCCGCCGGCAGCCCGAAGAAGAAATAGGGTCAGACCGTGCGGATGGCGCGAGTGATCGGGAACGTGGTCTCCACGATCAAGGAGGCCACCTACCAGAGGTGGAAGCTCCTGGTGGTGCAGCCCGTGGACACGGAGGGGAAGGCGTCGGAGCCCTCCCACCTGTGCATCGATCTGTGCCAGGCCGGCATGGGCGACTACGTGCTGGTGCTGCAGGAGGGGAACGGCCTCCGGTTCCTCACCAATCAGCCCAAGGGCGCGGTGGACGCCGCTGCCGTGGGCGTGATCGACTACGTGGAGTCCGGCGGCCGGCAGCACAGGCTCGACGCGCCGCCCGCGCCGCCCGCTGCGTCACGGAGGAAGTCCTAGCCCATGCCCGAGCTGGACGTGAAAGAGCTGGTGGAGCTGGTCGCGCGGCAGGTGCTGGAGCGACTGGGGCATCCCAGCGCCCAACCCGGGGCCCCGGGCGGCGACACCCGCAATCCGCTCATCGCGGCCAACTGGAAGATGAACGCGAGCAAGGACGAGCTCCCGGCCTACGTGGCCGAGCTCGCCGCCACCGGCCCCGGGGTCGACGTGCTCGTGCTTCCGCCGTCCGTGCTGCTCCCCGGTGTCCGCGCCGAGCTCGCCCGGGCGGGTCGACCCGACATCGCCGTGGGGGCACAGGATCTTCACTGGGAGGCCCAGGGCGCCCACACGGGCGAGCTGTCCGGATCGCTGCTGCGCGAGGTCGGCGCGCGCTGGACCCTGGTGGGACACTCGGAGCGGCGCGCAGCCGGAGAGACCGACGACCAGGTGCGCCGCAAGCTGCACGCCGGGCTGGACGCCGGGCTCGCGGTGATGCTCTGCGTGGGCGAGCTGGCCCAGGAGCGCCGCACCGGCGCCACCTTCCGCGTCCTGCGCAGCCAGCTCCTCGCCGCCCTGGGCGACACGGCGCTGCAGCCCCCGGACCCGCCGCGCCTGGCCGTGGCCTACGAGCCGGTCTGGGCCATCGGCACCGGCCTGGTCGCCACCCTGGAGCAGATCCAGGAGGCCGCGGCCTTTGTCCGGCGCGTGATTGCGGAGCTCTACGACTGGAACCGCGCGCGCCGGATCCGCGTGCTCTATGGCGGCAGCGTCAACGCGAGCAACGCCGCGGAGGTGATGTCCGCGCCGGACGTCAACGGCCTGCTCGTGGGCGGCGCGAGCCTGAGCGGTCGATCCTTTCGCGAGATCGTGGAGGCCGCGCCTCCGGGACCGCATTCGGAGGTCGGGAGATGACGCAGGAGATGACGTAGGAGATGACGCAGAAGGTGACGCAGAAGATGACGCAGAAGATGACGCAGAAGATGACGCAGGAGCGCACGCCATGAAGCCACTGGTCCTACTGGGCTGCGATCACGGCGGCCTGGAGCTCAAGGAGTACCTCAAAGGGGTGCTCGACAAGCAGGGCTACAATGTCCGGGATCTGGGCACCCACTCCCCGGCTCCGGTGGACTACCCGGACATCGCCTTCCTGGTGGCGACGGGCGTGCGCGACGCGCGACGGGCGGGCCAGGAGGCCTTCGGCGTCATGATCGACGGCGTGGGCGTCGCGTCCTCCATGGTGTGCAACCGGGTGGAGGGCATTCGCTCGGCGCCCTGCTGGAACGAGTTCACGGCGCGGTCGGCCCGAGAGCACAACAACGCCCAGGTGATCACCCTGGGCGGCCGGCTCCTGGGAACCCTGCTGGCCCAGTCCCTGGTCGAAACGTTTTTGACGACCCCCTATGGGGGCGGTCGACATCAGCCGCGGGTGGACAAGATCCACCTGCTGGCCGGAGAGCCCGCGCCCCGTGACTGATGGGGTGACGGGGCGACGAGCGAACGAGGAATTGATGAGCGAGGAGCGGATGGACGAGGAGAGGATGAACGAGGAGCGGCCATGAAGCTCGGACGCGTGATCGGCACCGTGGTGGCCACGGTGAAGATCGAGAGCCTCCGGGGCATCAAGCTCATGGTGGTGCAGCTCCTGTCCGAGGACAAGGCGCCCCTGGGCCCGCCCCAGGTGGCCGCGGACGCCGTGGGCGACGCCGGCCCGGGCGACCTCGTGTTCCTCGCCACGGCCAAGGAGGCCGCCTTTCCCTTTGGAGACTTAACGCCCGTGGACCTGAGCATCGCGGGATTCGTGGATACGCTGACACTCGAAAAATGAACGCGCCGAAGCACGGAAGCCGAGCGCCGGAGGAACAGATGAGCACGAAACAAGCATTGGGAATGATCGAAACCCGCGGCCTGGTGGGCGCCATCGAGGCGGCCGACTGTATGGTCAAGGCAGCGAACGTGACCCTGCAGGGCAAGGAGCTCGTGGGCGGCGGCCTCGTCACCGTCATGGTGCGCGGCGACGTCGGCGCGGTGAAGGCCGCTGTCGAGGCCGGCGCCGAGGGGGCCCGCAAGGTGGGTGAGCTGCTCTCGGTCCACGTGATCCCGGCGCCCCACGAGGAGCTCGAGGGTCTGCTGAAATAACCGGCAGCACCTTCGACATTCGACAGTTTCAGAGTCTCACCGGAGCGTGGCGCGCAGCGCCTGACGCTCACGGAGGCATTGGATGGCCAACGACGACTTGATCAAGACCATTGTCGCGCAGGTGATCGACAAGCTGCAGGGCAGCGGCCGCGTCGGCGCCGGTGGCGCCACCGCGCCCGCCTCGGGCGCGGCGCCGCGGACCTTCACCGTCAACCCGCCTTCGGCCCCGGCCCGGCGGGGAGGCCCCTGCGCCCTGGTGGTGTTGACCGCCGGGGACGCCCGGCTCGACGAGGTGTACCGCCAGCTCGACCGATTGGCGACCCAGACCTCCAAGCTCCTGGTGTATCTCTCCCCCTCGGCGCGCAAGCTGCTCGACCTGCCGGCGATCCGGCGCAGCTGCCCCAGCGCGGAGCTGCTGCCCGCAGAGGTCACGCACGACCTGCGGGACCTGGTGGAGAAGTGCGACGCGGTCTACCTGCCCACCCTCACCCTCAGCACCGCGTCCAAGATCGCCTTCCTGAACGGCGACACCGCAGCCTCGCTCATGCCGATCTATGCGCTCATGCGGGGCAAGCCGGTGATCGCCGCCACCGACTCGGTCTACGGGCTGCGCGCCGACTTCCCCTCCCCCCCGGCGGGCTTCCTTCGGCGCGTCGACGAGATCTTCGGCAAGCTCGCCGACCTCGGCGTGCAGGTGACAGACGTCTCCCAGCTCACGTCCCAACAGCGCGCTGCGTCCGCCGCGCCGGCACCGATGTTCGCTCCGGCGACCGGCTCGACGCCCGCCGCCGCCAGCGCGGCGAGCAACGGCGGCTGCGGCAACGGCAGCCCCGAGGCGTGCGAGGCCTGCGGCAAGTGCGCCGAAAAGAACACCCCGGCGGTGCAGCACCTCGTGACCAGCGGCGCCGGCCGCATCGGCGCGGTGGCCGGCACGCGGGTCGCCGACAGGAACATCGCGCGCCTGATCGACCACACCATGCTCAAGGCCGACGCCACGGAGACCGAGATCAGGAAGCTCTGCGAGGAGGCCCGGGAGTACACCTTTGCTTCGGTCTGCGTGAACCCCACCAACGTAGCCCTGGCCGCCAGCCTGCTGCAGGGTACCCCCGTGCTGGTCTGTACCGTCATCGGCTTCCCCCTCGGCGCGACCACGCCCACGGCCAAGGGCATCGAAACCCGGGATGCCATCGCAAACGGCGCCCGGGAGATCGACATGGTCATCAACGTCGGGGCCCTCAAGTCCGGTGACGACGACCTCGTCCGGCGCGACATTTCCGCCGTGGTGGAGGCCGCCCGGGGCCAGGCCATCGTCAAGGTCATCATCGAAACGGCCCTCCTCTCCCGCGAAGAGAAGATCAAGGCCTGTCTGCTCGCCAAGATGGCGGGCGCCAACTTCGTGAAGACCTCCACCGGCTTCTCCACCGGCGGCGCCACCGCCGAGGACATCGCCCTCATGCGAGAGACCGTTGGACCCGACATGGGCGTCAAGGCCTCGGGCGGCGTCAAGAGCGCCGAAGACGCCAAGGCCCTCATCGCCGCCGGCGCCACCCGCATCGGCGCCTCCGCCTCCGTCGCCATCGCCAAGGGCGGCTCCGGCGAGGGCTATTAACCCCGCCCCCAGGCTTGTTCGCCGTCCTCCTCCACTCCTTCGCCATCGGCTTTGACTGCGGGGGCGAGGCTCCCTCGTCACGAGGTGTCGTGATTTCTTCAGTCAGCAGGGTGGGGGTGCTTCAGGGGCCGAGCGGGAGGTTGCAGTCCGGATCGATTGCGGGCAGGAGGCCGTCGCCGTCGTTGTCTTCGAAGGGGAGGGAGCAGTCCTCCTCGGGGTAGTTGCTGGTGTAGGTGTACTCCCAGGTCTGGTTGGTGCCGGGCACGCCGCCGAACATCACCAGGGTGCGGCGCCAGGTGTCGTAGGCGCCGGCCGCGAGCTCCCGACGGCTCGGGGCGAGGACGGGTGACAGGGGCTGCCAGCAGCCGCCGCGGAGCTCGGACATCGCGTCGATGCCGTTTGCTCCGGGGATACCGATCTGGCTCTGGCCGCCGTAGTGTACCACCCGCCGTCGGCTCCAGTCGTAGAAGAGCAGTGGGGCGATCACCGCCACCTGGAGGCAATACGGACTGGACTCATCCAGCACGATTTGCCAGTCGGTGCCGTCGTAGGCCCAGGTGTCGTAGAGATCCGCCGTGTGGCCGTCTTGGGTGCCGCCCACCAGGATCATGCGCTGCTCCGAGGCGTCGTAGGTCATGGCTCCGAGGTTTCGGGGGTCTGGAGTGTTCACGGTGTCGATGCGGAGCCAGGCGGTGCCGTCGTACTCCCAGGTCTGCATCTCACCGGCGCCGAATACCGCGAGGACCATCACCTCCCGGTCCACGTCGTAGGCGAGGGTGTCTCCGTTCAGCGCCGGGGGTTTTGTCGAGAAATGGCGCTCCTGCCAGCCGGCCTCGTCGAGCTCCCACGTGTCATCCAGCTCCGAGCCTGTTACATCGGACCAGCCGCCGAAGAGCACGGTCTTTCCCCGGGCGTGGTCAAAGGCCATGCCCGCGCTCATTCGGCGCATGGGTGCCTGGGCCGACTCCACCCGGGCCCACTGAACACCGTCGAACTCCCAGGTGTCGTCGCGGATCAGATACGGGACCGCACCACCGAAGAGCACCGTGAGGCCCCGCCGGCTGTCAAAGGCCATGGAGGCCCGGGTTCGATCCGGGGGCCAGTAGACATTGTTGCCGACAGAGAACTGCTCTCCGTCGAAGAGCCAGGTTTCGCCGTAGGCGTCGAAGCTCTGTCCCCCGAAGAGCACGACGTGATCGCGGAGCGTGTCGTAGGCCCCTGCGGCGCCAGATCGTCCCGGCGGTGCTGCGCCCGTGGGGGTGAGCTCCTGCCAGTCGGTGCCGTCGAAGGTCCAGATGTCATCGATGGCAGAGTACACACTGCCGTCGAATCTCAGGCCCCACAGGAGCACGATCTGCTCCTGCTGGGCGTCGTAGACGAGGTTTGTTAAGTGCCGCCCGGGTGGCCTTGTCGCGGGGTTCCGCTGCTGCCAGACCCAGGACGTGGTGTCCAGTTCCCAGGTGTCATCAAAAGAGATGCCGGAGCTGGACTGTCCCCCAAAGCGCACTATCCGCTCCCGACGGGCATCGTAGACCAACGCCGCGTCGTACCGCCTGGGGGGGGAATTCGTGTCGGAGATCATCTGCGTCCAGGTGGTTCCGTCGAAGGCCCACGTGCCGTACAGGTTCTGCGAGTGGTCACCGCCCAGTAGCACCACGAGCCCGGTCCGACTGTCGAAGGCCATGGTGTGTCCGGCGGTGACGCCTGGAGACTGGAGAGGTGTCAGCTCTGTCCAGTCCAGTCCGTCGTAGATCCAGGTGTCTTCCAGCCGGCCTGTGTTGCCGAGTCCGCCATAGAGCAGCACGCGTGCGTTGGCCGAGTCGTACACCATGTCGAAGAAGACCCGCGCCGGGGGGGACGTGGCCGTCTTTCGGAGCTGCCAGGAATCACCGTCGTACTCCCAGGTTTCGGTGAGCAGTTTGATCTGGTCTGTGCCTCCGAAGAGCACGTGGCGGTCGCGGGCTTCGTCGTAGACCATGCGGGCGCTATAGCGGCCGTCGGTGAGGGGGCAGCGCCACTCGGTCCAGCTCGGGAATTCGGCGGTGCAGCCGCTGGAGCAGCCGTCCCGGCTCAGGCTGTTGCCGTCGTCGCAGTGCTCGCCCCGCTCGAGATCCACGATCTCGTTGCCGCACCACATGTATCGGCAGTGCACCGAGCAGGCGTGCCCCTCATTGGGGTCGGCGAAGTCGCAGTCCTCTTCCGGCTCGTCCAGGATGCCGTTGCCGCAGTAGCGGAGCTTGCAGTCGTCCGAGCAGTCCAGGTCCGAGTCGGGGTTTTCCGGGTCGCACTGCTCCCCCCTTCCGTCCGGAGCCATCTCCACCACGCCGTTGCCGCAGACCGTGCAGTAGACCCGGCAGGTGTCCTGCAGGCAGTAGAGCGTGCCCGCCTCTCCGATGAAGTCTTCGCAGGTCTTGCCCCCTATGTTGGTGCCGTCGCACTGCTCCCCCGGCTGGATGATGCCGTCGCCGCACACGTTCTGTCCGGGCTCGTCGCAGCGAAACTCACTGCCGAAGAACAGGCAGGCCAGCCCCGGCGGGCACGGATCCTCCTCCGTGGGATCGCAGCGGAAGTGCCCCTTCTCGATCCGGGGAGTGCAGGCCAGGCAGAGCAGCGCAGCGGCAAGGCCGTACACAGTTACCGCCCGGCTCGCGCCGAGGACCCACTTGTGTCCACGCTCGCACTGCTGCACAGATGGCCTCCTCAGTCCTCGCCCGCACCCGATTGCGCCCCGATCCCGACCTACTGAACGATGGATCGATAGTCCTGGGTTTTCGCCGGGACGTCAAGGAGCAATAGGAGACGCTCGCTGCCGCCGTGGCTACTGCGGGACGCGGGGGGCCGGGGCAGGGGAGGGGAATACGCTGCCCCAGGTGGGCTCGTCGGCGATGGTGCCGGAGAGCTGGTTGTCGTCTTGGATGGTGGGCTCGGAGCCTTCGTTCATGACGACGCTGTTTTCGCCGCCCGTGATGACGGAGCCGCTGAGGGTGCCCCGGGCGCGGTAGTACAGGATGCCGGCGAGGGAGGGGTTGTGGATGGCGCAGTCGATGACGTTGAAGACGGGCATGGCCGGCCCGGTCTGGGTGTCGAGGCCTTCGATCTGGATGCCGTAGCCGTAGCGACCGTCGTCGGGCTGTGGGGCGACGTCTTCGACGAGGGTGGCGGTGACGAATCCGGAGACGCCCTGGAGCGCGAGGCCGGCGCTGTGGCTGGCCTGGATGGAGCAGTTGGTGAGCTGCGCGGTGTCGCAGGCGTCGATGCGGCCGTCGCAGCGCACGAGGATCCCCTGGCCGTACTCGTCGCGCCAGAGTCCATACTCGTTGGGGCGGGTGTTGGCGACGGAGACGCCTTCGAGAAAGGTAGGCACGCCGGCGACGAAGATGCCGGCGTTGAAGCTGTTCCGGATGCGACTGGAGGTGACGGTGAGGCGTCCGCAGACGCCGAGGGCTGGGTCGCACGCGGCATCGATGCCGCGGCCGAATCGGCCCTCGGGCGGCGCGGTCAGGGTGTCGCGGATGTCAGAGTCGCGGATGGTGGTTTGGACGCCGGCGGCGTAGACGCCCTCGTCGGTGTTGTGAGACAGGAGCGTGCCGGTGATCCAGAGCTGACCGCAGCGCGCCATTTCCGCGTGACAAACGGCGCTCACCCCGGTGCCGGTCGGGACCTCTACCGGGGGGCCTGTTTGCCGGATCACGGACGAGATGATCGTGGCATCCACGCCGACCACCGCCACCCCCATGACGGCGTTGTCGTCGAGCAGGCTGGCCGAGACGACCAAGGGGGCGCAGGCGCCGGCAAAGGGATCACACAGCGATGCAATGCCGGCCCCTCCGTAGCCGAGGAGGTTCGGCACGGTGCCCCGGACCACGGTCGAGGTAACCGACAGCTCCGGCCCAAAGGCGACGATGCCGGCGTCCTTCGATCCGGAGACCAGACTGCCGGCAACCGTGAGGGTGCCGCAGGTTGCGTCCTCCTCGTCGCAGTGCGCCACGATTCCCCGTCCGTAGTCAGCGTCGCTGTACCGTTCGAGCGTGTCCCGGATCACCGATCCAGCCACCTCGGTATCCACCCCCTCAGTGTAAATGCCGTGGACGAGGTTCCTCGTGACCAGGCTCTGCTCGACCCGCAGGGAGCCGCAGGCCGAGAGCTGGCGGTTACAGACCGCAGCGATCCCCCAACCACCTAGCCCGTCTCCCAGAGGGATGCCGTCCCGTACCTCGGTGCCCGATACCGTGGTTTGTAGGCCTTTGGCATGGATGCCCACGGTGTTGTGGTGGATCAGCGAGTCGGAGACGGCGAGGGAGCCGCACGAGGACAGGAGGTTGTCACACGTTCCGCTGATCCCCCAGCCCCCACTCCCGTCGCCGATCAGCGCTGCGTCCCGGACGATCGTCTGGGAGATGGCGCCGGAAACCCCCTCCACCAGGACCCCGATCGTGTTTTCCGTGAGCAGGCTGCCCGAAACGTCGAGCCGGCCGCAGATCCCCAGTGCCTGATCGCAGCGAGCCACCACACCGGCCCCACCGCTCTGGCTGGTTTCGGGAAGCGTGTGGCGGATCGTGTTGGCGACGAGCGCGATGTCTGCGCCGAAGGAGGTGACGCCGGAGCCGTAGTTCCAAGACACCAGGCTGCTCGTGAGCTGGAGGTCGCCGCACTCCACCGGGTCCGGGCTGCAGCCCACGGCGATGCCCGCCGCGCTGCGGCCGTCGGCGAGCTGCACCTGGGTACTCCGAACCACCGAGGTGGTCACCGTGAGCGCGGGTCCGAGGGCGAAGATGCCCGAGTCCCGGTTCCGGGACACGACGCTCTGCGCCATCGTCAGGCGGCCGCAGACGCCGCCCGGAGTGCACTCCGCGTCGATCCCTCGCCCGAACAATCCGTCTGACGGCCGCGGCAGCGTGTGGCTGACCACGCACTCGGAGAGCGCCACCTCGCTCCCCTGGGATCGCACCCCGACCACTGTGGTGCGCGCTACCTTCACCCGGTGCATGCGCACCTCGCCGCCGGCGGTCACTGAAACCCCATAGCTCTCCGTGTCGACGATCTCTGTGTCCTCCACGATCACCTGCCGGGCGCCGGTCACCTCGAAGCCGGAGTCGGGCCCGGTCAGGGTCACGCCGCGGACGGTGGTGCCGTCCCCGCCGCCGATGATCCTCAGGGCGGGCAGCGGGTCGCCTAGGAAGACCTGGCCGCGGATCGTTACCTGGCCAGCGCAGCGGCCGGACAGACGAACGGGCTTGCTGATGGTCAGACGCTCGAGGTACTCCCCGGCGGCCACGGCGATCTGGCCCCCGGGAGCCACCTGGACCAGCGCCTGGGTGATGGTCGGGTAGGGCGCCTGGGACGATCCGTCCGCGCCCGTGGCGTCTGCGGTCTGGTCCACGTAGATCGTGGTGAGGTCGCCGACGATTCCTCCCCAGGGGCCGGCGCCGCAGTCGCCCAGGGGCCGGCAGTCCGGGAAGCCGAGGACGGCGATGCTGCCGGCCGGGCAGGGCGCTTCGGTGGGCGGCAGGAGCGCTTCGCAGCCCCCGGTGTTGTCCGACACGAAGCCCGTGGCACACGCTGTCACACCCACCGGTTGGCAGCTGGCGTGGCCGACCATGGCCATGGACACGGCCGGGCAAGGCTCGGTCCCCGGCGGCAGGAGCGGCTCGCAGCCCCCCTCACCGTCGGACTCGAACCCCGTGGCGCACTCGGTCACCCCGACCTGCCGGCAACCGCCGCCCAGCAGGGCGAGCTCTGCCGGGCCGTCGCAGCCGTCGAAGCGCGGCACGCACGCCGGACCCTCCGCCACGAATCCGGCCGGGCAGGGCGCAACGTTGTGGTTGCCGTCCCCGCCGTTGGAGCCGCAGCTCGGGAACGGAGCTGCGACGAGGGGGACGAGCAGCGCGATCAGCCGGCGAAGGAGCATCTCACGATCATCTCACGTCAGCCCGGTGGGCACAATCGGCCAGAGGCACGGATGGGGCTCTCAGCCCCACTGGGGCGATGGC
Organism: bacterium; assembly: GCA_043825095.1. Lineage (GTDB taxonomy): Bacteria > Myxococcota_A > Polyangia > HGW-17 > JAJRWW01 > JBDRSE01. The sequence continues at coordinate 10,216 of JBDRSE010000042.1, forward strand.
CCAACAATCCTGCAGCATGATGAAATCCCGCTGGATTCCCGGCTCAGCCTGGCAATCGTGCCTCGTTCCGGGGTGGGGAAGCGGGTCCCGGCCTGTTTCCTTTCTTTGGGTTCTGTAGTGGATTAAAGATCTTGAAATCATGGGCATATTTTTCTGGGCCTGGCGCGGTGCGGCTGCGGCACGGGCGTTGCAGCTATTGGTGATCAACGCAAGAGGTGAACCCATGCCGAGCCCACGATTCATGATGCTGATGTTTTCCTTGATGCTGACGGCGCCGATGGGGTGCTCGCCCACGGGCAGCGGGCAGGGGACCGATGGGGACGGCGGGGTGGAGGCCGCGCCCGACGCGGGATCACAGGTCGCGCCAGGGGCAGACGCGGGGACAATCATCGGCGATCCGCCGGTGTCGGGGGGGGAGACCTGTGGGAATGGGCTGGACGACGACGGGAACGGGCTGGCCGACGACGGTTGTGTGTGCGAGCTGGGAGAGGTGCAGCCGTGTTTTCTGGGGGATCCGGCGCTGGTGGGCGTGGGCGAATGCGGCATGGGGGAACAGGTCTGCGACCGCGAGCTCATCGCGGGGGAGTTTCCGACCTACTCCTGGGGCGACTGTGAGGGAGCGGCACTACCCCGGGCCGAGCTGTGCGACGGGCTGGACAACGACTGCGACGGGCTGGTGGACGAGGACTGCGACTGCGTGCAGGACGACACGCGGGTGTGCTCGTCGGTGTGCGGTCAGGGCACCGAGTACTGCGTGGCCGGCGCGTGGGTGGGCTGCGACGCGCCGAGCCCGGCCAACGGCAGCGCCTGGGCGACGCGATCGCCGTGGCAGATGCACACCGGCGGCGGGATCGTGAGCTTCGGCTACTGCACGGCCCAGCACGGCGCGGTGGACGAGTACAACTTCGCGTCGATCCCGGGCTCGAACAACGGCGGCTGGGGGCCGGCGCCCAATCCCGACATCATCGGCTACTCCATTCCGTCCACCCTCTGCGGCCAGGTGGACTGCCGCTGCGGCGGCGACTACACCTACTTCCAGACCTTCGTGGACGTACAGCCGGGCGCGGCCCTGGGAACCTTCACCATCAGCATCAGCGGCATGGACGACGGCGTGCGCACCACCATCTTCAACTCGGCCAACCCCGGCGGGATCACCGTGGCCGCGGGGTACGTGTTCCTGGGCGGCTCCACCACGGCCAACCTGGCGCCCTACATCATGGCCGGGGAGCAGAACCGCATCGTGCTGACCCACGTCGACGACTGCTGCTCCGAGTCCAACCTGAACTTCGCCGAGATCATCATCGACGGTCAGTCCGTGCAGCAGTGTCCGTGATTCTCCCCCGGGTAACCGTTCACGTGGTTGACGGCACAGCACGCCCGCGCTGACGGCGCGGGCTACCCCTTGAGGGGACGGCAGGGGTGTGGTGAGCCGCGGAGCGGCGGATCTGTCGCTCTGGTATCGGCACCGAGCAGTGGGGCCCACTTCCGGAGATCGATCCGCCTCTTCGTGGCTCAGTTCGCCCGCTCCGCCCCCTCCGGGGGAACCCTCGCTACGCTCGGAAGGTGCCGCAAATAGCGCGCCCGTGAACACACACGCCCCCGGTGCTTCCCGCGCTGGCGCGCTCGTTGATCGTCGTGATACGCTGAAGGTCCTGATTGTGCGGGAGAGCGCCGATGCCCAGAGGTTTTCATAGAAGTGTGCTGATCTGTCTCCTGAGTCTCTTGCTCGCACCGGCCTGGGGTTGCGGCGACGACGACGGCGTGGGGACCAACAACAACAACGAGCCAGGGGTGGACGGGAGCCCGGGTGACGACGCAGGTACCGACGGGAGCGCGGACGGGGGCACCGAGGAGTGCGGAAACGGGCAGGTGGAGGCGGGAGAGGAGTGTGACGACGGAGCAGGGAACAGCGACACGGATCCCGACGCCTGCCGGCTGGACTGCACGGCCGCCGGGTGCGGTGACGCGGTGGTCGACACAGGTGAGGCGTGCGACGACGGCAACGGTTTCAACGAGGACGCGTGCCTGAGCGCGTGCGTGGGGACGGACGATTGCTGCGTGTTGAACGCGTGCGGGGACGGTTACGTGGATCCGAGCGCCGAGGAGTGCGACGACGCCACCGCCAACAGTGACTCGGCTCCTGACGCGTGCCGTGGGGACTGCGTGGCCGCCGGCTGCGGCGACGGCGTGGTCGACTCCGGAGAGGAGTGCGACGACGCAAACGCTGTGGATGACGACGGCTGCTCGAACCTGTGCACGCTGCCCGACGCCCAGTGGGTCGCCATGACCCCGACGACCGCGCCGGAGCCCCGAGGGTTTCACGCCATGGCCTACGACGCAGGGCGCGACGTCACCGTGGTGTTCGCCGGCTCGTCCGTCGGCGGGAACTGGACCAACACCTGGGAGTACGACGGGACCACATGGAGCGAGATCGCCACCGCCAATACCCCGCCCTTCCGCACGGGGAGTCGCATGACCTACGACGCCACCCGGGGGCTCATGGTGCTGTTCGGCGGGCACGATGGGTCGGCTTTTCTCGACGACACCTGGGAGTACGACGGCACCAACTGGGTCGACGCGCAGCCCGCGGCCGGGCCGTCGGCCCGGAACAACCACGTCCTCGTGTACCACGCGACCCGCGGCGGCGTGATCCTGTTCGGCGGCTGGTCCGGGAACGTGCTCGGCGACACCTGGCTGTACAACGGCGCCTGGAATCAGCTCAATCCGGCCGCTTCACCGCCGGGCCGGGACACCGCAGCGGCTGCCTACGACGGCCCGCGCGCCCGGCTGGTGGTCTTCGGCGGCTATGGCTCCAGCTCCGTCTATGACGACACCTGGGAGTTCACGGGCAACACCTGGGTGGAGCGGCAGCCAGTGGTCATCCCGCCGGCCCGGTACAGCGCCGGGCTGGCGTACTCCGCGCTCATCGGCCGGGTGGTGCTCTTCGGGGGCGAGGACGCCGCGCTGTTCGGCGATACCTGGGAGTTCGACGGGGTGGACTGGATCGAGACCACGCCCACCATCCACCCGAGCCCGCGCTCCAGTTTCGGCCTGGTGGACGACACGCTGCGAGGCCGGGTGGTGCTCTTCGGCGGATTGTCCGGAACCGCCCTGGCCGACACGTGGGAGTACTTCTACTAGGATAATGCACCCCGAAGGCGTTGCAGGCGGTTGACTCTGGCGGCTCCGTCGGGCATGTCCTATGATGCTGATTCGCGGAAATGAGGATGACATGCACTACGTTAGATTGATCGCTGCGCTGGCCCTCGGGCTTGCCCTCGGTGCCTGCGGCCCGGCTGAGGCCGACAGCAACAACACCGGTGACGGCGGGCACGTGCTCAACCCGGACGGGGGCGCCAACAACAACGTCAACGACAACACGAACGGAAACACGGCCTGGCAGCCGCCCACCAACAGCCGGATCTACGTCAACACCCAGGACACGCTGTACTACGTGGACCCCGGCGTGAGCGACCAGCTCGTGACCATCGGCGACTTCTTCGGGCCCTGCACGTCAGACAGCGGCTTTTACGACATCGCGGTCAACGAGGCCAAGCAGATCCTCGGCATCTCCGCGGAGGGGCTCTACGAGGTGGACAAGGACACGGCCGAGTGCACCGCGGTGTTCCAGTTCCCGCTGAATTCGCCCCATTTCTTTTCCCTCTCCTTCGTCAAGGGCGTGGATCCCGCTGAGCCGAGCCTGGACAAGCTCATCGCCGCCTCGGTGGAGGAGGGCGAGTGGGTGCTGATCAACTACCCCGGGGACATCATCTCCGAGATCTTCATCTCCCTGGGCTACTACGATGTCCCGGACCTCGAGTGGCTGTCCTCCGGCGACATCATCTCCATCCAGGTGGACTGGACCGAGTATGTGACCTACGCCACCCTGAAGTGCCCCAACTACGACGACACGGGGTGCGAGTCCGACTGGCTGGCCGAGATCGATGCCGAGAACGGCGACGCCCGGCTCATCGGCGCCACAGGCTTCCAGAAGATCTTCGGCCTCGGCTACTGGGGCGACCGGGTCTACGGGTTCACCGGGGACGGCGACTACATCACCATCAACGTCGACACCGGCGCCGGCACCCTGGTGTACAGCGACGCCACGCGGTCGTACTGGGGCGCGGGCAACACCACCATCCCCCATATCGTGAATTAACCAGGGTCTCCTGGACACTGCTGCGGGGCAGTTCCTACAGCGTCGTTTCGAAATCGATAAAGGCCTCTTCGGCCCAGGACGAGCTTGAGACGCCGCCCTGGTAGGCGCCGTTGACGCCGCCGTCGTGCGCGAAGCGTTCCACGGTGACGGTGAGCGTGCAGTCCGTCGGCGACATCGGCTCGATGTCGTAGATGTCCCCGCTGGTGTACGCGCCGGTGTCCGGAACGTTGAAGTCAGCGTGGTTTTCGATGCAGTCACCCTCGATGTAGATGTCCACGTCCTGCCCGGGGTCGGTGTCATCCCAGGTGATGGTGAGCGTGTCCTCGGAGAAGACCACGTCCCCGGGGTCCAGGCTGACGATGGTCGGCGGCTCCGGCGTCAGCACGGTGGTGGTGACGAGCTCGTCGAGGCGCACGAAGTCGATGTCGTACACGCCCGCGGGATCCGGGTCGATGATGGCCCGGGACCAGTGGTAGTCGGTGATGGGGTCCACAAACTCGGACATGACCTGCCCGTTGACCTCCAGGTGCTCCCCCGACGCCAGGTCCACGATGGTGCCGGTGGAGCCCCCGACCCGGAGCGTGCCCCGCACCGACACCGTGCCGTCGGCCCGGTGGTACACGGTGAAGATGGCGTAGATGCCCGAGGTCTTGACGTTGGTGGACTCGGTCACCGAGCAGCCCATCAGCCCCAACATGGCAACAAAACAAATAGATACAAATAGATAAGAGCGTTTCATCAGTCTCCTCCTGGACGGCTTCTGGTGATACGTGCCGCCTTCCCCATTTGAACCTGGATTGTAGCTCCTGCCCGTTGAAAGGAGCAACCCCTTGTGACAGAGATCACGATTTGTCTAGGGAAGCGCCACGGAAAAGGTCTCTCGTTCGAGATCGAAGGCCTTGGTCAGCCGGACTTTCCAGGTCCCCTCCACGAGGCATTTCTGCATGGGAGTGGGGCGGCGGCCCCGGGGGATGACGTCCACGATCTCGTCGTGGGTGGTCTCCACGGTCAGGGTGACCGACCATCCGGTGGCGGGGTGGTGGCGGGCCGCGCAGCGCTTCACGTGGGGGGCGATCAGCCCCTTCAGGTCGGGCGGAAACCGGATCGCGCCGGACCCGCCTCCGCCTCGCCCGCCGCCCCCGAGCCCTAGCCCCCCCACCCCCCCACCCTCGTTGCGGACGATGCCGGCCCGGGAGGGGCGTACGCCCGGCTCGATGGCGAGGTAGGACGTGACCGGAGAGACGGCCCGGCCCATCAGGGCGACCTTCATTTTTTCGGCATTGCTCAGGTCGCCGTGCATGTCATGGGAGAAGACAAAGGCCGCGGTCGCCTTGGAAAACCCGCGATCCACGCGGAAGATTCGGCGGAATTTCCGCGCCCAGATCTTGCCCTGGAGCAGGACCCAGTGCGGGCTGGACTTGCGCTGGACCATCTCCCGCAGGCCGGTTCCCTCGCCGAGCACGTCGGGCGGTGCCAACTGGTGGCCGTTCTCCAGGCCGTGTCCGCTGAGCCGCACGCTGTCGATGCGAATCGGACGCACCAGGCCCAGCACGGCGCGGTTGAGCGCCTTGGCCCGCTTGGGAGGCAGGCCGTCGACCCGCAGCAGCACGCCGCCGTGGGTCGCGGCGATGGGAGCCAGGGCATGGGTGTCGTCCCGTTGCTCCCTGACCGGGTTGCTGGGATCCACCCCCGGAATGACCACGTGGGCCGTGACGCCCTTGGGCAAACGGGCCAGCTGCCGGAGCGCGTCGCCGTTGCTCCAGCGGGGGCGCAGCAGGTTGTCGCTCAGCATGACGATCATGCCCGGGCCCGGACCTTGCCCCGAGAGCGTCCGCAGCCGCGCCCGCTGTCTGAGCACCCGGGTCGCCAGGCGGAGCCCTTCGTCCAAGGCGCTGCCGTTTCCGGGCTTCAGCAGGCCGTCCTTGCGGGCCTTTGTCAGCTGCGCCTCGAAGGATCGCGCTCCGGCGAGGGTGCCCACCATCCGCTTGGCGTGGCGGCGATAGAGCACGACCTCGAACTGCGCTCCGGGCACGTGGCTCAGAAACGCCTGGGCCACGGCGAGCTGGGCCTTTATCCCCAGGGCCCCGATGGAGTGGGACGCGTCCACGACGAATACCACGGACAGGTTCCTGGGGAGCCGGCTCAACCGGGGCGCCAGGTCCAGCTCCAGGCGGGTGAACTGCTTCTGCCTGGCCGCCACCACCCGGCCGAGGCGTCCGAGCACGGTGTTGATCTTGGGGGGCGTCACCTGGATCACGGCGATGCCGGCGTCCCCTCCGGAAGAGGGTGCGTCCGGGAGGACCAGCGGCAGCTTGCGGGCCCGGGCCGTGATCCGTCGCTGCCCGGGCTTCATGGTGACGGACCAGGCCACGAGCTGCCCGACATCCATCCCCGCGTGGTCCGAAACCACCAGCTGCCAGATCCCTGCCGCCGGTGTCCGTGGGGGCAGCCCCACATTGTAGGTTTTACGCACGTCGTTTTTGCTGCCCCCGGTGCGGTTGTGGAGCACGTGCACCGAGCCGGTGGGTGAGACGAGCCGGATCTCGAGATCCGCCCGAAATGTGTGGCGGACGTCCACGGCCACCTGGATCGACGAGATCGTCCCCTTCTCCGTGACCTCCAGCGAGCTGACCGTGTAGGAGGCGTTGCCGCGCCGGGTGAGATTTCCCGGCAGCGGACGAATGATCGGCTTGTTGAACACCACCGGCTGCGCCCGGGCCGCCAGCCGTCCGTCCACCGTGATCTTGGCCCGGTGCGCCTCGGAGTACACGCGCACCACCGGCGCGGCCAGGTTCGCGTCGCCGTTGTGCCGGGGATAGGAGATGGTGTACCGCCCGTCCGCGTACTGGGTGGGCGCGGTCAGGGTGTACTCCACCGTGGCCGTTTCGCCGGGGGGCACGGGGAAGACCTGGAGATGGACCTCGTTCGCCCACACCCACTGCAGCAGGGCGGGGTCCCGCGGCGCGTGGGGCCCCATGCCGGTCAGCTTCTGGTAGAGCCGCGCGGCCTTCTGGCGCTCCATGAGCTCACCGTTGTACCACCGCCTGCCGGAGCGGATCCGGAGCCCGGTGGCCGCCGCGCCGAAGGGCAGCGCGATCCGCAGGGACGCCTCGTCGTGGCGCTTGCCCTGGTTCGCGAAGGAGCGCTGCACCTTGAAGACGGCCAAGCCCTGAATGATTCGCACATCCACTGCGTGGGAGATTTCTCGCAGGGGCTGCCGCAGGGTCGCCTCGAGGGTGTCCGCCGCCGCCGGCGATGCGGCCGCGGTCAGCAGGAGGGTGATCACCGAGAGAGATTGTAGAGTGCGCATGCAGGGTAAGTGTCCCCGGCTCCGCAGAAGTTCCCTCCGATGCGCGGCCGTTTGTCGTGCTCAGGCCGAAGGCCGGTGCTCGTGCTCGCGCACGATCAGCACAGAGATCGAGCACGAGCACGTTTACGAGCACGAATCAGGCTCGACTTTCGAACAGCTAGTCGGTGGCGCAGACCGTCTCTTGCGCCGCGTACTCGGAGGCGCAGGGCGCGTTGTAGAACTGGGTGCAGGTGAGGCTGCCCACGCAGGCCACGGTGTCCGCCTTGGCGTCCACGCAGGCGGGTGTGAAGCCGGGCTCCTGTCCACTGAGCGCGAAGCTGCAGGCGACGTTGCACTGTTCCAGAGAGGGAAAATGGTCGTAGAACTGGGTCGCGTCGCACTCCAGGATCACGTCGCAGTAGTCACTGCAGTCCGCCTCATGGGGGGAAACGCCCTCCTCCTGGCAGCCGCCGATCTGCAGGGGCACGAGCACGAGCAGCGCGCCCACCATGTAGAGCATGCTTCGATCCATGGATCCAATATAGCACACCCAGCCGGCGCGGGAATCGCTGACATCCTCGCCTTCTGCTTCGGTGTTGGTATACTCCCCGCGCGAGGAGCCGATGCCGCACACTTTCGATCAAGCAGCAGATCGCAGCCTGAGAGCCGACGTGAGACGGCTCGGCCAGGCACTCGGAGAGGTTGTTCGGAGCCAGGCGGGCGAGGAAATGTTCGTGCTGGTGGAGGAGATCCGGGCTCTGGTCGCGAGGCACCGAGCCGACGGCGCCGACTGGGCGCGGGAGGAGCTGATCGAGCGGATCGGCCGGCTGGAGCTGTCCCAGGCCGAGGACATCGTTCGCGCCTTTGCCATTTTCTGTGACCTGGTGAATCTCGCCGAGGAGCAGCACCGGATCCGGCGGCTCGACACCCTGGAGCGCCGAGGCCACCCGGAGCCGGTGGCGGAGTCGGTGGCGGCCGCGGTGGCGGACTTGAAGCGCCAAGGGGTGGACGCTGACGAGATGGCCCGAATGCTCGAGCGGCTTCACGTGGATCTGGTGTTCACCGCGCACCCCACCGAGGCCAAACGGCGGTCGGTGCTTTCGAAGCTCGGTCGGATCGGAGGGATTTTACACGAGCTGGAGCGGCACGACCCGCTCCCCCGGCTGAAGGAGCAGCTGCTCGAGAGCCTCGGCGCCGAGGTGACGGGCCTGTGGATCACGGACTACGCGCGCACCGCGCGCCCCTCCGTCACCGACGAGGTGCGGACCGGGCTGTACTATTTCGACGTCACCCTCTGGGACGTGGTCCCGAAGATCATGCGCAGCCTGCAGCGCGCCCTGGCCGACCACTATCCGTCGATTTCCAGCTCGGGACGGTTCCTGCTGTTCGGCTCCTGGATCGGCGGAGATCGGGACGGGAACGCCTTCGTCACCGCTGACATCACGGCGGAAACCCTGCGGCTGCACCGCGGGTTGGCGGTGGAGCGGCATCGTCAGGAGCTGAGAAAGCTCGAGCAGAGCCTGAGCTTCAGCGATCAGCTCCTGGGGGTGAGCGCTGAGGTCAGGGAGCTGCTGAAGCGGGTGGAAGGGCGCGGCGACGCCCACATCGACTACCTCCGAGAGCGGTATCCTCGGGAGCCCTATCGACTCCTCGCGGCGCTCCTGGTGGCCGAGCTGGGCGAAGCCTCGGCCGATGAGGTGTCGGCCCGGCTGCGTGGGCAGGGCTGCGGCCCGTTGCCGTCGGTGCGGCATCCGGGCGACATCCTCGAGCCGCTGCGAGCCCTGGATCGAAGCCTCCGCGAGGCGGGCGCCGGTTCGGTGGCGGATGTGGAGCTGGCTCGGGTCATCCGTCAGATCGAAACCTTCGGGCTTCAGTCCGCGCGGCTGGACATCCGGCAGCACAGCGCGCGGCACACCCAGGCCCTGGACGAGCTGTTGCGGCGCCTGGGCGAACACCACGACTACGCCGGGCTGGGGGCGGCCGAGCGGCTGACTCTGCTGACCCGACTGCTCGAGCTGCCCGCTCCGGAGCTCCCCCGGGAGGAGCTGCCCGAGTCGCTCCAGGAGCTGTTTGCACTGTTCGAGGTGTTGGCGTGCGCAACCGCGCTCTACGGTCGGGAGGTCATCGGCCCCTACGTCATCTCCATGACGAGCGGGCCCGAGGACGTGCTCACGGTGCTCCTGCTGGCGCGGTGGTTCGGACTTTCTCCCGGGCCGGAGCAGGAGGGGGAGGAGCGGCTGGCCATCGCGCCGCTGTTCGAAACCCGGGACGACCTGCGCGCCGCGTCACGCATCATGAACGAGCTGTTCGCGCACCCGGCCTACCGCCGGCATCTGGAGGGACACGCCCGGTGTCAGACCGTGATGATCGGGTACTCCGACAGCAACAAGGACGCCGGCTTCGTGCCCGCCAACTGGGAGCTCTACCAGGCCCAGGAAGCGGTGGCCTCGGCGTGTCGCGACGCAGGGATATCCCTCACGATCTTCCACGGCCGGGGCGGATCCATCGCCCGGGGCGGGGGGCCGGCCGTGCGCGCCATTCTCGCGCAGCCGCCGGACTCCATGGACGGCCGGCTTCGCGTCACCGAGCAGGGCGAGATGATCAGTGAGCGGTTCGGCAACCCCGTCATCGCCAGACGCTACCTCGAGCAGGTGGTCCACGCAGTGCTCATGTCCAGCGCGCCGAGCCACCGCGAGGCGGCCCATGTCAGTCGCCCCTGGCGGGACGCGCTGGAGGAGCTGTCGCGTCGCGGCTACGCGGCCTATCGCGGCCTGGTGTACGACACGCCGGAGTTTCTCGTGTACTGGCAGCAGGCCACGCCGATCCAGGAGATCGGGCAGCTCCACCTGGGCTCCCGTCCGTCGAAGCGTTCGGCCGGGGAGGCGTTCAGCGACGTGCGGGCGATCCCCTGGGTGTTCAGCTGGATGCAGAGCCGCGTCACCCTCCCGGGCTGGTACGGGCTCGGCAGCGCCCTGGAGAGCGTCGGCGCTGACGCCGACGGCGCGCTCCTGCTGGTGGAGATGTACCGGCAGTGGCCCTTTTTCAACACGCTGATCGACAACGCGCAGCTCTCCCTGGGCAAGGCCGACATGGGAATCGCCTCGCTCTACAGCGGGCTGGTCAGGGACCGCAGCCTCGCGGACCGCACCTTCGTCGCGATTCGACAGGAGTTTGAGCGCACCTGTCGCTGGGTCCTGCGCATCACGGGCCAGCGCGAAATCCTGGAAAACGAGCCCGCGCTGCAGCGGGCCATCCGGCGCCGCACTCCCTACATCGATCCGCTGCACCTGGTGCAGATCGAGCTGCTCCGTCGGCTGCGGGCCTTGGGCGATCCGCAGGGCGACGAGGGCGAGCGGCTCCGCCGGAGCGTGTTCCACACCATCGTCGGCATCGCGTCCGGGCTCAAGAACACCGGGTAGGGCGGCGCGGGCCCCCCGGTCAGTCGGCGGCGCAGGCGGTGTCCTGCGAGGCGTACTCGGAGGCGCAGGGGGAGGTTACGGGAAGGCGGTGAAACTGTTGCCCACGAAGTCCGGCACGTCCTTCTGCGGCAGGTGGCACTGGGTGCACAGCTCCCGCTCGGGGTGCGGCGTGATCGGCGCGCCGGCCGCGCCGGATTCGTGGCAGCCCAGGCAGTTGATCTGACAGGAGTAGGGCTCGTGGGGCATGTTCGGGGGCGCGCCGGGGTACGGAGCGTTCGACGTCACTCCCGCGTCGGAGTCATTGTTGTTGTAGTTGGAATTGGAGTTGTCATTGACGTTGCTGTTGTTGGTTCCGGAGTCGTCGTCGCCGCAGCCCACCGGGCCGGCCAGCGCGAGGGCCAGCAGGGCGACGAGGATCCCGAGCGTCGTTTTCGTGCTTTGACGATTCATGGTGTTTCCTCCGCCGGTGCTCAGACCGCTTCCACGTTGACCGCGCACTTCTTGTAGTCGGGTTGTTTCGAGTCGGGGTCGATCGCGCCCAGGGTGACCTCGTTGATCAGCCGATCCTCGTCGAAGAAGGGGACGAAGACGCTGCCCGACGGCATCGTGATTCGACAGTCGGTTTCCACGAGGGCCTCCATGCTGCCGCGCGCCGAGGTGATGCGGACCCGGCCCCCGGTGGCGACCCCGAGGGCGGTAGCGTCGTCGGCGTTCATGTAGCAGTACGCCTCGGGCGCGGCCTTGTGGAGCTGCGGCACGCGCCGGGTCATGGTGCCCGTGTGCCAGTGCTCCAGGAGCCGTCCGGTGCACAGCCAGAAGGGATAGGTGCTGTCGGGCTCCTCGGCCGGCGCCTCGTAGGGCCGCGCCCACACCACGGCTCTACCGTCGGGCTTGCCGTAGAAATCGATGCCGTCGGCCGTGGTGGCGGTGGCGTAGGGATCGTAGCTGGCGTTGAACCGGTAGAGCGTCTCCTGGCCGTTGACGACGGGCCAACGCATGCCGCGGCTGGCCACCAGGTCGGCGTAGCTCGCGACGTCGTGCCCGGTGTCCAGGGTGCATTCCCGGTACTCGTTGTACAGGCTCTCTTCGAGCGCGTCGTCCCAGGCCGCGGGGAAGAGGTTTCCGTGTCCCATGAGCCGGGCGACGTCCACGATCTGGGAGACGTCGGAGCGGGCCTCCCCGGGGGGGTCTATCAGCTTGGCGAAGTGGTGGGTGCGCCGCTCGGAGTTGCCGAACATGCCCTCCTTTTCCACCCAGCAGGCCGAGGGCAGGACCACATCGGCCTCCGCGGTGGTCACGGTGGGGTACATGTCGGACACGATCACAAAGGCGCCCTGGGCGCGGATCTGGCTGATGTACTGGTTGAGGTTGGGCAGGGACTGATAGGGGTTGGTGACCTGCACCCACACCGACTTGACGGTTCCGTCTGCGAGCTTGTCCCACAGCGCCGTGGCGTGGGTCAGCGGGCTGTCCGTCGGGCTCGGAATCGTGCCGGCGGGCAGGCCCCAGATCGACTCGATCTCCTGGCGGTGCACGTCGTTGGCCACCAGCCTGTCCGAGGGCAGGCGGTGGGTGAAGGTCCCCACCTCGCGGCAGGTGCCGCAGGCGCTCGGCTGTCCGGTGAGCGAGAAGGGGCTGTTCCCGGGCTTGGCCACCTTCCCCGTGAGCAGGTGGATGTTGTGGATCTGGTTGTTCACCCAGACGCCGCGGGTGTGCTGGTTCACGCCCATGGTCCAGGTGGAGACGCAGCCCTTGCCGGCCTCGCCGAAGGTCTGGGCCAGCCGCGTGATGTCCGCCGCGGAGATTCCCACGGCGTCCGCCACGGCGCCCGGCGCGTAGGCGTCCAGGAAGGTGGTGTAGGCGGCCCAGTCCATGGCCGTGTCGACGCCCCCCACCGTCTCCATGAAGTTCAGGTGCTCGCTGACGAACGTGTTGTCCACCAGGTCGTCGTTCACCAGCACGTGGGCAAAGGCGTTCAACAGGTACAGGTCCGAGTGCGGCTTGAAGAGGTGGGTCTCGTCGGCCCCTTGATTCGTCATGTGCCCGAAGGTGGAGAAGTTGAAGATGCGCACATTGGCGTCGGCGCGGCGACGCCGTAGGATCCGGTTGTACAGCATCGGATGCATCTCGGCCATGTTGCCGCCCCACAAGAAGAAGTAGTCAGCGACGTCGAAGTCGTCGTAGACACCGGCCGGTTCGTCGATGCCGTAGGTCTTGAGGAAGCCGACCACGGCGGAGGCCATGCACAGCCGGGCGTTGGGCTCGAGGTTGTTGGTGCGGATGCCGCCCTTCATGAGCTTCAGCGCGGCGTAGCCCTCGGGGATGGTCCACTGGCCGGAGCCGTACATGGCCACCGCGTCGGGGCCGTCGCTGGCGATGAGGTCGGACCACCGTGTGGCGATGAGCGAGAGCGCGTCGTCCCAGGTGGCCGGCTCGAGGACCCCCGAGGTGTTGCGGACCATCGGCTGGGTGAGCCGATCGTCACCGTAGAGCATTTGCGCCAGGCCGTAGCCTTTGGCACACAGGAGCCCCGCGTTGACCGGGCTCTGCGCGTCGCCGCGGACAGCGACGATGCGGCCGTTGTAGACCCCCACCTCGACGCCGCACCCGGTGCCGCAGAAGCGGCAGGGCGCCTTGTGCCAGGCGGCCTGGCTCGGATCGGCGCGGGCGTCGGTCACGAGTATCCCGCTGAACAGGGGTGCGGCAGAGGCGCCGGCTGCCACTGCCAGGGAGCCCTTCATGAATCCACGTCTGCTAATTGTCATTGTTGCCTCCAGCCGAAGCGACTCGTTCCGAACACATTGCTCGAGTGTTTCGTTTCGACGCGCATGCAATTATTGCGCCGAATCAGCGCTGAAATACGAAACACTGAGACAACGGGCGTACATCTGGTGATCCGCTGCCGAAAGCGCTTGGAATCAGGTGATTTCAATACCTAATTTCACGCCGGAGTTTGTATTCGCTTCAAGACCTCAAAGTAGACGCAGCGAGGCGACAACTGTCCTGAAACGATTGTTTCGAGACGCCAGGGAGCTGTTTTTGAGACACCAAAGCACACCCGACGCGGCCCCCGGAATTCAAAGGGTCGACGGTGAGGGCTGAGTGGGATCAGCAGCAACGAGCAGGGTGTGAATCAGGCACGCCAACGCGCAGACTCGCCCTCGCGTCAGTTCGCGTTGCGCAGCAGGTGCCGGATGGTGAACATCCGGTCCGGGTATGCGGAGGGGTATTTGAGCTTGACGGCGCGCAGCTCCGAGATCCGGTTGCCACGGTTGTGATTGATCATCTGGATGGTCATGGGCATGCAGTGGCCGCTGATCGAGCGGCACTTGAAATTCGAGTACTTCTGGGTCTTGGTGTTCTTTCCGCGGCGGTTGAAGAACCGGAAGGTGTCGGCAACACCCCAGTCCTTGCGGATGCGCATCGCAACCCGAAAGTAAGGAACGGCCTTGCCCGGTTTGGCGCGTAGGTCGAGCCAGTAGTGCTTCTTCGTTTCCTTGCTCAGCTGGACGTCGTAGCCCGTCGACCAGGTGCTGATGGCCATGTCGTCGTAGTTGAAGTCGGACCCCAGAAAGCCCTGATTCCGCACGTGGCCCGCGATTCGTCGCACCTTGCGAAAGGCCGGCAGGTAGATGTACATCTCCGACCTGGACTGGATCAGGATGTGCATTCCCTTCACGTCCCCGGGCCACAGAAGCTTGATCATGCGCTGGCCCCGGGGTCGGTTCCGGGCATGGAAGATGACCTTGCATTTGCCCTGGATGAACAGCTTGAACTTGGTGTACACGGCCTGGTAGCTCGTGTCCCGCATTTCATGTTTCTTGAGGATCTCCAGGGCCCTGCCGTCAGCGGAAGCAGGGCTCTGATGCGACACAAGAATACCAATTGCAATCAAGATGTTACACAGTCTCACAGGGGTTCCTTTCACGGCCGTGCCGTCCGAGATTGCGCAGCTCCGAGCGCGCTGGCCGTTACGTAGTGCATAACGTCATTATGTACAGCAGAATACTGTTCTGGTCAAGGCGAGACGGTCTCCGGCGGCGGTCCGTCAGCGCTTCGGCGGTCCGTCAGCGCTTCGGCGGTGTCCTCCATCTCCGCCGGAGCTGCAGAAATGCCAGGATGAGCACCGCGAGGAGCGCGCTGCCGCGGGTCGACGCTGCCGCGCCGTTGCTTCGACATTTGCATCCGCCGTCGTCGGCCCCTGGGTCGGTGGTGCCGCTGTCGGAGCCGGGGCCGACGTTGCTGTCGGGTCCGGGACCGGTCCCGCTGTCCGACGGCGGATCCACGCTGCCGTCGGCGCTCTGGCAGGTCCCGGAGCAGCGCTCGAAGGCCCCCAGGTCTGCCGGACCTTCGACAGGTCGAGGCTCGCGACCCCGGTGCACCGCGTACTGCTCGAGCGGCTCGTGGTCGGTCAGGACCGCGGCGGCCAGGGGGCCGGCCACGTCGAGGCAGGCCGAGCCGGCGGCAAGGTGGAAGTCCTGGCCCGTCTCGTCTTCGAAGCCCGGGTCTGTCCCCTCGGTGTTGCTCCCGTCGTCGTTGATGACCCCGTCGAGCCCGCTGTGGCTGTCGACCCAACCCTGGCTCAGCCAGTTGCTCGACAGGTCCAGCACGCCGTCGGAGGACAGCATGGCCAGGGAACCGCTGCCCTCGGTGACGTACACGATGTTGTTCCGGGCGTCGCAGCGCTCGTCGATGGTGGACAGGCGCAGGAGCGTGGTGTTGCCGGCGCGGGTGGAGACGACGGTGTTGTGGAAGAAATAGAGCGTGCCCTTGCGGTAGTCGGTGAGCGTCCCGCTGTCGCCGCCATAGTGCACGATCTGGCTGTTCCCGGCGCCGTCCGGCTCCACCAGGACGTTGCCGTAGACAAAGGTTTCGCCGTAGCTCGGGTGGTTCACCACGCTGGGATGGTCCTCGCCGTCTACGAGGTCGAGCTGGCGGTTGCCGCTCTCGATCCAGTTGTAGCGCACCACCAGGCCCGCCGAGCGGTCCTTGAGGTTGTTCCCGTCGCAGCCCGCCCGAAGCGGGCCGTAGTGATTGAATTGGAAGGTGATGCCCAGGGCCGAGGTGTAGCTGTTGTGCTCGTAGATGCTGCCCTCGATGCCGTTGTTGTAGACCCAGTTGCCTTCGATGAGCACGTCCTGGGTCTGCCCCTCGTTGACGCCGATGAACAGGCCGTTGCCCGAGTCGTGGATCATACAGCCGCGGACGGTTAGATGCTCGGCCTTCTCCACGTAGATCGCCGCGGCGTTGTCGGCGTAGGTCGACTGCCCGCCGCTGTCGTTGGTGAAGCCGAAGGGCGGCCGCCCCGAGCGCACGTCCAGGTTCTCGATCACGATGTAGGACGGCAGCTCGTCCGGGGGGGTGTTGGAGCCGCCGATCTTGATCACCCCGCGCTCCTCGTTCCAGAAGTTGAGCGCGGCGGGAGTCACCGCGTCCTCACCGCTGATCACCGGCAGCTCTCCGTTCGGCCCCGGCACACCCGACACCACGATGGGTTGCGTCGCCGTGCCTTGTCCGCCGATCACCCACTTCTCCCGATAGGGCGTGTCCCGCCAGTGGATCAGCACCCGGTCCCCTGCTTCCAACGACTCCCAGGGCACGTCGCCGATGGCCGTCAAGGGCTGCCCCGGCCCCACCTCGTAATCCACGGCGTGCGCCGGCCCCGGGTCCGCGAGCAGCAGCAGTCCGGACAGCAGTGACAGCGGCAACAGCCGCGCTGGACGCCGCCTAAAAACACGAATCAGATTCATGGAGGACCTCCTGTTGACCCCCACATCATATACGACGACCTGACTCCTGTGCCGAGTTCCGGGAGGGTGTGCTCCGGCCCCCTTGGTGATGAACGCCCCGACGCCCCCGCGCGCAGCGCTGGTTTCCCCCTGGGGGATACTGGAAAAGGGGGCGCTTGACGGCGCCACTGTGACGCGGGATGATCAAGCTCTTCGGAGAGGTGTCATGGCGAAACTGAGGGCGGTGAATCTTGCAATCCTGATGGGACTGTCGTGTGCCGGACCAGGTTGTGGCGACGACAGCCCGCACGATCAGAACAACAACACCAACGACAATCAGGCCGCTGACGCGGGTGTTTCCGACGCATCGATCGACGCCGGCCCCGGGGCGGACGCAGGCGCGGACGCGGCCGTTGCCACGGGCTGGGTCGTCACCACGGACTATGTCCAGCCGTTCATGCCGAATATCGCGGCGCACCCCACGGACCCGAGCACGGTGGCGCTGCTCGGCTCGGCCGAGGACTGGTATCCCCTGCTCGAGGTGTGGCTCACCACCAACGGCGCCGACTTCGATCCGACGCCGATCCTGTCCTTCACGCCCGTGACGGGCATGCTCGGCACCCCCATGGGCCTCGCCTTCGATCCGGCCGACGGCGACCGCCTGGTCGGCGGCATGTCGATGGTCCCACCGCCGCAGGCCGGGCAGGAGTGGATCCACATCCGGTCCGACGACGGCGGGAGCTCGTTCACGCCCTCGACGGCCGTCTTCACCAACCCTTGGCCCCCGGACGAGCTGCGCTTCGTGGGGGGCACCCAAAGCGAGCTGATCTACCGCGCCGGGCAGCAGTTCCACTTCTCCACGTCCCTGGGCGCGGCCTTCGAGCGGACCGCCGACCTGGATCCGCTGCCGGTGGACTGCGACGGCATCGCCGGATTCGACGTGCCCGCGGACGATCACGACACCGTGGCCATCTGGTGCGACAACGGCAACTCCTTCATCTGCTCCCTCGCCGCCGACAGCTGCACCCTGATCCCCATCGCCGGTCAGGTCGGCGTCATCTGGGCCGTCTTCGCGCCGAGCAATCCGGCCTTGATGTTCCTCCAGACGAACTGCGACTGCGGCTGGGGGCTGTTCCGCTCCACCGACGGCGGCCTCAGCACCAGCCAGGTGTACTCCTTCGAGGGGGACTTGATCCGCGTGGCGCCCAACGACGAGCAGCGGGTCTGCGCCCTGCACCGCTGGAACGAGCTCCACTGCTCCAAGGACGGCGGCGGCTCCTGGAGCCTGATGACCCCCAGCCTGGCGCCTCCCGTCTCCAACCTCATCCACGACTTCGCCTTTGGCGCCAACGGCGGCATCTGGGCCGTGACCCTGAACGAGGTCATCCACCACCCGCCCTGGTAGCGCCGGCTGAGACCGAGGTTTCCAGCTCACTTGCGCTTGTCGTAGAGCGTCTCGAGATCCTCGAGGCGCTTGGGCCAGTCCTTCTTGAGCAGGCGGGAGAGGGAACGGTCAGCGAGGAGGCGGCCTTCGTTCTGACAGCTCGCGCAGTAGTTGCACTCCTTGTCCGCGTAGCGGATGCGCTGCACGGGCTTGCCGCAGTCGGGGCAGGGCAGCTTGTAGCGGCCGTGCACGGCCATGTCGGGTCGGAAGGCGGTGACCTTCTCGGGGAAGCCGTCGCCCACGTCGTCCCGGAGACGTTGGGTCCACTCCACGAGGGTCTCGCGGGTGGCCGCGCACAGCCGGTCGATGTCGGCCGCGGGCAGCTTCTGGGTGAGCTTCATGGGGGAGAGGCGCGCGCGGTGGAGGATCTCGTCGGAGTAGGCGTTGCCGATGCCGCTGAAGATCCGGGGGTCGGTGAGGGCGCGCTTGAGGGTCCGGTTTTCCCGGGTCAGGGCCGCGCGGAAGGCCGCGGGCGTGGCGTCGAGCACCTCGAGGCCGCCGGGGTCGAATGCGGTGAGAACCTCTTCGCCGCGCACGACGTGCAGGGACGCGCGGTGCTTCTTGGCCGCCTCGGTGAGCAGCACGGTGCCGCCGGGAAAGTCAAAGGCGGCGAGGCCGAGCTTGCCCGGCAGCTTGGCGCCCCGGTCCCGCCAGCGGAGGCGGCCGGCGATCATCAGGTGGATCACGATGAACAGCTCGTCGGCAAAGACGAAGACGATGCGCTTGCCGACGCGGCGGAAGCCCTGCACCGGCTGGCCAAAGGCGGCCTTGAGGGGCGGATCCACGGTGCGCAGCAAGAACGGGCTGGCGAGGCGCACGTTCTCCAGGGGGGTGCCGCCCACGTGGCGCTCCAGCGCCTCGAGGTACACCACCACGTCGGGGAGCTCGGGCATGGATCATGGGTATCGCGAAGCCGCGGGGAGCGCAAGGCGGGGGTGCGACGCGCGCGGGTCCGGTGGTGCGCCCGGTCACCGCCCGGGGCACCGGGTCCCATGCTCGGACGCCTGTAGCAGCCGGGTGGTGATGACACTGGAACGCAATGATCGTGGTCAATGTGATGCTGGTTAGAAGGGCAACCAGTCCTTGCCCCGGAGGGGGAGGATCTCAGAGGCCAGCACGAGGCCGGTGATCACCGCGGGCACGAGCACGAGCACCGTGCCCGCGAAAGCGTACAGGCCCCTCCTCTCCAAGCCCTCGCGATGAAACACGATTGTGCCCACGTCGATGAGGAACAGCAGGATCAGCCAGCCGATGGGCAGATGCACCCACGGGATGTGGAGGCACCCGAACAGACGCTTGATCCCGCCCGGCCGTTTCGCGCAGTGTCTGAAGTTACACCGCACAGAATAACGTGTTGGTCGCTGCAAGTTCCCGCTGAGACAACGCAGACGTCGCGGATCCAATCTTGTAGGCCTGCCCCGCGAAGGAGAGCAACAGGAACCGGAGAGCGGGCGGTATGGCGTCTATGCGTGGATCTTCGATCGCGATGCGCCGAAGCACAAGCGGCCGTTGAGGGCAGCCAGTGGCTCGGCTGACGGCTGACTGGACAAATCCTCTCCCCCGGTGATAGACAAGCCGAACCGCCGTGACTTCCGATGGATGGTATTTCGGTACACGACGGGGTCAAGCAGGACGCTCTCGCCTGACCGGTTCACTCACCGATGGTCAAACCGAGCTGCCGTCGCGCTTCGAAGTACGGCTCGGAGATGGCGTAGAGCACCAGCTCCCGGACCTTCTGCTTGGCGGAAACGCCGCCCACCGGGACGGGCTCTCGCGCGATGAGAGCGGCCGCCACTTCGAGGTCGTTGCAGAGTAGATAACCGGCGTGATTGGCCGAGTAGTCTGCCGTGCGGAGCCAGCCTTCGAGGTCGGTCACGCCGGAAATCTGGGCGAGTTTTTTCACCACGGCCGAGAGCTGCTCCAGCTGCGCCGGATGGGTCCGCTTCACCAGCTGGCCAACGGTCACCTCCACTACGTGGTCGAGCTCAGGGGGCACCGGAATTGCCGGGTTGACCACCTTCATCGCCGAGTACAGCAGCATCTTGAGCTCTGCCACGGTCTGCACAGACTTCAAAATGCTGTGCTCTGGGCGCAAGAAGCTCAGCTCGTGGGCAATGACGTAGGCGAGCTCTTTCTCTGAGCGTCCCTGCAGAAGGTCGGCGCCGACGACGCAGAAGGGGATGAGCTGTCCCCGCTCCTCGGCAAAGGCCAGCTGGATGCCGCCGCGCATCTCCTGCCGGAGAAAGAGCTCCGGGACCTCCTGGAGATTCAGCACCTGCACGCAGTAATTGAAGACCTTTGAGAACAGCAGCTGGTCTGTGGCGATGTCCCGGCGATCCTTCCGCCGGATGCGCCAGTCCTTGTACGGCCTGGCCCGGGTCCGGGCCACCACCGGCGCCAGCACACCGAACAGGGCGCCGAGCAGACGCTGCTCGGGGCTGGAACAAATCACCTGCTGCCACAGGTCGTGGCTCATGCGTTGCCGGGCTCGGGCGAAGCCCTTTTGACGGTATTGTTCGTAGAGCGCCGTCTCTTCGTCGGTGGCCTTGCCCAGGAAGCAGAGCGCCGTAGCCAGGCACCAGGCCTGGTCGTACTGGCGGTCGACAAAATACTGCCGGTAGAGCGAGTGATAGGAGTCGAAGCGATAGGGGGATGCCGCGAGGAGCCGGCGGTGCACCGACGCGGCGTCCTTCGGCGGCTCGGCCGCCAGATCGTACAGCCTGGCCAGCATCTCCAGGTGCTGGAAGTTGTCCGGTTCCAGGCGTGAGGCGAGCGTATAGGCCTCGATGGCCGCATCAGCATTGGCCAGGTGGTGCACGTAGATCTCGCCGAGGCTAGTGAGCAGGGTGAGCAGCTCCTCGTCGTCCTGCCCCACCTGCAGCTGCTCCACCCGACGCCGGTACTGTCGCTCGAGATCCCCCCAATTGGTTTCGTCCGGGTGACTGCGCGCCGACTCAGCCACCAGCGCCAGATATTCGGCGCGCCGTCCGGTCTTGCCAGCCGTACGCTCCAGGCGCGCCGCCACGCCTTCGTGCCCCGGCTCCAACGAATAGGCGATCTTCAGCAGCTTGAAGGCCCGGGTCGGCGCGTCGAGGAGCTCCTCGTAGACCTGGGCCGCTTCCGCGAGAGCGGTGACGCGATCGTCGAGGGTCTCGAGGTCGCGCGATCGGGCCAGCGCGGCCGCCACGAAGCGCTCCCAGCTGGACTTCAACAGGGCAAAGGCGGCCCCGGAGGGCAGCGCGGGCAGGCCGAGGAAGCCGGGTGCCGGCTCTGGCGAGGCCGTCGGCTGCAGCGGGTCCATCACCCCGGCGCCGGTCTCCTCTTCCGACGCGCCCGCAGCGGCGAGCAGTACCTTGCGCACGGCCTTCAGGTCCAGGGAGCTTAGCCGCACCGTGGTCTCAGCATCCGGGACGGGCAGTCGCAGCACCGTGTGGTTCCCCGACGTGTCGATGCTTGGTACCCCCTCCTCCTCCAACCCGAGCTCCTCGAAGTCGGAGAACAGGGAGGTGCGGTAGTAGATGTGCAGCACCTCGCCCACCAACACGAGGTAGGTTTCCCCATACCCATCACCCGGCGCTCGCCCGGAAATGTGGGCAATGCCAGACAGGTTCGCTTCGGTGATCCCCTCCGGGAGCACCGCTTCAAGCTGGGCAGGAAGCATGGTGACCATTAGGCACATTATCCCCGTTTTGAGTCCCACGGGACAGGACAGTGTTGCTGAGCTCGTTGAGGTTCTCGGGGGAAGACTGTATCTTGGGCTTACGGGTCGAGCCCGCGTTGTTGGTGCGCAAGCGATGGAAGAAGAAAAGCACGATTCCGAGGGACGGGGGCGCAGCGCTAAAAAGCGGGAAGCCGAGGAGATCACACGGCTCGCCGCACGGGCTGCCGAGCTATCGGACGCGGTGCTCGCTTCCCTGGCGCTCGACGAGGCAACGATGGCTGCACTGATGCAATTGCGTCAGACCAAGAGCCACGGAGCAAGGAAGCGGGCGCTCAAGTATTTCGCGGGCAAGTTACGCGGGGATGAAGAGGCCCGGGAAAAATTGCAGGTGGCGATGTCGCAGCTCGATCGCGCGCATCACCAGGTCACGGCGAAGCACCACGAGCTGGAAAAGCTCCGCGAACGCCTCTGCTCCGCAGAGGAACAGGACGCCGCCATGCAGGAGGTGGTCGCCAACTACCCGTCCATCGATCACAAGGCGTTGCTGCGGTTGATCAAGTCAGTCCGGCACGGCAACAACAAAAGAGCCTACCGGGAAATCTTCCGTCGGCTGCGAGAGGGCGTGGAGGGTGCAGAGAGTGTTGAGGGTCCACAGGAGTGACAGGACAGGTCAACCGCGTCACCCGGCTGGGCGCCCAGCCGACATTCTCCGGACTCGGATGCATATCGTGGCTCCTGGTCACCACTCATGCCTATCGCACGCGTCGCCCGGATTCTAGTGTTGGGAAGCTCAGGGAGCGGTTCACGAGCCGGAACACAGGATCTCTTCCTGATCGAACTCCGCCTGGCAAAAAGCCTGCGGGCGGGTCGCAGCTCTGGAGGCTGCCCAGGCATTCCTGCCGGTCGATGTATGCCTGGCGGCACTCCTCACCACCTTGATTCAGATAGAATTCGAACCAGGCGTGGCGTGGCTTGCACCACAACAGAGCGCACACTCGGCAGCGGTGCTGACCGGCGTTCAGTGGTTAGAAGGGCAGCCAGTCCTTGCCCCGGGCGAGCGCGCCGCCGGCGTGGCCGGTCCAGGCCACCAGGGTCGTGGCCCCGGCGAGCAGCGCGAGGTAGAGCCACTTGATCGTGCCGTCGAGGTGGTTTCTGCGCCAGAGCCGGAGGGCCAGGGCGGCGGCGCACAGGCCGGTGGTCGTGAAGGCCAGGTTGCGGTGGCTCAGGATGGCGGCCTGTTCCTGGGGGAAGGCGGCCTTGAGGGGGAGGATCTCAGAGGCCAGCACGAGGCCGGTGATCACCGCGGGCACGAGCACGA
>JBDRSE010000043.1:0-7429 GCA_043825095.1 bacterium
GGCGCGGGCGCGGGCGCGGCGCCGGCTGCTGCGGACGCCGCGGCGTCCGGCGTTCCGTTGTCGACCTCGGCTTCCGACGCGTCCGCGACCATGGCGCCGTCGATGCGCAAGGGGAACGGCTCGCACCCGGGCCGGAGGCGCAGGCGTCCCCCGGTGCGGCTTCCGCCCGGGGCGCGCCGCCCCGATGCGGGTGTGGTCGCCGCCGCGCGGACCGTGGATGCGGCCGTACCGGTGCGGGTGCAGGTGCGGGCGCGGCCCACGGGCCCGGGCAGCCTGCAGGTGTCTGTGCTGCCCTACTGCGACATCAAGGTCGACGGCCGGCCCTTCGGCCGCTCGCCCATGCCCCAGGCGCTCCCCGTGCCGGCGGGTTGGCGCAACGTCACCTGTCGGCACCCGGTCACGGGTCAGACCTTTGCCAGACGGGTACAGGTCCTATCCGGCGAGTTGACCCAGCTCCGCGGGACGCTGCTCTCGAACACCCGGGTCACCGTCCGGCTGACCCGCGGGACACGGATCGTCATCGGCGCGGCCACCTATCATCCAGGGGCCGCGAGCCTACCTCCCGGGAGCCATCGCTACCGCCTGCTGCAGGGCACCACGGTCCTACAGACCGGCTGGCTCCGCATCCCCCCGGGCCGATGCACCCTGGTCGACACGCCCCAACCGGCCTGCCGGTGACCCGTCGGTGACCCGTCGGTGACCCGTCGGTATCCCTTTGTGAGCCCCCTCCAAACGCCAGAAAAATTGGACGATTGCCACCTTTGCATTCATCCTTGACGTGACGATTGGCGCCACGCAATACTGAAACACAACGGGCGCACTATTGCTTCACACTGACACGCGAGAGCAAAGATGCTGAGAACAGTCTGTTATCTCTCTGGTTTCCTGGCGATCTCCCTGGCCGTGTCCGGGTGCCCGGATCCGGAGATCGTCTACGTCCCGAGCTGCTACGACCGCGACGGGGGCCCGCCCCAGATGGACGCCTTCATCGACGCCGGCATCGACAGCGGCCCCGAAGCTGACGCCGCCTTTGCCCGCGTGACCCTGATGCACACCACGGACTTGCACTCCCACGCCAGTGGCTACAGCCGCTACACAGACTACACGCCCCTGGACACCAGCGACGGGGATCTCGTGACCGGCGGGTACGCGCGCATCGCCGGCCTGGTCAAGTCCGTCCGCGCGTCCAACGCGGCGAGCGGCATCCCGACCCTCATGTTCGACGACGGCGATTTCCTCATGGGGACCTTCTACGACATGATGACGGACTACCCCATCTCGATGAAGTTCTTCCAGGAATTGCCGTACACCGCCGTGAACTTCGGAAATCACGAGCTCGACTACTCCCCAGCGGGAGTCGAGATGCTGTTCGGCAACGCGGTGGCGGGCGGCTTCAACATCCCGATTCTGGCGTCGAACATGGTCCCCGACACCTCGGTGGACGCCACCGGCGATGACGCCATCGAGCAGTTCTTTGCCGACGGGGTGATCCTCAAGAAGCTGGTGCTGGATCTACCCAACGGTCTCCGGGTGGGCCTGCTCGGCATCCTCGGCCCCGATGGGGTCACAGCCGCACCGCTCGCGGATCCTGTCACGTTCAACAACGACCCCGTCTTCCTGCAGTCGCTGGTGGACGAGCTCCGCCAGGTGGACGAGGTGGACATGGTGGCCGTCCTGTCCCATGGAGGGATCAACCCCAGCGGCACCGGGGACGACGCCGAGCTGGCGGCCAGCGTCGACGGCATCGACGTGATCATGTCCGGCCATTACCACACGCTGACCATGGAGCCGATTCACGTCAAGAACACGCTTGTCTACATCCCCGGCTATTACGGGAAGTGGCTGCCGCGACTCGACGTGAAGTTCAATCTCACGGCCGGACGGATCGAGGACTACGACTTCGAGATGATCCGCATCGATGACACGATCACCGGTGACGCCTCCATCCAGGACATGGTGGACACCTATGACGCCTCACTGAACGCGCTTTTGATGTCCATCGTCGGACTTACCATCGACGCGCCCATGGTGGAGATCGACTTCGATCTGACCCGGGATGACTATGCTGAAAGCGGTCTTTGCAACCTCGCCGCGGACGGCATCCGTCGAAACGCTTCGTTCATGGCGCAGCTCACCGGGGATCCATCGCCCATCTACCACGTGGCCGCCTTCCCGGCCGGCGCCGCCCGGGACGAGCTCTATGAAACCACGGTCGGGTATGCGAGTCTGGGCGACATCTACAACGTCGTGCCGCTGGGGATCTCGCCGGATCCCGACAATCAGAACCTCCCGGGTTGGCCGCTCGTCTCCATTTGGGTTACCGCCCGGGAGCTGAAGGACATGGCCGAGGTGAGCGTTTCGATTTCGAAGGCCTTCGGCTACACCGACCTGTTCATCTGCTTTTCCGGCATGCGGGTCGACTACGATCCCTATGGTCCCACGGTTCCCCCGAACCGGGTCCAGGCGATCCGGCTCTGCGGGGATGCCATTCCAACGGCCTGGGGCGGCTCGGGCGACTACTTCAGCACCAACTGCACGCAGGAGCTGGATCTCGGCGACGAAACCACGTTGTACCGCGTCGCCGTGGATCTCTACAGCGTGCTGTTCATCCGGGAGGTTGCCATGGTGGGGATTGACATCGAGCCGAAGTACTCCAACGGCTCCCCCATCATCGTGAACGACTCCATGGACGTCATGAACGCCCGCATCGACATGGACGGAGACCCGACCAACGGGATTATTGAGATGAAGCCGTGGTTTGCGTTGCTCGCGTTCATGACGGAGCAGGAGGCGTTCCCGGATTTGGGCGGCATGCCCTTCATCGGAGAGATTCCCGAGTCCACCTACGGCGCCACCGGAATCGCCATGGGGCGCCTGAACCCGGTCCCCTAGTCTTGAAGTCCCCGACCTGAAAAGGCACACTTCCGCCATCATCTCCGCAGGCTCGCAGATGCGGGCGACGATGACCGCCAGAATGACGTCACGCTCGGGGCAGGGCTTGAACGAAATCAGCTTGTCGACACCGAGCCTGCCGATCACGGACATCACCGCCTGAACGTGTCCGTGGAGCTTGGACTCTTGCTTCTCGAAGAGCTGGTCGACATGGGCGATTCGCTTTCCCTTGAACACGAGCCGCAGTGCTTCGATCTGCTCAGGCGGTAGGTGCGTGATGCTTGCAATGGTGCGGTTCTTGACCTTCCCATATTCTCGATAGCCCTTGCGGATGATGATGGTAGGTCGCGAACCGCGATTGGGTATGGTAGCGGGATGGGATCCCTAGTTGCTGAAGTCCAGCTCGTTGGAGGACTGCTCGGTCCGGTAGGTCACGTCGTCCTCGAAGGCGAAGGCGTCGAAGTCGAAGGTGGTCAGACCCAGCCGGTAGATCGAGGGCCACCAGTAGTACCGCTGCACCTCGTAGTCGGATCCACTGATGATGGCGCACTGCAGGCCACCCGGGCCGAGCGTGTTGTCCACGTCTCGACACACCTCGCCGATGCCGGTGTTGCAGTTCGCATCTATTGAGCAGGGTAGGCCGCTGCCGTATCGTAGATCGAATCCGTCACGCTTGGCGGCGCCGGTTCCCTGGCGCGGCCAGCCGGCCGGCAGGGTGGGGAGAACAAAGCACTCACTGCCTCCGGCGCACGTCGGCTCGAAGGGTCGGACCACCACCCACTGCACGCTCTTGGTTCTCCGGAAGGTCCGCTGATCAATGGACGGACAGGGCGGCGGCGGATAGGTCAGGGTGTCCACATTCAGGTGGTGCACCGAGTAGTCGGGCACGGTGCCGTTCGAGGTCGTGTCGTCCCAGCGGAAGCTCCCGGGGCCGGTGAACGTCAGTGCGGCGAAGTCCAGCAGGTCGGTGACGCTCCACGTGGAGTTGGCCGTCCCGTTGAACGGCGCGCCTCCGGAGCCGTTGTCGCGGTACACCGAGCCGGTGGCCGCCCAGCGGAGGCTCGCCGGAACGACGTAGGGCCGCGCCGGGTCGTCCTCCATGAAGCGCGCCCCGATGCCGGCCAGCATGGTGATGCCGGCGGGGTTGGGTGAGCCGGCAGCGTTCAGATCGGACACTGGAATCGACATTGTCCGCGGCACCCCCGGGGTGTTGCAGTTCGCCCAGACGTTGTACAGCGAGATGGCGTGGCCCATCATGAACAGATCCCCTGAGCCGAGCTGCGCGTCGTAGTCACCGCCGGTGACGCCGAGCAGGTCCGAGCAGTTGGGGATGGGGGTGTTGACGGTGACATTCAGCCGATAGGGGAAGTTTTCGTTCAAGTTGATGGTTTTTCCAGCAATGTCGTTCACGGTCGCGTGGTCGAGGAGGAAGCCAAACTTGCTGTACTGGAACCGTCGCAGGATCTCGATCCAGCCCGCCGTAGCGGCGGTCAGGGGAACCTCTCCAAAGGGCATGGACACCGACTGCGGGTCGTGCGCGAGCTGATCCAGCGACAGGTTCCACAGGACGCGAGGGGTGATCTGGCCGCCGATGAAGTAGTTGTGCCGCGGCATGAAGAAGTTCTCGGGAACCTCGGTCGGTGTGCCGTTGAGAGAGACGCACCGGGAGGGCTCCATCAGGGCCGTGATCTCGCACCGCGAGAAGAAGCTCAGATCCAGGATGGGCAGCGCCAAACCCGCCCCGAGGGTCGCTCCGGGAAGGAACCCGCCGCGGTCCGCCTCGTTGGTGTTCTCGTTGGTCCAGCGGACGATGTTCTCCGCCGGGTAGAGCTCCTTCAACGGCAGGATCAGCTCGGAGGCGTTGGTGTCCACGATGGTGAAGTAGGAGCGGTTGTTCGTGCCGGCGGTCACGGTTCGTACGTCGTACATGTTGGCGCCGTAGTCGTAGAACTCGCAGACACCGTTGCCGTCCGTGACGCAGGTGTTGGGCGCGGGAACCGAGGCGCCGCCGTCTCCGAGCCAGGCCTCGAAGTTGGTTTCGTAGATGCTGTTGTTCCCGGCCAAGTCGATCATCACCCGGGCGCCGGAGATGGTGTTGCCGGTCTCCTCCTCCACGACCGTGACCTTCAGGTTGCCGTCCACCAGGAAGCCGGCGGCGGGGTTGCAGCCGCCGGTGCCGCCGCGGGTAGCGGGATTGGCCGGCGCGTAGGTCACGAGCACGGTTTCGTTCAGGACGATCGAGCCGGCGCAGAGCGTGATCTCGATCTCGGCGTTGCCGGCACCGGGTGCTGCCAGCAGCGTGCGGTAGTAGGTGCCGGGCTGGAACGAGGACTCGGTGACGGTATCCGCCCAGACGGCCGCGCCGGACCGGGCCTCGATGCTGACGGTTTCACCGGGCAGGGGGTTGAAGCCCATGTCCTGCAGATTTACGTAGATCACGTACTGCGCCTGGGAGCCGGCGGTCAGGCAGATGTCCTGCGGGTCCGGCAGGTCGGAGGTGGAGCCCACAGGCGAGTTCAGGTTGTAGTTGGGCGACGTGCTGGAGCACGTCCCGTCGGCGATGTTGCAGGTGTCCACGGTGCAGGGGTTGCCGTCGTTGCAGTCCACGGGCACGGCGACGCAGGTCGTGGCCTGGCAGGTGGAGTTGCAGAAGTTGTTGTCCCCGCCGTTGCACGGCGTGTCGTCCGGTAGGCTGGCTCCGCCCGCGCACAGGCCGGTGGCGGGCACACAGGTGTCGACTCCGTTGCACTCGTCGCCGTCGTCCGGGCAGGTCACCGGCACGCCGGCGCAGGCTCCCGCCTGGCAGGTGGAGTCGCAGAGGTCTCCGTCTCCGTCGTCGCAAGGCGTGCCGTTGGCCAGGTTCGGGTGGAGGCAGGTGCCCCCGCCGTTGCAGGTGTCCACGCCGTTGCAGAACACGCCGTCGTTGCAAGAGGTGCCCGCGGGGGAGTTACAGTTGTCGACGGCCTCGTTGCAGATGTTCTGACAGATCGGGCCTCCGAGGCAGGGGTCGCCCGCGTGGGTGCCGCAGCTCCCGGCGCCGTCGCAGGTATCTGCGCCGTTACAGAACAAGCCGTCGTTGCAACCGGTGCCCACGGGGGAGTTGCAGTTGTCTGCGCCCTCGTTGCAGATGTTCTGGCAGGCCGGTCCGCCGAGGCAGGGGTCCCCGGCGTGGATGATGCAGCTCCCGCCGCCGTTGCAGGTGTCTGCGCCGTTGCAGAACAAGCCGTCGTCGCAGCCAGTGCCCACTGGGGAGTTGCAGTTGTCTGCGGCCTCGTTGCAGGTGTTCTGGCAGGTCGGGCCACCGAGGCAGGGGTCGCCCGCGTGGGTGCCGCAGGCGCCTGCGCCGTTGCAGGTGTCCGCGCCGTTACAGAACAAGCCGTCGTCGCAACCGGTGCCCACGGGGGAGTTGCAGTTGTCTGCGGCCTCGGTGCAGATGTTCTGGCAGGTCGGGCCACCGAGGCAGGGGTCGCCCGCGTGGGTGCCGCAGGCGCCTGCGCCGTCGCAGGTATCCGCGCCGTTGCAGAACACGCCGTCGTCGCAACCGGTGCCCGCGGGGGAGTTGCAGCTGTCTGCGGCCTCGTTGCAGATGTTCTGGCAGGTCGGGCCACCGAGGCACGGATCTCCGGCGTGGGTGCCGCAAGCGCCTGCGCCGTTACAGGTGTCTGCGCCGTTGCAGAACAAGCCGTCGTCGCAGGGGGTGGCCGCGGGTGAGAAGCACGTATCCGTGGCCTCGTTACACGTGTTGTTGCACGCGTTCCCGGCGGCGCAGGGATCTCCGGCGTGGTTGGCGCAGCTCCCGGCGCCGTCGCAGGTGTCCGCCCCGTTGCAGAACGCGCCGTCGTCGCAGGCAGTGGCCGCGGGTGAGAAGCAGGTGTCGGTGGCCTCGTTACATGTATTGTTACAGGCATTGCCGGCGGCGCACGGATCACCGACGTGGTTGGCGCAGCTCCCGGCGCCGTTGCAGGTATCCGCGCCGTTGCAGAAGGCGCCGTCGTCGCAGGAGGTTGCGGCAGGCGAGAGGCAGTTGTCCGCGGCCTCGTTGCAGATGTTGTTGCACACGGGTCCGCCGGCGCAGGGGTTGCCCGCCGAGACGCACGCTCCGGCGCCGTTGCAAGTATCCGCGCCGTTACAGAACGCGCCGTCGTCGCAAGGGGTGGCCGCTGGCGAGAAGCACGTATCCGTAGCCTCGTTGCAGGTGTTGTTGCACGCGTTGCCGGCGGCACAGGGGTTGCCCGCCGAAACGCACGTTCCAGCGCCGTCGCAGGTGTCCGCGCCGTTACAGAACGCGCCGTCGTCGCAGGCAGTGGCCGCGGGCGAGAAGCACGTATCCGTGGCCTCGTTGCAGGGGTTGTTGCACGCGTTGCCGGCGGCGCACGGATCACCGGCGTGGTTGGCGCAGGTCCCGGCGCCGTCGCAGGTGTCCGCGCCGTTACAATACGCGCCGTCGTCGCAGGCAGTGGCCGCGGGCGAGAAGCACGTATCTGTGGCCTCGTTACACGTGTTGTTGCACGCGTCGCCGGCGGCGCAGGGATTCCCC
>JBDRSE010000044.1:0-20149 GCA_043825095.1 bacterium
GAACCTGTGGATGAAGTCCTCGTCGTGGTCATCCAGGCCCAGCAGGATGGTGCCTTCGACGCCGATGCCGTGGTCGTGGTACATGCGGATGCGGTCACGGATCTTGTCGGAGATGGTGTAGATCGCGTGATACACGTACCAGCAGCCCGCGTCGGCGGCGAGCTTGAGCACCTCGGGTTCGCAGGAGATGGGGTGCGACACCCAGGACTTGCCCATGCCCGCCATGGCCCGGAACAGGGTCTTTTCGTACTCGACGTTCTGCTCCAGGGAGTTGTCTACGATGAAGAGGGTGTCTCCGCAGCTCTCGATGTCCGACAGGACGCGATCCAGCGGTCGGATCCGGTGCTGGCGGCCGCCCAGGTAGGGAGTGCAGCAGGGGTAGCAGTTGAAGGTGCATCCCCGTGACGTCTCGACCAGGTCCACGAGCTCCCAGTCCTTGTAGGTGTAGAACCGGCCCTTGTCGTAGAGATCCCGCCGCGGATTCGGCACGGTGGTGATGTCCACGAAGCCGTCCCGATCGTAGCGGGGGCGCATCGCGCCGCGCTGGAAATCGGCCACGAGCTGCTCGATCAGCCCCTCGCCCTCTCCGACCACGATCGCGTCGGCGTGCTCGGCTGCCTCCTCGGGACACAACGCGACGTGCAGGCCGCCGAGGACGACCGGTTTTCCGCGGCGTCGAAACTCCGCTGCCAGCTCGTAGGCGCGCGGCGCCTGGCAGGTCAGCATGATGGAGATGCCGACCAGGTCGTACTCTCCGTCCAAGGACACGTCTTGGACGTTCTCGTCCGTCGCGCCGACGTCGACGTCTGCAGGAACGCTGGCGGCGGCCTGGATCATTCCGAGGGGGGGAAGGGTGAATGGTGTCTGCCCGGCAAGCTTTGGCCAGCGGGGAAAGATGAATTGAAACTTCATTTCTCGTCTGTGTCCGTTCTCACTGGCCCGCTCTGTTCGATGAGCGCCCACGGTATTCTGGACAACGGCCGCCCAATTGCACTCAGGAAAACCACGGGAACTGCTCGTCTCGCCCAGAGGGGCATCATTGACCTGGGCTACGCAGGCCTGGACGTCTCCGACCCGGGGGGGAAGCGCATCCTGTTCCGGCTTGGGATCGTTACCAGATTGCTCTCGACTGTCAACCATGCGGACCTGATGCGGACGTGTTATGATGAGGTCCTGCCCGCAGCTGCAAGCGCTGGCACCTTTCGGTTCGGGTCTTTATACCTGGACCACGAAAAAATTGGGCAGGGGTGTCTTGACAACCGGATCAAGTAGTGGTTTTTTTGTATGGTTGCGGTCTGGTTTTCCGGTTTCGTCCAGGGAGCCGGCCGCACATGGCGTGAATAAATCGGGCAGAAATCGACGTCTCTTCGGTAGCATAGTCTATTGGTGCGATAACGATGGCCGGCACGAACACCACAGATTGAGATGATGTTGAAATGATTGCAGAAACAAATCTAAACAGCAAAGAAATCAATCACATTGCCCGGCGTGTCGCCGAAATCGTCATCGAGGAGCTCAAACTAGACGACGTAACGGTGGACACATTCGACATCAAGCTCGACCTGGTCGACGAGCTGGGCATCGACAGCATGGACCTCACCGCAGTCGTCCTCGTCCTTCAGGACGAGTACGACATCTCAATCTACGAAGAAGACTATCCCCAGCTGAAGACTATCGGCAACATCGCGAATTACATCCAGGAGCGCCGGAGCGCCGCCTGAGTGCGAGCCGCGGGGTGGAAGATCGCCCCGTGTCAGGAGCCCTGATGTCACGGTCGGTGAACGCCAACGGAGCGGACGGACATCCGACGACCTGCTGCGAGGAGCTGCCAGCGGGCGCGCGCCAGTGGAAGTTCTCCGAGCTCCTGGCCGACCCGGAGGTGCGGGATCGCTGGGAGAAGGTGCGGCGCTTCTTTTTTCTGCGAGAGTCGACCTACGACGTCGCCACCCGCTGCAACCTGCGGTGTGACGGCTGCTACTACTACGAAGGGGAGAAGCAGTTCACCGAGGAGAACCGCGATCCGGCGGCTTGGCGAGCGCTCATGCAGCGCGAGAAGGAGCGCGGCATCACCTACGTGGTGTTGGCCGGCGCCGAGCCCGCGCTGAACCCGCAAGTCCTGCAGGCCTGCCACGACGTGATGCCGCTGGGCTGCATCGCCACCAACGGCGCCAAGCACATCGCCGGGTCCGTGGGCTACAAAATCCACATCTCCGTCTGGGGCGACGACGACACGAGCCAGCGTGTGCGTCGAGCGCGGGACCTGTTACACAAGCAGATACGGAATTACGAGGGCGATGCTCGAGCGGTCTTCGTCTACACCTTCACCCGCAGCAATGTCGATGAGGCCTACGCCACGGTGGCTCGCCTTGCCGAGAACGATTGCAAGGTCACGTTCAACGTCTTCTCCGCACCGGTCGGCTACACCGGCGAGCTCCGGCACACCCCCGACACTCTCGTCGACACGCGACGAGCGATGCTGGAGCTGGGGGAGGCGCACCCTCACCAGGTGCTGTTTTCTCCGTACAACGCCGTGGCGCACACCCATGCGCATGGGCTGCACGAGCTCTACGGCTGTTCGTATCCGCGCCAGAACCCCTCGGAGGCCCTCGGCCTGGGGCGGACCTTCCGACAGTATCGGACCGACATGGCCTGGGACCGGAGCGCCGCCTGCTGCGTCCCGGACACCGACTGCGACGACTGTCGACACTATGCCTCCGGCTCCGCCGTCGTGACCGCTCGCCTCCATCGGCACGCGATCGACCCCGAGCACTTCCGGGCCTGGCTCGACTATGTCGACACGTATTTGGCGGTGTGGGTCGTCGGCTACGAGAAAGGACACACCCTGCAGATCAAGCTCGTGGAACCGCCGTCGGATCCCTCCCGGCCGGATCGCGCCTCCCAATAGGCGCCAACCCGCTTCCAAGCAGGGGCTTCAGTACATGATCACGGTAAGCTCACTTCTCGACGACGCCTGGTACGAGCGCTACAAGCGCATCTCCCAGCTCAACATCCGCTCGTCCATCTACGACGTGACCAACAAGTGCAACCTGCGCTGCAAGGGGTGCTTCTTCTTCTCCTCAGGGGAGCACCTGGTGGCCCCTGAGGAGGAGGACGTCGAGGCTTGGAAGACCTTCGTGGACAGCGAAAAGGAGCGGGGGGTCAATCTGGCGATTCTCGTGGGAGGAGAGCCCACGTTGTATCTCGATCGGGTCGAGGCGTTCTACAACCGGATGCCGACCTACTGCGCCACCAACGGACTGATTCGAATCCCGCGGGAGCGCTTCCCGGACATGATGGTCGGGATCTCCCTGTGGGGTGACTCCGAAACCGAGGTTCGGCTCCGCGGCAAGGATGTGCTGAAGCTCTCCCTCGAGAACTATCGGGGAGACCCCTACACCTACTATCTGTACACCATCACGCCCCAGCAGCTCGGGCACACCGAGCCCATCATCCGCCGCATCGGCGATGCGGGACTCAAGGTGCACATGCAGCTGCTCTCCAACGACGAGGGAGAGGATGGGTACTGGTGGACTCCGGACCAGCTCGTGCGCGTGCGAGACGAGATGGACGAGATGCTCGACAAGTATCCGGAGACGGTGATTTCGAGCCACTACTACCACGAGGTCCTCACCACCGGGAAGCTGTTCGGGCGCCCCTTCGGGTGGGACGAGTGTCCCTCGGTGACCGAGCTCAGGGACGATCGGGAGCCTCGGCCGCGTCGTTTGATTCGTTTCATCCGCTGGGCGGCGGACCTCAAGTCCACCCACCGTTGCTGCACCTCGGCGACGCGGGACTGCACGACCTGCAAGGACGGCGCGGCTCACATGAGCTGGATCATGGTCAACAAGCGCGAGCACATCCGGTCCACGGAGGATCTGCAGAACTGGATCGAGGTGTACGAGATGTTCGCCAAGCTGTACCAGTTCATTCCCTGGTAGCCCCCTCGCCCCATGGACACCGCGCGGCCGGTCATATTGGGATACGACGCCGTGTCCCCCCTCGGGACGACCCTGGAGCAGCAGTGGGAGGCCGCGGAGCGTGGCGACTCCGGGATTGCAGCGCTGACCCGCTTCCCCTTGGGGGAGACGTTTCCGGTTCGTGTCGCGGGACAGGTCCCCGAGATCGACACGGCTCCCTACCCATTCCTCTCCCCTCGCGCCCTCGCGCACTGGAAGTCGCCGGTGTTCGCCCACGCGCTGCTGGTGACGCACCGTGCCTTGGAGCGCGCCGGGTTGGAGATCACGCCTGAGATCGCGCCGCGGGTGGCGATCACCATGTCGACGGCCATCGGGGGTCTCGACGCCGTGATCGGCGCGGATCGTCGGTTCGTAGCCGAAGGCAAGCTCCCGCACCCGTTCGACAACCCGAACTCCTGCATCAACATGATCGGCGGCAAGGTATCCATCCTGACCGGCGCCACCGGCCCCATCGCGACCACCATCACCGCCTGCGCCACGGGGAACACCTCCATGATCATCGGCTCCATGTATCTGGCCATGGGCATGGCGGACGTGGCGATCTGCGGCGCGGTGGATTTTCCACTCGTGGAGCCGATTGTGGGTGGGTTCGCTACTATGCAGGGGGCCTACCAGCAGCGCGACCGGGACCCGCCCCAGGACCCACGGAGGGCCAGTCGACCCTTTTCCCTCGGGCGGAGGGGATTTGTCGTGTCCGAGGGTGCGGCCGCGATCATCATTGCCACCCGGGAGTTCGCCGATGCTCACGGTTTGCCCTATGCGGCGGAGATCGCCGGTTGGGCCACCACCGCCGACGCTCACCACTTCGTGGCGCCGCATCCCCCGGAGGTCGGCCGCTGCGTCCGGGAAACCATCGCCCACGCGGGACTGGCGCCGGGAGACATCGATGCGATCAACGGGCACGCGGCGTCCACCCGCGTCGGAGACGCCGTGGAGGTGCAGGTGTTACGCGAGGTCTTCGAGGAGCCCGGCCGCATCCCGCCGGTATCAGCGAACAAATCACAAATCGGCCACGCCATGGGGGCGTCCAGCGCAGTGGAGTCTGTCTTCGCGCTGGAGAGCCTGCGTCGCGCCACACTCCTGCCGACCATCAACTACGAGCCCGACCCCGAGCTGGAGCTGGACTGCGTCGCCGAGGGCGCGCGGCCCCTCACCCACGAGCACGTCTTGAAGA
Organism: bacterium; assembly: GCA_043825095.1. Taxonomy (GTDB): domain Bacteria; phylum Myxococcota_A; class Polyangia; order HGW-17; family JAJRWW01; genus JBDRSE01. Next base: position 5,152 of record JBDRSE010000044.1, read on the forward strand.
ATGCTTTCGGTTTTGGTGGTTGCAACGCTTGTCTAGTCTTCCGAAGACTGGCATAACAACCCCTCTTGGCGAGCGCCATCGGTCAGCGACCGTGTGTGTCGCCGGCAGGGTTTTGAAATGAGAGCGCCGAAGAACCGGAAAGTTTTTGTCGTCGGGTACGGGGTTGCCACTCCCTTGGGGCGCACCCTCGAGTCTACCTGGGCGCGGGCGGTTCGTGGCGAGGCCGGGTTTCGGAAAGTCACGCGCTGTGAGGTTGATTCCCCGTGCTACGTGGTGGGTGAGATCCCGGACTGGGACCCCGAGCAGCTCGACTTCGCGACGAAGAAGGACGTGTACAACTGGAACGCACAGTTCGTGCACCTGACCATGGCGGTCTGCCGGGACGCCCTGACCCACGCCGGGCTGGCCATCGATGACATCACCGGGCCTCGCACCGCCTGTCTGATCGGATCCGCGCTCAATGGCGTGGACTCGTTCAAGGCCGCCACGCACTACCTGCTGGAAGGTCGCCCTTCTCGGATCAGCCCGTACCTGCTGCCCAACCTCTGTGGGAACCTCCCCGGAGGCAAGGCAGGGATGCTGCTCGGTTTCACAGGGCTGAACGTCTCGCCTCAGGGCGCCTGCGCCTCGGGCAACCACGGCATCGGCTTGGGCGCGCGCATGATCCGGGACGGTGACCTGGACTTCGCCCTCGCCGGCGGCGTGGACACCCCCATCGTGCCGGAGATCATCCACGGCTTCCACAACATGAACGCCACCATCAAGGTGCGCGAGGGAGATCGGGCCTTCGAGGATCCGACCCAGGCGTCCCGGCCCTATTCCAAGGACCGCCGCGGCTTTGTGCTCTCGGAGGGCGCGGGGGTCGTGGTCCTCGCGGCCCAGGATGTGATCCGGGCCAACGGGTTGCAGCCCCTCGCAGAGGTGCTCGGGGTCGGTTGGACCTCTGACGCGTATCACATCACCAAACCCAGCCCTCCGACGATCATCCGGGCCATCCGCATGGCGCTTGAAGATGCCGACCTCCAGCCGGAGGACATCGAGTACGTCAACGGTCACGGCACCTCTACGCCACGGGGAGACGAGGCGGAGGTGACCTGCCTGCGGGAAGTGTTCGGTGACCACCTGGCCAAGATGCCGATCTCGTCGAACAAGTCGCAGCTGGGCCACACCCTCGGCGGCTCGGCCGGGATCGAGGCGGCGCTCACCATTGAATCCATGCGCCAGAAAATCCTCCTGCCGACGGTGAATCACATTCCGGACCCCGCCTTCGCCGACGTGGATGTCATTCCCAACGAGGCGCGAAAACAGGCCACGGAGCTGGTGTTGTCAAATGCATTTGGTTTTGGAGGAACCAACTGCTGCGTGGTATTCCGGGGGACGTAGGATTCCGACCCATGCGTCCGAAGCCGTTCATACCCGAGGCCCAGGCCGATCAGCGCTATGCGCGCGATCAGACCACCGGACTGATGTATCACCGCGTGCACCACCGGGTTCTGTACGCCGATACCGACCGGTCGGGGGTGGTGTACCACGCCAACTACTTCCGGTACTTCGAGCTGGGGCGGGCGTCATTCATGCGGGACGTGGGGTTTCCCTACGCCGAGGTGGAGGCGTCCGGGATCATCTATCCCATCGTCGAGCTCGGGCTGAAGTACTACCGGCCGCTGGTCTATGACGACGCCATGTGGGTGCACACCCGGCCGGCGGATCTCGAGCGTGTGCGCGTGAAGTTCGACTACGTCATCACCCATATCGACAGCGGCGAGCTCGTGTGTCGCGGGTTTACGCAGCACTGCGCGGCGAACGAGCGGGGTGTTCCCGTGGCCGTCGATCCCATCACCGTAAACGCCTGGAAAAACTTCCCCGAATGACCCGGTTGCTTTCGGAGTACGGGGGATTGCTGCGCAACCTCTGGCCGATTTCGCGCGCCCTCGCCCAGTCCGCGCGGGTGAGCCTCCGGGGCGCGGAGTCGGCGCGGATCACGGCGACCCCGGCGGACGTTCCCGAGCTCTGGGTGCCCTCCGGGCGGGATTCCAGGGTCGGTGTCATGAGCTATCTCGAGGTGACCGATGCCGAAGATCTGGCCGTCGGCAGCCTCGAAATCCTGCCGCCGCTCTATTTTCTCACCGGCATGATCAGGCCCTACGTGGAGCTGATCACGTGCCGGACGCTCGGTTTGAGCCTGTTCGGGATCTTGCATGTGCAAAACGACCTGATCATCCACCGCCCGCTCTACCGACGGGAGTCCTTCGTCTGCCGCGTGCTGGTGGAGCGGATTCACAGCGACGATCAACGCTCCCTCGTCACCGTCCGAGGAGACACGTTGGTCCAGGGGAAGCTCACCTCGGAGATGCGCACGCTCCTGCTGACCGGGAATCCGGCGAGCGCCGGAGAGGCCGCCGCGACCGCGTCCCCCTCCGGGGACGGCGAGTGGCAGACCGTCCGCAGCGTGCGCTTCCCGGAGCGGCTCGGCCTGCGCTACGCGGGGCTCACCGGGGACGTGAACCCCATCCACCTGCATCCGGTCACCAGCCGCCCCTTCGGATTTCCACGGCCTATCGCCCACGGCTTCTGCGTCAAGGCCGTCATCGCGCACGCGCTGATCCGGGAGCTGGGCGGCGGGGCCATGGAGAGCCTGCGTCGCCTGAGGCTGCGGTTCCGCGCGCCGATTCCGCTGCCCTCGGCGGGGCTCGTGCAGGTCTGGAAGAACCAGGTTCGCCTGGTCGACCGCAGGGGGCTCTTGCTGGCGAGCGGCCGCTTCGGGGTCAGGCGGTGAGAGGTCTGCTCCGGCGACTGCGCCCGCATCGCACCCGGCGCTACGGCTCCGGGGACAACCCGCGTCGGATCTACCTCGTGGCGCCCAGACATCCGGACAGCTTCTGGTCCATGCAGGGCACCGCGGAGCTCTTCGGCGCGCGCACCTTGATGCCCAATGCCGCGCTCGCGACGCTGATGGCCCTGACGCCCGACGACGTCGACATCGAGTACCTGCTCACCGACGAAAACACCTCGGAGATCGACTGGGAGCTCCCGTGCGACCTGGTGGCCGTGACCGGGGCGACACTGCACGCTCGCCGGATCCGCGAGATCTGCGGCGCCTTTCGGCAGCGCGGGGTGCCGGTGGCCCTGGGCGGTCCGTGGGCCACCGTGTCCGAGGACCTTTGCGACGGCCTGGCCGACCACCACTTCGTCGGGGAGGCGGAGCACACCTGGCCGCGGTTTCTTCGGGAGTGGACCGCGGGGCGGGCGGCGGCGCGGTACGTGCAGCAGGAGTACGTGGACCTCGCGGACAGCCCGCCGCCCGACTGGTCCCTGATCGTGCCGGGGCACTACCTCAACATCAACGTGCAGACCAGCCGCGGCTGTCCCCATGGCTGTGATTTCTGTGACGTCATTTTGTACCTCGGTCGTCGCGCCCGAACGAAGACGGTCGACCAGATCATGACCGAAGTGAAGAACGCCCACGGCCTGGGCACCCGCTCGGTGTTCTTCAGCGACGACAACTTCCTCGGTCGCCCCAAGTTTACCCGTCGGCTGCTCGAGGCGCTGGTGGAGTGGAACAGCCGGCAGCGGCGGCCGCTGTCCTTCTCGACCCAGATCACGGTGTCGGTGGCTGACGACGAGGAGCTGCTCAGGCTGCTGGCCGACGCCCGTTTCTCGGTGCTGTTTCTGGGCGTCGAAACCGTGCGACGGGCGAGCCTCGAGGAGGTGGGCAAGGGGCACAATCTGGCCCACCCACTCGTGGAGCGCGTGCAACGGATCTCCCGTTACGGCATCGTGCCCTTTCTCGGGTTGATCGTGGGTTTCGATGCCGATGACCGGCAGGTGTTCGGGGAGCTGCGGGACTTCATCGAGGACACCAGCAGCCCCATCGCCGGGATCAGCCTGCTGAACGCTCCCCGCCACACCCCCCTGTACAAACGACTCCAGGCAGAGGGTCGCCTGGTGGACGGTGACTTCGGTGGGGAGTGGCAGCTCGAGACCAACGTCATCCCCAAGCAGCTGAGTCGTGAGGAGCTCTTCGACGGCTACTGGACGCTGTTCCGGGACATCTACGAGCCCGAGGGGTTCGAGCGCCGCCTCGGGTTGTGGCTGGCAGGCGTGACCTACTTCACCGAGCGCTATGTCAACAAGCGACCCGATCCGGCCCAGATGCTGCAACTAGTAGGAATACTGAGGCATTTTCTGTTCCAGGCCGATGGCCGGATCCGGCGACTGTTCCTGCGCAATGTGACTCGGATCTGGCGGACCGATCCGCGCCTGCTGAAGCGTTTTTTCACCTTGATGGCCCAGTACCGACACTTCTACGACTTCGTGAATCGATCGGGGCTGCCGGGCGCGCGCTGACTTGCATAACCGACCGAATTGACGCATCCTGCCTGAACGGCAGGCCGAGAAACAGGAGACCTGAGCCGCATGTCCCGTGCAGATATTCAGACGATGGTGCTCGACGTGTTCGAGAGCCAATTCGAGATTGCGAACCCGGGTCTGGATGAAGATCTTCGGGACAAGTACGACTTCGACAGCATCGATGCCATCGAGCTCCTGGCGGCCGTGGAGGACTACCTCGGCCGCGAGCTGGACCAGGAAGAGAAGAAGCTGGCCATGGACATCAAGACGATCAATCAAATCATCGACTATGTGGAGTCCATGCAGAAGGCGTAGCACCGCTGCGGGCGGTGCTCCCCAGCGCATCGAGTACACACCATGGATCGTCGAGTCGTCATCACCGGGCTGTCCGCCATCACCCCCATCGGACGGACCGAGGATCAGATCCTGGAGAACCTGCTCGCCGGCGTGTCCGGGATTCGACCGATCCGGGACGATGAGCTGCTGACCGGGCGCCTGCACTGCGGCGTCTTCGGCACGGTCACCGACGAGATCGAATACGACTTTCCCCGGCGCTCCCGGAAGACCATGGGGCCGGTCAGCTACTACGCCTGCCAGGTGGCCAAGGAGGCCATCGCGCAGTCCGGGCTGACCGAGGAGGAGCTCGGCTCCGGCAACATCGGTGTGGCGTTTGGGTCGACCCACGGCAGCCCCACGGTCCAGCGTGACATCTACAAGATCTTTTTCAGCGGGGATGCCAAGGGTCTGCGGAAGATTGGGGCCACGGAGTACCTGAAATCCATGGTCCATACCACGGCGGTGAATATCACCCGGATGTTCGGGATCACGGGGCGGGTCATCTCGTCGGGCACGGCGTGCACCACCAGCGCCCAGTCCATCGGCTTCGGCTACGAGGCCATTCGCTTCGGCCGGCAGGACGCGATGATCTGCGGTGGAGCCGACGAGTACGACACCACCACCGTGGCCGTATTCGACAATCTTCTGGCCTGCAGCACGAAGTTCAACGACTCCCCCTCCGAGACGCCGCGGCCCTTCGACGTGCGCCGGGACGGACTCGTGGTAGGGGAGGGCGCCGGTGCGGTAGTGCTCGAGGAGCTCGAGCACGCCAAGCGGCGGGGCGCGCCGATTCTGGCGGAGGTGATCGGGTTCGCCTGCAGCAACAACGGCGGTGACCTCATCCTGCCCAACACCGACGGTGTCCGGCGGACCCTCAAGATGGGCCTCGCGGACGCGAAGCTTGCGCCGGAGGAGATGGATCTGATCAGCGCTCACGCCACGGCCACGCCCATCGGCGACGTGGTGGAAAGCCGCGCCATCCACGACGTGTACGGCGAAAAGATCCCCGTGGTGGGGCTCAAGGGGTACACCGGCCACACCATGGGGGCCTGCGGCGTCATCGAGACTGCCTTCGTGCTGCACATGATGAAGCGCGGGGTCGTGGTGAAGACCCTCAACCTGGAGGAGGTGGATCCCCGGTGCGCGGCCATCAACCACGTCCTGGAGTCGGTGGAGCGGAAGATTCAGGTCGCGTCGGTGCAGAACTTCGCCTTCGGGGGCGTCAACACCTGCTTGCTCTACCGCCGCTTCGACTGATCCGGTGATGAGCACCGTCCGCCGACTGCTCGCCTATCCCATCGACCTGCTCGTTACCTTCGGGATGTGGGTCTACTTCACCGTGGGGTTCGTCTGCTTCTGGTTTCCGATCTACCTGTTCAGTGTGCTGATTCCCGGGGACCGCGTCGCCCGCACCCAAAGAGTCAACTCATGGTTTTTCAGGGTCTTCTTTCGGCTCATGGCAGGGCTCGCACCAGGCCTTCGGTTTCGAATCCCCGACGAGGTCAGGCAGATGCGGGGCGCGTTGGTGATTTGCAACCACCTCTCCTATCTGGACCCCATCCTGCTGGTCTCTCTCTTCGCGCGACAGGCAACCATCGTCAAGCCGGTGTGGTTCAAGGTCCCGATCTTCGGCTGGCTCCTCCACCTCGCCGGGTACATCGCGCCGGCCGGCAACGACCGCCACTCGGTGCGTATGATGAACCGCCTCGCGCGGCTCGAACACTTCCTGGAGGGCGGGGGAGTGCTGTTCGTGTTTCCCGAAGGCACCCGCCGCCGGGACGGAACCATCGGCGAATTCCAGACCGGCGCCTTCAAGATTGCCCGCCGCGCCGGAGCGCCCATCGAGCTGCTCCTGCTGCGCGGCACCAACGAGCTCTACCCCCCCGGCGCCGCGCGCCTGCGCACCTGTCGAGGTATCACCGTCTCGGTCGAGCGGCTGGGTCGCCTGGAGCCCGAGGAGGTGCGCCGGGACAGCGTCTCCGAGCTCGCGAAGCAGCTCCGGCAGCGATACCAAAAAGAGCTGTCTGGGCGTGGGAACGCAGGACTCATTGAAGGCACACTTCCTTGACGAAGAATTGGCCGTTGGGTTACCTTGGATCGAAATGAAACCAATGCATTCCGGGTGACAGAGGGGGCGCCATGAGCCCAGACAAGGTCAGCGAGATCGAGCACGAGGAGCCCCACGATGAGCGCGGTGAGCAGGGGCTTCGGCGACGCATCCACTGGATGTGCGCCCAGGCACGGGGGGTGAACCTCCTGGACGTGGGCTGCGGCCAGGGCGTCCTGCCGATCCTGCTGGCCCGCGAGGGATACCAAGCGCTGGGCGTCGACCTCGATCCCGACGCCATCGCCCGCGCCGAGGCCGAACGGCAGAAGGAGACCGCAGACACCCGGGCACGGCTCCGGTTCCGCAGCTCCTCCATCTTCGACTGCAATTTCGAGGAGAGCTCTTTCGACACGATCTACCTGGGTGAGATCCTCGAGCACACTGCCCACCCGGAACGGCTCGTCGAGCTCGTCGTCGGCTGGACGAAACCGGAAGGCCGACTGGTCATCACAACCCTTTTCGACGTCCTCGCGGATCGGGCCGAGAGGCGGACGTTCGGCCTCCGGTCGTTCATCGAGCTCGTCGATCCATTGTTGATTCCCGTGGAGCTCGTGATGATGGGCGAGCAGATTTGCTACACCGGCGAGCCGCGGAACGGCTGGGCGACGCGGGACGCCGAGAGTCCGGGACTGCGCGAGGGGGAAGCGGAGGACTGGGCGCAGGAGCTCGAGGCGCGCCTGGGCGAAAGCGAATCCCGATTGGCCGAGAAGGAGCGCTACATCCTTTTGCTCCAGAAGGAGCTTCAGGAAGTCAACCTGGGCGCCCGGCGACACGACGGGCGGGGCAGCCAGCACCCGACCTCGGTGCGTCACCGGCTGGGTCACGCGCTCCAGCGGGCCGCCCGGCACTCCCGAGACACCTGGGTCCTGCCACGGCGAGTCGCCGGGATCCTGGCCGAGGGCCTCAAGGACGCGGGCCAGAAGCGTGACCAGGGAGGCCTCCTCGGGCGCATCGCCCGTGCCGCCCGGCTGACCGCGCGCGGCGACCGGTCCCCGGGGCAAGAGGGGGCGGAGCAGGGCGTCTCGGCGACCCGCGGGTCCACCGTCGCACCGGGCTCCGGTTTCTCGGCCGTGACCCAGGACAGAGCCCTGGACAACCTCCCCGCGCAGCACGCCCCGTGGGCCCTCGATCTGATCGATTGGAAGCGGCCCGCGAGCCCCACCGACGTGCGCGTGTGCGCAGTCCTGGATGAGTTCTCGGCCACCTGCTTCCGTCCCGAGTGCAGCCTGGTGCAGCCGCGCCCGGACAACTGGGAGTCCGTCGCCGCCTACGAACACCCACGGCTGCTGTTCGTCGAATCCGCGTGGAAGGGTAACGAGGGCGCGTGGCAATACCGCGTGGCCAGGTACGCGAGCCCACCGGGCCAGGAGTTGGCCGACATGGTGGAGCGGTTTCGCCGGGAGGGCTTGCCCACGGTCTTTTGGAACAAGGAGGATCCGGTCCACTTTGATCAGTTCGTGGACGCGGCCAGGCGCTTCGACGTGATCTTCACCTCGGATGAAAACCAGGTAGCCCACTACCGCTCGGTCGCAGGGCACGACCGGGTCGAGGCGATGGGCTTCGCGGCCCAGCCCAGGATCCACAACCCTATCGCCCGCTCCGAACCTCGCAACCACCGGGCGTGTTTCGCGGGCAGCTACTACGCCAACCGGTTCGGCGAGCGGCGCGAGGAGATGGTGATGCTGCTGGACGCCGCCGCGCCCTTCGGCCTGGATATCTACGACCGCAACCACGGTTTGACCGGCCCCGGCGCCGAGGACTTCCGGTTTCCGACGCGGTTCGATCCCTACATTCGCGGTCGCTTGACCTACTCCGAAACCCTCCACGCCTACAAGCGCTACCGGGTCTTCCTCAACGTCAACTCGGTGATCGACTCGCCCACCATGTTCTCGCGCCGGGTGTTTGAGCTGCTGGCCTGCGGTACACCCGTGGTGAGCACGCGCAGCCGGGGTATCGAAGAGACGCTGGGCTCCGACGCGGTGTGGCTGGTCCGGGACGGCCGGGAGGCTGCCGAGGCCCTGGAGGCGCTGCTTCGGGACGACTCGGAGTGGCTGCGCCGCTCCCTGGCGGGCATCCGCCGGGTCTTCGCCCAGCACACCTACCACAAGCGGTTCCAGCAGGTGCTGCGGCTGGCCGACGTTCCGGTCGAGCCGCGTCCCGATCCGGTGGTCCTGTTTTTCGCCCGGGTCGGTGATGGTGCCGAGCTGAGGCGTGTCCAGTCCCAGTTCGAGAGGCAGACCTACACCCGCGCGCACCTGGCGATCCTGTGCGCCCGGGAGCTCGCCGGCCAGGTCAAGCGGGGAGATTGTATCCACGCCGTGACCGGCGACTCTGAAGAGGCAGCACTGCAACTCACCGACCTGTTGACCGAGACGGGCGCCGGTCTGGTCGGGCTCCTCACCGGATTCTGCGTCTACGGGCGCCACTACGCCGAGGATCTGGTGTGGGCGCACACCTACAGCGGCGCCCCCGTGGTGGGCAAGGCCCTTTCGGACGAGAGCTGGTATCGCTACCACCAGAAGGTCCACCCGGCCGGATGTCTGGTCGACCTCGACGCCCTGCGCTCACAGGGGGGCGACGCCACCTCGCTCCTGAACGGGGCGCAGCCCGCCGACTGGCTGCGGGCAGGAATCCAGACGTTCTGCGCTGACGGCACGAGCTTCGTGGCGGACTTCGCCGCCGCGGCAGACGAAGAGCAGCAATTGCGGGCGCGTGATGCCTGCGAGGTGTAGCGCGGGACACCTCGTGCAAGGTCTGTGTTGGAGGATTCGCCATGCTTGACACCTGTGGGATGCGCGCGGCCTGTCGAGGTGCCTAGATGGGTTCTGGACGCCAGCGTGTACTCGTCGCCGGGCACGACCTGAAGTTCTTCCGGCCGCTCCAGCAGGCTCTCGAAGACACGGGCCGGTTCGAGTTCCGTCAGGACGTCTGGCAGGGCCACGACTGGCACGACCCCGCGGCCAGTCGCAAGCTCCTGGAGTGGGCGGAGATCGTGATCTGCGAGTGGTGCCTGGGCAACGCGGTCTGGTACTCCCGCCACCTGCGGCCGGGCCAGCACCTGGTCACCCGCTTCCACCTGCAGGAGCGCGTGACCGAGCATCCCCGCAAGCTCAAGCTGGAGAATATGGCGCGGATCATCTTCGTCGGCGCTCACATCGAACGGGAGGCCCAGGAACGCATGGGCCTCCCGCCCGCCAAGACCTGCGTGATCCCCAACATCGTGGATGTGGATCGGTTCGATCGCCCCAAGCACCCCGGCGCTTTCTTCAACCTGGGCATGATCGGCACGGTTCCGCGCCGCAAGCGCATGGATCTCGCCCTCGATCTGCTCGCGGCGCTCAAAAAGAAGGACGACCGCTACTGCCTGCACATCAAGGGGCCCCACCCCGCCAGCTACGAATGGCTCTGGGCCCGGACCCGCGAGCGCCGCTACTACATCGAGCAGTACCGACGCATCAACAGCTCGCCCCATCGCAACTCCATCGTGTTCGATCCGCCGGGCAACGACGTCCCCGAGTGGCTGCAGTGTGTCGGATTCGTTCTCTCCCCTTCCGACTTCGAGAGCTTCCACATGGCGGTGTCCGAGGGCATGGCTTCGGGGGGCGTGCCGATCCTCTGGGACTGGGAGGGGGCTGGGCGGATCCACGGCGAGGAGCGTGTCGTGCACGACGTCGAGGGGGCCGCCCGACGGGTGGAGCAGTGGAGGAAGTCTCCCCGGCTCGCCTCGGCCTGCGACGAGGGCAAAGAGTACGTCCGCGAGCATTTCGGGCTCGAGATCGTCCGGGACCGCTGGTGCGAAGCGCTCGAAAACAGGCGCGCGAGGCCGGCGGCCGTCGCCTTGCCTGAACGGACCCTGGTGGTGGTTTACGCCATCGACAACTGGCCGACCTTCCACCGTCGGGAGATGCTCGAAGCCCTGGCCGCGCAGCTGCGGGACGAGGCCGTCTTCCTGATCATCGAGCCGGGGAGTCACTTCGAGACCCTGCTGAAGCAAGGCTGGGCCGACCTAGAGGAGCTGCAGGCCTACGCCCGGCTGAAGCCTCTGCAGGTCGCCGAGAATATCTACAAGTTCCGTTCCCTGACCGACGGCTTCCGGGGCGGTGTGGAGCAGCTGCTGGAGCGGGCGCGGGGGCAGTCGGCCAAGGACGTGCTGCACGATCGGATCGGAAAGATGTTCCCCGGCGCGCGCCGGCGGCTCCACTGGCTGTACAAGCCGGAGCTTCGCGAGCGCTGGCTGCAGCCGGGCGAACCCTTCCTCTACGAGTGCTACGACGACTATACCCGGGACTTCGGTTCGGGCCGTCCGCTACCGGGCGTGGCTGAGGTCGAGCGCGCCACCCTGGAGCACGCCCAGGCGGCCTTCTTCACCTCTACCACTCTCCTGGAGGAGAAGGGTCATCTGACCCGGCAGCCGATCCTGGCCGAGAACGGTGTCGCATTTCATGCGTTCGCCCGCCACCGGCTCGACCGACCGCCCAGGGGGCGGCCCCGGGTGGGTTATCTGGGCAACCTCTCCGACTTCTTTGACTGGGAGGCCGTGCTGCATGCCGCCCGCGAGCTCACGGACGTTTCGTTCGAGCTCCTGGGGCCCGTGGATCACCGCACCGAGAGCAAGACCCGTCCCTTCCGCCGAGAGCTCGAGCGCCTGCCCAACTGCACCTTCGCCGGCAGGGTGGATCGGGACGAGGGGGCGCGTAGGATCGCAGGGTGCCATGCCCTGCTGATTCCCTTTGTCCGTAACGCGGCCATGGACGCGGTCAACCCGCTCAAGCTGTGGGAGTACTTCGCCACCGGCCGGCCGGTGGTGACCACCCCGCTCAAGGCCATCCAGCCGTGGTTTGATCTCGTGTACCTGGCCGGAACCAGAGACGACTGGACCCGGCAGATCCGGGCCGCCGTTGAAGAGCCATTCCCCGGCCGGGCCCCGCAGCGGATTCAGCTGGCCGAGAAGTACGCCTGGGACGCCATTACTGCGACCCATGCCGCCGCCCTGCGCGAGGTGGTCGCCGGCTTGCGATCAGCCCCCTTCGAACGGTGACACCGTCCGCCCGGCGAGGGCGTCGCGGATGCGGCGGGCGGCCTGGCCGTCGCCGTAGGGGTTGATGGCGCGGGCCATTCGCTCGTAGGCCTCGGTGCTGTTGAGCAGCCGGGCGGTCTCCTCGACGATGGTCGCCCGATGTGGACCGACGAGCTTGACCGTGCCGGCCTCGACCGCCTCGGGGCGCTCGGTCTCGTCGCGCAGAACGAGAACGGGCTTGCCCAGGGAGGGCGCCTCCTCCTGCACGCCTCCAGAATCGCTGAGGATCAGGGTGGAGCGATCCATGGCGGCGACGAAGTCCGGGTAGCTCATGGGGGCGATCAGGTGGATGCGCTCACGGCCGCCGAGCCGTTCCCCGGTCATCCGCGCCACGTTGGGGTTTGGATGCACAGGGTAGACGATGTGGACGTCTTCGAACCTCCCGGCGAGCTCCACCAGCGCGTCGCAGATCTCCCGCAGCGGCTCGCCGAAGTTCTCACGGCGGTGGGCGGTGACCAGGATCAGCCGCGCCTGCTGGGGCAGGTCGAAGGGCAGGTCGAAGGGCCGCCCGCCGCGCTTGTCCCGCACCTGCAGCAGGGCATCCACCACGGGGTTGCCGGTCACCAGGATCCGGTCTTCGGGCACGCCCTCCCTGAGCAGGTTGCGCCGCGCCTGTCGGGTGGGCGTGAAGTGCAGATCGGCCAGCTGGCCCGCCAGCACGCGGTTGATCTCCTCGGGAAAAGGAAAGTACTTGTTGCCCGTCCGCAGGCCGGCCTCCACGTGGGCGAAGCGCACCTGGCGGTAGTAGCAGGCCAGGGCGGCGGCGAAGACGGTGGTGGTGTCCCCCTGGGCCAGCACCCAGTCCGGCCGCTCCGTCTCGAGCAGCTCGTCCAGCCGCGGCAGCAGCCGGGCCGTCAGCCCGGCGAGCCGCTGGTCCTGCTCCATGATGTCGAAGTCGACGTCGGGTCGGATCTCAAAGGTCGCCAGCACCTGGTCGAGGAGCTCGCGGTGCTGGGCGGTCGCCACCACTCGGCAGGTGAACGTGTCCGACTCCTCGCGCAGGGCCAGGATGATCGGGGCCATCTTGACCGCCTCGGGCCGAGTGCCCAGGATCGCCAGGATCTTCGTCTTTGTCTTCGTTGTATTCGCCGTCGTCGTCATGACCGACGTCATCATCTTGCATTCCCGGCCGGCATGCAAGCGCGTGGACCTCCCCCCCATTCAGTGGCCGGGTTGGCTGCGTTGAGCTCCCGTCAGACGCTGAGCTCACGGCCGAGGGAGAAGACGCGACGGTAGCCGGCGGTGCGGTTCTCGATCTCGACCCGGATGATGCCGTCCGGCTCGTAGGTATAGGTTTCCAGGATCTCGTGGTCGGCCAGGTCGGGGCGGTGCTCCACGGCCACGTTGGCCAAGGCGCGGCTGTCACGGAGGCCGGGATCGTACGGGAAGTGGATCTCCTGCCAGGAGCCGAGGTCGCCCACGGGCTGACCGTCCGCGCCGAGGGCGCCGCACTCCATGTAGCGCAGGTGCCCGATGTTGTGCGTCGGGCGGTAGCGCCGGACGACCTGGAGGGGCCGGCTCTCCGCGTCCAGCGCGTTGTCCTTGGCGATGAGCGCGTCGAACACCTTGTCCCGGCCCGCGTCCAGCTCCCGCCAGACGCCGAAATGTCGAGAGGCCACCTCTTGGACGCGCACCCGCGCCTCGGGATCGGCGGCCAGGGCCAGGCCGATGGCGGTGGCGGCGTGGGGGTAGGGCGCGCACTGCACCTTGCGGCCGAAGGTCTCGCGGAGCGCCCGGGCCACCGGCGGAAAGGCGGCCGAGCCGCCCACGAGGTACACCGCTGCCAGGCTCCGGCTGTCCTCGGGATCGATGCCGAGGGCCGCGAGGCGCAAGAGCACGCCCTGCACGGCGTCGACGGTCTGCCGGATCAGCGGCTCACAGTCTTCGTAGACCTCGGGTGTGGGCAGGAGCACCTCGGTCTCGCGGCCGGTCAGGGCCGAGAGGTCCACCAGCAGCTTGCGCATGCGCGGGGTGAGGCCTTCCTTGCGCTCGCGGCACTCCTCGAGCAGCCGTGTGGCGAGCGGGAGGTCAACGTCCATGGCGGCGGCGTCGAGCGTGGTGTCCTCGGCCAGGGCTTGGCGGACGGCGCGCTCCAGAATGAGGAGGTCGAAGTCGTCGCCCCCCAGGTGGCCGATGCCCGTGTGGGTCAGCACCTCGTAGCGCTGATCCGCGAAGCCCACCACCGACGTGTCGAAGGTGCCGCCTCCGAGGTCGTAGACGGCCACGTACCGCTTGGGGCTGCGGGGGCCGAGGTCACGCAGGGCGCGGTGCACGTACTCCACCGCGGCCGCGGAGGGCTCGTTCATCAGCTCGATCACGTCGAACCCGGCCCGCTCGAAGGCCTCCAACGTCAGGTACCGCTGGTTGCTGTTCGCGCTGGCCGGGGTGGCCACCATGGCCGCCAGCTCCGTTGTGTCGCCCATCAGGTTGGACCGCGTCCGGATCATCTCGCGCACATGGGTGAGAAAGCCGGTGAGCAGCTCGAGGAGGGTGGGCGCGTGGCCGGGTGCCAGGTCCACCGTGTCACCGGGACGGTGCGTCGCGGCGAGGCGCTTCACCGAGCGCAGCACCCGCGCCTCGGGCTCGCTCAGGCAGGCCGCCGCCTCCCACCCGAAGCGGAGCTCACCCTTCCGCACCGCCACCAGGGAGGGGATGAACTCCCTCGCCTCGCCGTGCACGTCGAAGGTGCACACGGGGTAGCTGCCGTGCTCCACCGAGGCCACCACCGTCCGCGTGGTGCCGAAGTCGATACCCAGGCGCATGCTCCGCCCTCCATGCCGCGCACCCGCGCTCTCAGGTTCTTCGATGATAGTGATCCCGTCACCATCACCGCCACCGTCGCCGCCTGGAACTATAGTCGATCAGCCGAGCGCCACAAGAACCGTGGTGGGTGGGGGGACGATCCCGCAAGGTGCCCTGAGCCGGATCCCGGTCTCACGGGATTTCGCGTACTTGGACTCCGTGGCGCTTCTCGTCGGTGAATCGTGGTGTGAGATCTTCATCTGTAGGTGTTCACGGGGGGGGTTATTTGCAGCACCTCCCGAGCGCAGCGAGGTTCCCCCGGAGGGGGCGGAGGGGTCGTCAAAAGTCAACGCGGGGAGCGCCTATCCGCTGTTGTAGAAGACGTC
>JBDRSE010000045.1:0-13214 GCA_043825095.1 bacterium
TTTGCATCGTCGCTCCTCAGTCAAATATGGCCCGATATTCTCCATCGTCGCTCCTTGCACACGGCCCCATGGCGCTCCGCCCGGCTCGGTCCGCCCAAACCGGTCGGCGCTAGGACCGCCGACGAAGGAGGCCGAGCAGGAAGACCATGACGAGCACGGGGACGAGGGGCAGGCCGCCGTCTGTCGGCTGGCGGCAGCCGCAGCCGCCCTTGGTCAAGCCCGGGGGATCCGGCTGGCAGCTCGGCGCGGTGGCGCAGTCCGGGTCGGCGCAGTCTGCCGTGCCGTCGCCATCATCGTCGATCTGGTTGTCGCACAGCTCCCGGCCCGCCAGGCAGTAGGCATCGGTTTCGCAGTCCGGGTCGGCGCAGTCGATGGCCCCGTCCCCGTCGTCATCCACCCCGTTGTCGCAGTCTTCCGGCCCGGTCTGACAGCTCGGCGCGGTGACGCAGTCCGGGTCGGCGCAGTCGATGGCCCCGTCTCCGTCGTCGTCCACCCCGTTGGTGCACAGCTCCTGGCCGCCCTGACAGGCCGAGTCGGTTTCGCAGTCCGGGTCGGCGCAGTCGATGGCCCCGTCTCCGTCGTCGTCCACGCCGTTGTCGCAGTCCTCGGGCGTCGTCTGGCAGCCCGGATCGCTGGCGCAGTCAGGGTCGGCGCAGTCCACCGCGCCGTCCCCGTCGTCGTCCACGCCGTTGTCGCAGAGCTCTGCCTGCCCGGAGCACTGGAGCTGCAGCGTGAAGGGCGACGGCGTGTCATAGGTTTCCACCACCAGGAACACCCCGCCGGCCGGCACGGTGAAGGTGAGCTGCTCGGCCTGGCTGCCGGAGTTGAGGGACGCATCGATGCAGCTGAAGGGACTACAGCTTCCGCCCGACGGCGGCAGGAGGAACAGGTCCAAATCCCCGCTGCCGTTCGGGGTCATGATCGCCGTAACCTGAGTGCCGGCCGAGGCGCCGACCTGATACGCCTTCTCCGGCCCCTGCTCGGTTGCCTGGTTGAGGCAGCTATAGCCCGTGAAGTCGGTGGTCCCACCCACCGTGGTGCCGGACACCTGACCCCCGCATGAGATGGTTCCCGCGCTCTCGCAGGCGTCCGGCCCCTGGCAGGCCGGATCCGAGGTGCAGTCGCTGTCGGCACAGTCTGCCGCACCGTCGCCGTCGTCGTCCACGCCGTTGCCGCAGTCTTCGGGCACCACGCCGCCGATGAAGTTGTTGATCCAGGTCATGTATGCACTGACCGTGGTGGACACGCCGTAGTCCGTGCAGTTCGGGTCCCCGTAGGAGGTCACACCGGCCACGTACTCGGTGCCCCCGCGCAAAATGAACGCCGGCCCGCCGCTGTCCCCGCTGCAGGGCCCGGAGGGCGCGCTCTGGTCGTAGGCGAAGGAGTAGGGCGCGATGTAGCCCTGGCAGGAGCTGGGGCCGGCACACACGTAAGAGATGGGCAGCGAGACGTGCAGCTTGATCCCGTCGTTCCAGTTCTCGTCCACGCCGAACCCCGAGAAGTCCACCGAAGTCCCCACATCCGCCGAGGTGAGACCCGAGGTGGCCGGCAGCGCCGGAATGGGCGTGACGCTGGACGGCGCGCTGGAGGAGAGCCGGATCAGCCCGATGTCGCCCTCCATGCTCCCGGGGTTGTAGTTCGAGTTCTGCTCGGCGGCCGACACGCTGCGGTAGTCGCCGCTCTGGTAGACATTGTTGCCGAAATACACCTCGATCTGGTTCGGGTTGACGCCCTGCAGGCAGTGCGCCGCGGTGAGCACCACGTTCGAGGAGATGAGGGTGCCAGAGCAGAAGGAGCCAGAGCCCGGCCCGTAGGTCAGCCCCACCACGGCCATGTGCGCCTGGCTGGTGTCGGCCGTGCCGCCAAAGATGGCCCTGCCGGTGGTGTGGGTCCGGGGCTGCTCCTCTCCGGGAGTGCAGCCCGCAAGCCAGAGGAGCAGGCCAGCAACCGAGAACATCTGTACGGTGACTCTACGTTTAGACATGAAGAGAGGCTCCACTCCTACGGTACCAGTACTTTAGCGCCGGGTGCGTCTCCGGGGCAAGCCCTGGTTGACGATCTGCAGGATCTTCCCTACTCTCACCGAGGTGGAATCCGGTGGGATCCCGTGCCCCACGGACCGGCTGACAGGACAGCGACGACGAGATGCTCTCTGCCTCCAAAATGTACTGGATCGTGGTGGTGACGCTGTTCAGCGTCTCGATCTACTTCACCATCAGCACCGAGCTGCGCCGCAGGGCGATCCCCAAGGGCTCGGGCAAGGACTGCCTCAAGAACAACGAGGCCGCCAAGGTGATGCGCATCATCGACTCAGACGAGATCCTCGTGGAGCAGGGGACGTGCCGGGTCACCCTCCGAATCCTCGGAATCAAGGGGTTTCACCCGGTGAAGTCTCCGTTGCACCTGCAGCCCATCGGCCGCATGGCCGTGGCGCGGATGAACCGGTACAAGGGCGAGAAGATCATCGTCTTCGACAAGCTGAAGAAGCTGGATCCGCGCAGCCGAACCCTGGCCAAGATCTCCAGTGACGGCAACGACATCGGGTTTGAGCTGGTGCAGTCCGGCCTCTCGCTGGTCTATCGGAAGTTCCCCTTCAAAGGCGAGCAGAGGTACATCGACGCCGAGGAGCGGGCTCGGGGAGCGCTCAAGGGGCTCTGGTCCATCCCGGAAGCCGTGATCCGCGCCACAGCGCTGCAGTCTGCGTGGACGAAGGCGAGGGCCAAGTGATCGTTCAGCTGATCCGGTTCTTCCGTCAGGAGGTCATCCATCGCAGCCGGGCCGCGCCCGCGCGCATCTCCATCCTGATGCTCGCCCTGCTCAGCTACTCGGTGACCGGGTACATGTACTTCGAGCTCGCCAAAAAGCCGGACCTCAGCTGGGACCAGGCCCTGTGGTGGTCGGTGGTGACCATGACCACGGTGGGCTACGGCGACATGTACCCGGAAACCATGGGGGGACGCTTTTTCGTGGCGATCCCCACCATGCTGATCGGCATCGGCCTGCTCGGCTTCGTGCTCTCCGTGGTGGCGACCACGCTCATCGAGGCCCGCGCGAACCAACTCCGGGGCCTGGCAAAGGTGCGTATGAAAAACCACATCGTGATCTGCAACTATCCGTCTCGTCTGCGCGTGCTCGACCTGGTGGAGCAGATTCGCGCTGACGAATCCACCCACGCCACGGGCATCGTCCTGCTGGACGACGATCTGGAGGAGCTCCCGCCGGAGCTGGCCAAGCAGGACGTGCAGTTCGTCCGGGGGAACCCGGCCAAGGCCGCCACGCTCCGGAAGGCCCACATCGAGAAGGCCCGGGGCGCCCTGGTGCTGGCCAAGGATCCCCAGGACCAGCGCAGCGACCACACCAGTCTGGCGGTGCTGCTCACCATCGAAACCGTGAAGCGCGAGGTTTTCACCGTGGCCGAGCTCGTGGAGACCGGCAACCGGGAGTTCTTCGAGCGCACCGGCTGCGACGCCATTGTCTGCCTCCAGGGCTTCACCACCCACCTCATGGTGCAGGAGCTGCTCGACCCGGGTGTGCAGGGCGTCATCGACCAGCTCACCTCCACCGCCTATGGTGAGCAGATCTTCGTGGTGGACTTCCAGTCCTCAAAGGAGCGGCCCTTCTCTGAGATCCACACGTGGGCCACCGAGCAGAAAGCGCTGCTCCTCGGCTACGAGCGCGAGGGCAAGACCAAGCTCAACCCCGAAGAGTCCGCCGTGCTCAAGCCCGGCGACCGCCTCGTCTTCGTCGCCACCCGTCGCCCCAAGCCAACCTTCAGCTAAATGTAGGAGCGGGGTCAGACCCCTCTCCTACACTCCGGGTATGTGTTCACGGGGGTGTTATTTGCGGCACCTTCCGAGCGTAGCGAGGGTCCCCCCGGAGGGGGCGGAGGGGGGGAGCTGAGCCACGAAGTGGCGGATCGATCTCCGGGAGTGGGCCCCATTGTTCGGTGCCACAGACCGACAGATCCGCCGCTGCGCAGCGGAAGACTCCCCTCCCGTCCCCTCAAGGGGTAGCCCGCGCTGCGCGGGGGCGCTGCGCCGTCTACCACGTGAACGGTTACCATTACGGTATTTTTTTAGAATGGGGGGCAGAGGTTGGGGGTGGGGGTGGGGTTGATCTCCCAGGTCAGGTCGGAGCGGAGGCGGAGGGACGAGCCGGCCGGCGCGTCCCCGACGTCCGAGGTCCCGGCGGCACCGGTCTCGTCCATGAGATTGTTGGAGTTTGGTGAATCGTAGATGACGGCGTCAATGGGCACGGTGGAAGCGGTGATGGAGGATGCCACCACGTCGAAGAGCGCCACTCCGTCGGCAGCGGTGCCGCCGTTCTGGAGATCGGGGTTGAGGTCCACGGACTGCCCGTAGGTGGGGTTGCCGTTGACCGCGTCCGCGCTCGGACCTCCCACCACGGTGCACGCCCCCGGCGCCAGGCTGCCGGTGAGCTGCAGCGTGCCGACGGCGTAGTCGGTTCCACCCCAGCCCAAAGAGTAGGTGCTCAGGTCCACGGTTGCGCTGGTGCCGTTGTAGAGCTTGATCCACTCGTAGCCGTCGTCGGTGGACGGGTGGTCGTAGTAGACCTCCGTGATGATCAGCCCGAGCAGGGGCAGGTCGGTGACGGTAATCACCGAGGTGGCGCTTGACGTGCCCAGTGAGGCGATGACGTCCACCGTGTCGGCGGCCCCGCCGGCAGTCACCTGGAAGTCGACCGACAGGTTGTCGGCAGGCACGGTGACGGTGGCGGGGGCCGAAGCCCCTCCCACCACCGCGATGTCCACGGTCTCCCCACCGGCGGCGGCCGGCAGATCGAGGGTCACGGTGAGCGTGATCAAGTCGTTGGTATAGACCGTGGCAGCGGTCGGTTCGAAGGTGACGACCGACCGCTGCTCGGCCGCGTCGTAGACCCGCACGTGGGCAATCGCCTGCACGGTGCCGTCGTCCGCGGTCACCGAGGCCGGGGTGGCGCTAGCGCTCACGCCGGTGAGATCGAGCGCCGCGGAGGACTGCCCGGCGAGCACGGTCACGGTGGCCGGCCCCGTGAGGACCCCCGGGGTGCCGTAGGCGAGATCGATCACCGTGTCCGCGGTCACGGCCCGGGTCATCTTCACGATCATCGGTGGAATGGTGGATCCGGTGACACCGCTTAGCAGGAACGCGTCTGCCGGCGTGATGGAGTCGAGCTGCGGCGGCCCGTACACGATGTCGTTGCCGTCCCGCGGCTCGAGCTTGGAGTCGTTGTTGGCCCAGCGCAGCACGCCGGTGATGGAGGCAATAACGTCGGACACCGCGGGGAACGGCGTCACGAGGTAGAGGTAGTCGTTTACCTTGAGCCCCCCCGTCACCACGAACTCGTCTGTGGGATCGCTGTCTCCCGGTCCGGCGGGCGGTTGGATCGCCAGCACTGACACATTTGCCACCGTGACGAGCGCGGCTTCCAGCGCCGCCTGGCGCGCCCCGCCCTGAATCACGTCCGCCGGGGGGACCACCACCGGCGGCGGAAGCGCGTTCCCGGTGGATTGCACCGCCAGCACGCTCGGCCCCGAAAGCTCAATCTGACCGTACCAGTCAAGCACCGTGGCTTCGACGTCCAGACGATCTCCAGGCGCTGGGAACGACTGCAGTCCCGCCGCGTACACGAAGATGCCGCTGTAGTCTTCCCCGGCGTATCCGGGGTCGCTCGGATGCACTTGCAGGAAGAACCCCATCCCCTCGGCCACGGCGGTGACCAGCGCACTCAGGACCAGCACCCGGCTCCCCTCGGTGACGACTCCCTGCTTGATGTCGTAGATGGTCGCGGGGCAGGCCCCACCGGGGCTCGGATAGCTCGGGCAGGCGTCGCACACGTCCCCGAGGCCGTCGTTGTCTCCATCCGCCTGTCCTGCGTTGGAGTCGAAGGGGCAGTTGTCGTCGACGTCGAGGACCCCATCGCCGTCCGCATCCCCGGGCGTGGGAGGCAGACAGTCGTTGGTGGCCGTGAGTGGGCACACGTCGCAGGCGTCGCCGATGCCGTCGCCGTCCTCGTCCGGCTGTGCGCTCCCATCCAGCACCCGGATGGGGTTGAACACGCCCGGGCAGTTGTCCTCGGCGTCGTCGATGCCGTCCCCATCGGCGTCCGTGGCCGTGCTCATACCGGTGTACTCGCCGACCCGGGTGGGCATACACGAAGGCTCGTCCGGCGGGTCCCCGCAAAAATGCAGGCCGTAGGAATCGGCGTGCACGGCCGCCCGGATCGAGGCCATGGAGATCCCGGCGTCCCGCTGCGCGCACACCGACTTGCTGCTCCCACACACGTCCTCGATCTCGCAGCCCGCAGGGCTCGCGCCGAGGATCGACTCCACGATTTCGGTGTTGCCCAGCAGGAGCTCTCCGCCACGCAGCACGAGCAGTACGTCCGTCGGCGCCGCGTCGATCACGGCCCGATAGTCTACGTTGGTGCTGCCGTCAAAGACCGCAATGTCGGCGACCCGCCCCTGCTGCAGCACCCCGATCCGCCCCTGGGCCCCCATGGCCACCGCGGCGTTGAAGGTTGCCATCATCCACAGGTCGCGGTCGGTAAAGAACCCGCTGAAGTGGTGCTCGTTCAGGTAGTCGGCGCACTGCAGCTCTCGCAGCATGTTCATGGAGCCGCTGGCCGACCAGTCGGTGCCCAGGGCAACGGTGGCGCCCAGGTTGGCAAAGGTCACCACCTGCGCGGTGTTTCCGTACAGATCGATGTTCGAGCGCGGCGACCAGATCAGCTTGGCTCCTTCGGCCGCGATGACGTTGATATCCACCGCCGTCAGCCCAATGCCGTGCACGATGGAAGTGTTCGACTCCACCAGATCCACGCCCGCCGCCGAGGAGGTACACGTGAACTCGTTGCGGGCCTCGTGGTCGAGCCCCTCGGCGATGTGCGGCATGTAGATACTGGCCGAGAGGCGCGAGCTCGCGTCGATCCGAGGATAGTCACAACCGCCGGAGAGCAGCGTTCCCCCCGAATCCCCCAGGGGGAAGGTGCGGTAGTCGACGTCCACGTCTGCGAGACCGCCGTTGTGCGTTGCGCTGTCGAGATTCCGCAGGAGCCCCCCGGCGTTGCCGCTGCCGATGGAGCCGGTCACGCTGGTCGCCCCCCCGAACAGCATCCGCAGCTCCCCGTACAGGATGCCCTCTCGGGACGAGTCGCTCGAGGGGTAGACGTTGATCTCGGTGTGTCCCCGAATCCCCAGCCGCCAGTCGTGACGGTGCTCATAGCGCTCGGTGCCGTGCCCTCGGGGCTGGCTCACCGAGAAGGTGATGTGGTCGTGCGTGTTGATGAGCCCGGGTGAGATGACCCCCGCGGCGCAGGACACCACCGTGGCGCCGTTCGCCTCCGGCTCGTCGGCGCAGTCGCAGCCCACGCAGAGGATCTCCGCGTTGGGACGGGTGTCACTCACCAGCACGGTGCCGTTTTCGTACAGGACCGAGCCGCCGAGCACGGTGCCTTTGAGCAGCAGGGCGTCGCTGCCCGCCGTGACCCCGCAGGCCTGCCCCGGCACCGGATCGATGACGTTGTCGCACACGACCCGGTTCGGGTCCACGGGCCCGGCGTCGGGCTCGGCATCCACACCGCCGTCCAGGTCCGGGATGTTCGAGGCGTCCGGCACCGCCGCGTCGTTGGTCCCACCGCCGTCGTCGTCGCCGCACGCTGCCAGCAGCAGTCCGGCAGCCGCCAACATCCAGATCGTACGTGTAGATCGCTTTTTCATTCTGACTCCAATTCCGCTGATCGAATGCGCCATTATCGCAGCCCGGCTTCACGCCCGTCAAGCCAGCCCGGCCCTGAATCCCGCCGCGCACCCCACATCCCTTCCCTGTCCATGGCAATGGTGTCAACCCCGAGGCAGGCCCTCCAGGTACGATTTCACACGGTCGAATTCAGACTCCAGCTCGTGCAGCATCTCCGCCACGTCGTCCAGCACCGCGGCCTGTCCCGCCCGCTCGAGCGTGAAGGACAGCTCTGCCAACCGCTCGATGCCCAGGTTCGCACAGCACCCCTTGAGACCGTGAGCCGCGCGCTGAACCGCGGTGGCGTCCGTGGCCTCCACTGCCTGCTGCACCCCCCGGAGCAGGTCAGGCGCGTCCTCCAGGTAGATCTGGATCAGCTCCCGGACGAGGTCCGGCGGGCCGAGCGCGTTCAGGTGAGCCAGGTTGACGGGGGGCACGGGGTCTGCCGGTGCGGCGCGGGCAGCGTGCGGGCCAGGGGCAGCCGCCGGTGGCGCAGCCGCCGCGTCGTCCGCACCGGCTTCCGCCGCGCCGTCCGAACCGCCACTCACTCGCTCGCAACGCCGCAGGGCCTCGGTGAGCTCCTCCACACGCACGGGCTTGGAGACGAAATCGTCCATGCCGGCGGCCTGGCACCGCTCCCGGTCCTCGCTGAGGGCGCCGGCCGTCATCGCGATGATCCGCGGGCGCCGGTCCGCCGGGTAGGTCTCGACGATGATGCGGCTGGCCTCCAGTCCGTCCATCTCTGGCATCTGCACGTCCATGAGGATCACGTCGTAGGTCTGCCGCTGCAGCGCATCGAGGACCTCGAGGCCGTTCGCAGCCACATCGGCCCGATACCCGAGCCGCCCGAGGATCAGCAGCGCCACCTTCTGGTTCACGGCGTGGTCCTCCGCGAGCAGCATCCGCAGCGGACGCTCCTTGCCGAGCTCGGAATCGAACAGCTCCGACGTGCGCTCCTCCCGCCGCCGGGCAGGCTCGCCGCCCAGGGCGCGCCGCAGGCAGTCGTGCAGCACCCCCGCCTTGATCGGCTTGACCAGGCAGACGTCGAAGAACGCCGCGGCATCGCCCAGGGCGTGCTGGCCCATGGAGGTGAGCAGCAACAACGGCAGCTCCGCCGCGGGTCGCTGCTCCCGGATGGCCCGCGCGAGGGCGATCCCGTCCATTCCCGGCATCTGCATGTCGAGGATCCCGACGTCGAAGCGATCTCCCTGGAGGATCCACTCCAGGGCCTCGGCCCCCGACGCGGTGGAGCGTGCCTCCATGCCCCACTTCCGGGTCTGCATCTCCAGGATCTGCCGGTTGATGGCCACGTCGTCCACCACCAGGATCCGCTTGCCCCGAAGCTCGGGCTGCCGCTCCGCCCGGTGGGCACGGGCCTCAGAGGTCGTCGCTGCGCCCCGGACCGTGAAAAAGAACGTGGTCCCCTCCCCGCGCACCCCCGAGCTCTCCACCCAGATCCGCCCTCCCATCAGCTCGCAGAGCTGCTTCGAGATGGCCAGGCCCAACCCGGTCCCCCCGAAGTGACGGGTGGTGGAGCTGTCCACCTGGCTGAACGCCTGGAAGAGGCGGTCGAGCCGGTCGGGCGGAATGCCGATGCCCGTATCCCGCACCGCGAAGCGGATCTCGTGGATCCCGTCGTCGACAGCGGTCGACTCCACGTTGATCGCCACCATGCCCTCGTGGGTGAACTTCACCGCGTTGCCCACCAGGTTCACGAGGATCTGCCGGAGTCGGGTGTGATCGCCGAGCACCACGTCCGGGCACTCCTGATCGATCAGATACCCCAGGTCGAGCCCCTTCTCGGCCGCCCTGGGGGCCAGCAGGTCCAGCGACTCCTCCACCACGTCGTGCAGGTCCACCGGCACCTCTTCCAGATCGAGCTTCTCGGCCTCGATCTTGGAGAAGTCCAGGATGTCGTTGATGACCGCCAGCAGCGCGTCTCCGCTGCCGCGGATGGTCTCCACGAAATCCCGCTGCTCCGGCTGCAGCGGCGTGTCCAACAGCAGCCCGGTCATGCCGATGACCGCGTTGAGAGGGGTCCGGATCTCATGGCTCATGTTGGCGAGGAACTCGCTCTTGGCCTCCGCCGCGGACTCGGCCGCCTCCTTGGCCTGGATCAGCTCCTGCTCCACCTCTTGCCGGTGGCGGATCTCCGCCTCCAGCTCGGTATTGAGCTGCTCGGCCCGCTTGAGCTGGCCGTCCAGCTCGCGCTCCTTGTCTCGGAGCTCGCCCATCATCATGCCCAACTCTTGGTTCTGGGACTGCAGCACCTCGTAGACGCTCCGCGGCTCCTCCTTGGCCAGCTCGTCGATCCACATCCGAATGTGCTTGGGCGTGATCCGCTGCGCAGAGCCGGGCACCTTCCGGGACATGGTCACCGTGGTTCCCGCGCCGGGAGTGCTCTCGATTGAGAAGCGATCCACGAGCTTCCGCGCCCCCGAGATCCCCAGGCCCAGGCCGGTCTTGGACCGATACCGGTCGTTCATCACGTCGTCCAGCCGCGCGATGCCGCTCCCCTTGTCCTTCACCACCACCTGCAGGTACTGGCTCCGCGCGACGTCCACGACGCTCAGCTCCACCAGTCCCCCCTCCGCGTACTGCAGCGCGTTCCGGGCGATCTCCGAGAGCGCCGTGACGAGGCGGGTCTGGTCCCGGGGCGAGAATCCGGCGAGGGCCGCGAATCGTTGCGCCCGCTGCCGCACCAGTGAGATGTCCTGCTCGAACTGAATGGCGACGCGGTGCACTACGATATTCATGGCGGATCCCCATCCTAGGGAAGCGGCCGCCGGAGGTCAACTCAGAGTCGTCGGGAAAGGAGGTGCCGACGGGTCGCCGCCGAAGGGCCGCCACCAGCCGGGCGGTGCCCCCCACACCTGCGCAGGACTACTGGCGGGCGATGCGGCGCCGGACGTCCACGTTGCGGCGCAGCGACCGGCGTCGATCCAGGCGCTTGAACGAGTTGCGCTCCTCCCGCTCGAAGACCTCCAGGGAGGACAGAACAGGCTCGTCCTGCTGCTCCCGGCGATCCGCGCCGCGTTGGTCGACTGTTACCCGCGCCAGGACTGTCTTGGGCTCGATGCTCATTGAGTGAGTGTCGATCCGGGCGGAGAAGTGGGCAAGTTTTCGGGAGGGACAAAAAGCGGGGAATCGAGCACGGGCACGCAGGCGGCTGCGGCGGGGGAAGGTCGCTAATGCGTGCCGGGAGGACGCTTGAGTCCGGCGGCCTGGGTGGCCTTGGCGAGGAGGGCCTTCACCGACGGGTCCTGGGGCAGGGTCATTGCCACCGGGGTCATGACGCCGGTGAAGAAGCTGCCCTTGGGCTGGACGCGGTTGGCCTTGTGGAGCTGGACCTGCATCCGTTGAATGGAGCTCTCTGAGGTCTGCAGACGTCGGCGCAGGAAGTCCCCCCGGCCGGACTGCTCCGCCTGGGACATCCGGGCACGCAGCCCGGCGAGACTCTTGTGCAGCTGATCGATGCGCTGGGCCAGCTGGTAGCGTTCGCTGAGGTCCTCGAAGGTCAGATCGCCCCGACGAACGTACAGAGACAGGTGGCCGATGTACTTGCCCTCGCGGCCCATCTCGGTCACCCAGGCCGTGCCCACGCGTTCCGCCTTGTCCATGTGTCGTCCCGTGCCGGAGACGAACATGAAATCGATCCCCTTCACCCCCTCGGCCACCTGACGGGCCTGCTGATGACCCACCGCCGCCAGCGCCACCACGATCTGGGCTCCGGCCTTGCGCAGCTCCTGCACCTGGGCCTGGGCCGCCTTGACCGGATCCGCCAGTTTGAACTGCGCCGGATCGATCTTCACCCGGGCGATGTTCTGTTCTCCGGTCAGCCCGAAGATCCCGAATTTCACGCCGCCCAGGGTGACCAGGCGGTTGGCCTTGAACAGCCGCTTGCCGGCCGTGGACTGCAGATTGGCCGACAGCAGCGGCAGTCGGTGCTCCCGCTCCAGCGCCCGGAGCGCGGGCAGCCCGAGCACCAGGTCCGTGGCGCCCAGGGCCACGCCGTGAAACTTCATCTGGGCATAGACTTGCGCAATGGCAGCGGCCCGCGCCGTGCGCCGCTTGAGCGTCGCCTCGTCAGCCGCCTGGCCGGCGCGGAAGTGCTTCCGATAGAGCAACAGGTTGCCCGCGTCCACGAGGAGCGAGCCTGCCAGCCCCTGCTGGGCCTTCTGAACGTAGAGTGCTCGCCTGGCAAGACCGCCAAGCTGATTCCGCTTTCACCCGCAGGGGTCGAGCTCACCGTCGACGTTCCCGCTGTGGAAGATGGCCAGCACCTTGTCGGCCTTGGGCAGCGGCGCCGGCTTCGTGTCCTTGGGTCCCTCCACCGACGCCGGAGCCGCCGGCTGGATCGGCGGCCGCTTTGTGACAGGCTTCACCGGGTGTCTCGGCTCCGGTTTCAGCTTGGCCGACGGCTCCACTGGCGCCACCACGCCGGGCGCCTCGGCCGGACCTCCACTCCTCCCCGGCTGCACGTCGCAGGCATAGGCCGCCAGCAGCACGCTGCCGAGCACGGCCCAGGCCGTGGTCTTTGGTGTTCGCATCGAAACATACCTCCTATCCATGTGCCGGAGCATCATAGCACGTTCTCCAAGAAGGGCTCGATCTCCTGCCACATGGGAACGTGCTGGTCGTTCAGAGAGTGATCCGAGTTCAGGGGAACGAGGCGCGCACCGGGGTTGCTCTGCGCAAACCGCTCCGAGTCGGCGAAGGGCACCACGTCGTCCCGCACGCCGTGGAACACCAGCGCGGGCAGGCCCGGTCGCAGCTCCGGCACACCGTCCGTTTTCAGTGCGTCCTCGTAGAAACCGTAGCCGAGTGGGACCTCCCCTTCGTAGGCGGGATGGTCTACCGCCAGCTCGCCGGCATCGCGCCACGTCTGGGGTCCGTCCGGCCCGAGGGTCTGCCTCCAGACTCCCTCGAGTGAGAACGCCGGCGCCATGAGGACGAGCCCGGCGACCCGCTCCTGCAGCTTGCGGGCGGCGAGGCAGCCGACCCGACCGCCGAAGCTGGAGCCGAAGATCACCAGCGGCGCGCTCAGCTCGGCGGCCTCACGCAGGGCGAGGTCCACCGCCCGGCTGGTGGTCAGCCCCCGAAAGTCGCCCTCGTTGAGGTCGGGGACGCGCACGTCCAACCCGACGGTCGCGAGTCGCTCCCGGAAGTACAACGCCTTCAGCGATTGGGGGCTCGACGCGAGGCCGTGCAGGTAGAGGATTCGAGCGTTATTCATGTGGGAGTGGAGTGGGGCGTGATCGCCGTCACGTCACTTGCGGGGGCGCGTTGCAGCCTTTTTGGCCTTCGGTTTGGCCTTCGGTGTGGCCTTCGGTTTGGCCTTCGGTTTGGCCTTCGGTTTGGCCTTCGGATTGGCCTTCGGTTTGGCCTTCGGTTTGGCCTTCGGGTTGGCCTACGTCGGCTACGCGTCGGCAACGCCGCACGCGTCCCGCAGCGCGTCGACACGCGCTGACTACACCC
>JBDRSE010000046.1:0-61716 GCA_043825095.1 bacterium
CCCCTGTTCACCGCCCCCGACGTGTCCGAGCCCACCCCCTGCCGCGTCCGCCTCACCGTGCAGTCCACCAGCGGCCAGGACAACGACGACGCCACCGTCCTCGTAGAGCCCGGCCCCCGGGGCGGCTGCTCCTGCAACGCCCCCGGCGCCGCCCCCGGTTGCGCCCCCGGCGCCGGCCCCGGCGCCGCCCCCCCCGCCGGGCTCACCATGCTGCTGCTCCTCTTCGCGCTGGTCCGGCTCAGAAGTCGACGCCAGAACCGGGCCTGCACGCGCAACAAGGTCCGGGCGGCAGAGGGGAGCGATGGGCGAGAAGTCATTTGATTACGCGGCCGACGGGATTGTGGCGACGGACAATTGACGGACATTTCGTCCCCCATCCTTGATCGAACAGGATCGCCGTGCTACCCTTGTAGCATAACGCTGCATAACGCTGCATAACGCAGTACATCGCAGCGGACGAGGTAGATATGTCCACTTCCATCCCCCTCCGTCTGGATGCAGCGTTGGTTCGTCAAGCCAAGGCAACCGCGCAGCTATACAAGCGATCGCTCCCGCGTCAGATCGAGTACTGGGCTGAGCTCGGCCGTGCGCTCGAATCCATGGTGAGCCAGGAGCAGCTGATCGCGGTACGCGAAGGGCTCGCAAGGATCATCGTCGAGCACACGGCAGGAGGGCCGGTGTCATCGGAGGAGGTGTTCGCCGATGTGGATCAGCGCCGACGCGAGAAAAACCTCGGCGCTCGCGTGACCAGCGCAGCGGTCAAATACCAGAAAAGCCACTCTCACCCCGGTCACCTGGAGCGAATTGCATCCGACGGCACGCGGACCGTGGGCATGTTCAAAGATGGCGAATTCGTTCCGGTGGAGCATTGAGCGACAAACAGCGCTTGAGCGACAAACAGCTGTGGTTGCTCGTGGGGGGCAACGGAGCGGGCAAGACCAGCTTCTACGAGCTGTTTCTGAAGCCCAAAGGACTGCCATTCATCAACGCCGACAGCATCGCCCGCACTCTATCGCCGGAAGCGCGCGAGGACGTGAGCTACGAGGCCGCTGTGCTCGCCGAGCGCATGCGGCAGGACCTGCTCGACCAGGGGTTGTCCTTCTGTTTCGAGACGGTGTACTCCCACCCGTCGAAGATCGACTTCACCGCCCAAGCGAAGGCCCTGGGGTACGAGGTGATCCTGGTGTTCATCCACCTGGACGATCCCGAGCTGAATTTGGCGCGCATCTCTCAGCGCGTCAGCGAAGGGGGCCACGACGTCCCCGAACAAAAAGTTCGCTCGCGACTTCCTCGCACGTTCGACAACGTAGCGCAGGCGATTGCCATCGCCGATGAAGTGCACATCCTCGACAACTCCAGCTGGGACGAGCCCTTCCGCACAGTGGCGTTCATCCGCGACGGTGAGCTCCAGCTCCTTTGCGATCCTGCGCCGAGCTGGGTTCGCGCACTGTTGGGTCGCGAGCCGACAGATTGAGCGTCTGTCGAACAAGAAACCATCGGCCACATCGGTGAGGTTTCGGCCCAGAGCGCAGCCCGGGGGTGCCCCTGCCCCGCACTCGACGCACTCGCTGGCGCTCGCGCACCCGTCCATCATAGGCGCGGAGGGGCCGTCGCAGGTGGCGGCGCACCGGCCGGGGCCGCAGTGGACGGGAATGCCGATATGGGGTCAGACCCCCTACGGCATCTTGTTGCAGAGCACCTCGGTGAAGTGGGAGAGGTTGCGGACCTGCCAGGGGCCCCACTTGCGATCCCGAACGAACCTGCCCCGGCGGAAGTTCAGGTAGATGAAGAAGCAGTCCTTCTTGCCCGTGGCCATGAATTTGCGCCGCACGCAGGCGACGCCCTGCTGGTGCTCGTTCACGATGGCGCAGCACGCCCAGGTGCGGGTGGTAGGTGCGCGTCTTGCCGCCGTTGAGCCCGAAGCGCACCACGCGCTCGTCGGCCTTGGCGTTGGCGTTGGCAAAGTAGCGCTTGGCGAGCTTGCCAAACAGCTTCGAACCCGGTCCCCGGGGGCACCGGCGCTTGGCGAGCTCGCGCTTGTGGCGCTGCTCGTTGGCCGCGGCGCGCTTGAGCAAGCCGGGGATCAGGGCGGCCAGCGCCGAGTCGTCGGTCTTGTACTTCTGGGCGGTGAGCACCGCGCCCCGGTTCGCCTGGATGACCCGCTCAATCAGCCCCACCAGCTTGCGGGCGCGATCGGCGGCGTCCAGCCACTGCTTGCCGGCTTCGTTCTGTTTGATCCAGTTCAGGCGAATGTCCACGGTGGACTTGAACGACGTCACGAATTCGCGCCAGTACTTGCGCCCGTCGAGCCGGGCAGTCCCTCACACCCCAAAGGAATTGCCGCACTTGCAACGGCACTGGCGGGGGCTGCTGCAGCCGATGTTCCAGCCGCACCCCTTGAGCATGGAGCGCACGCGCTTGAGCCGCTCGAGCAGCGCGGGGAACTGTCCGACCGCCTTGAGCCAGGCGCCCAGGTTCTTGTCGTTCATACGCGAGGCGACCACGTCGCAGACGGCCCTGCGCTCCCGGTTGACCATCCGGCAGGCCGTGAGGGCCGCCGGCTTGGCACAGGAGTCATAGCCCCCTGCCACGCCCTCCTCGCACCTGCGTTTGGGCCAGTAGCCGCTGACGCTGCCGCACTGCTGCCCCACGGCGGCCTTGCAGGCCGCCTGATCGCGGGACTGAAGATCTCTGCACAGCTTGGCGAGCACCGAGGCGGGACAGACCATTGCCAGGACCACCAGCGATACCAGAAAGAACGGGATGCGACGCATTGCTACCTCCGGGTAATGCGGACCGACAATTGTGACAGATCAACCCCAGTATCGTATTCCACGGGCGGATCCGCGCGCAACACAAGCCGCTCACCGTCCCGACCCATGCCCCGCCTTGTGAATGCCGCTCCAGGGTCAGCCCCCTATGGCATTCGGTTGGCCGCAGAAGCTGCTCGACCTTGGCGGTGAAATGGATACGGTCAGGGAGCGGGTCGGCATGGCCGGGCGGCGCAATCCACGCCACGGGTTTTCCGTTGCCTCCCACGGCAACTCCCTGTTGTCACGCCACTATCCTACTGCTCGAGCGAAGCGTGTAGACGCAATGGGTTCAGGCGCAACGGGTTCAGGCAGCACCCTCCCGCGTGATATCGCCTCACGCGAACCGACTTCTCTGCTTGGGTCCGCCGCGGCTTGGGTCCGCCGCGGCTCGCAGTTGGGGATGTGGAGCTGGTCGAGGTCCTGGGGATAGACCTGCTGTCGGCTGGGCTGCCCTGGTGATTCAGGGCCGGCACACCCCGCCTTGGCAGGTGTAGCCGTCGGCCTGGCGACAGTCGCTGTCACCCGTACAGCCGTCGAGGCAGCCGCCCAGCAGGGTGAGGCCGAAGATCGCCTCGCAGGAGCCGTCCCCGGGGCAGTTGTCCAGGGGGAGGGTGCAGAAGGACGAGCAGTAGCCGCCGGTCCAGCTCGGGTTGTTGACCTGGTCGATGCAGTAGCCGCTCTCGCAGTCGCCGTCCGCCGTGCAGGGCGAGCCGTCCACGGCGCGTCCAAAGTCCATGGCGCAATAGCCGAAGTACTCGTTGCAGGCCCCGGTGTCGGTGCACTGGCCGTCGGCGTCGCAGTCGGGCAGGCAGATGTTGCCGTTGGTGCCGATGTCCCAGCAGCCGTAGCCGGGGCGGCAGTCCGCCTGGGTCGCGCAGTTCACGATGCAGTACTCGGCGCCGCCGGCAAAGGCGAAGCACTCCGTGGCCGCGTCGGCGCAGGTCGTAAAGATGCAGTCCTGGGCGCAGAAGCCGCCCGGGTAGCCGTCGTTGGCCTCATCACGGCAGTGGCCCTCGTTGCAGTCGGTGTCCTGGGTGCAGGGTTGCCCCTCGTCCCCGGGCTGCGCCGTGCCCACGCAGGTCAGATCGATGGTGTAGTCGCTCACGGCGCCCTGGTAGCCGTCCACCACGATGAAGTAGCTCTGCCCGGCCGTGGCGGTGAAGGTCGCCTGGTTGTCACCGTAGGCCAGGCAGTTGTTGGCGTCGCACATGCCGCCGGTGTTGCTCAGCACGTACACGTCCAGATCGCCGGTCATGCCGCTCAGATCCACGGTGACCGCAGCGCTCTGGTTGGCCACGAAGGTGTAGGCGTACTCCGGTCCGGACTCGTCCCAGCCGCCGCAGCTGTAGCTGTCAAAAACGTCGGTGGACCCGGCTCCGCCGTTGTTCCAGAAGTCAGAGCCGCCGCAGGAGAGGGACCAACCGGCGGTGCACGTCGGGACTTCGGCGTGGCAGGTCGCGTCGCAGCCGTCCCCCGGGGTGGTGCCGCCGTCGTCGCACTCCTCGCCGGGATCCACGATGCCGTCGCCGCACACCGGGAGCAGGCAGTTGGCCTGGCAGCCGTCGCCGCTGGTGGTGTTGCCGTCGTCGCACTGCTCGCCGCACTCGGTGACGTTGTTGCCGCACACCTCGAGCTGGCAGGTGGCCGAGCAGCCGTCACAGGCGGTGGTGTTGCTGTCGTCGCACTGCTCGCCCGCGTCCACGGCGCCGTCACCGCAGGTGATGGCCGTGTCGCAGGTCAGGTCGAGGGTGTAGTTGCTGATGGCGCCCTGGTACCCGTCCACGACGATGTAGTACGTCTCCCCCGCCGTGGCGGTGAAGGTCAGGCCGTCGTCCCCGGAGTCCGTGCAGCTCGCGGGCATGCAGGTGCCGCCCGAGTCACTGATCACGAACACATCCAGATCGGCGGTCATGTTGCTCAGGGCCAGCGTCACGTCGCCGCTGCCCGGGGCGGTGAACCAGTAGGCGTACTCCGGGCCGCTCTCGGTCCAGGTCGGCTCGCAGGGGTAGGAGTCGATGACGTCCGTGGAGCCGGTGCCGTTGTTGTTCCAGCTGTCCGTGTCCCCGCAGGTGAGCTCGAAGTCCTGGGTGCACACGGGCCCCTCGGTCGCGCAGCTCGAGTCGCAGCCGTCACCGCTGGTCAGGTTGCCGTCGTCACACTCCTCGGCGCACTCCACGACCCCGTTGCCGCAGGCGGGCACGGTGCAGTTGTTCCGGCAGCCGTCGCAGTCCGTGGCGTTGCCGTCGTCACAGGCCTCCCCCGCGGTCGTGTTGACCGTGCCGTCGCCGCAGACGGCGGTGGTGCAGTCGGAATCGCAGGTGGCCGTCTCTCCGGGGGTGCCCGCGCCGTTGCCGTCACAGTCCTCCACCGTCGCCTGCACGTAGCCGTCGCCGCAGCTCGCCGGGACGCAGGTGTTCAGGCAGGCGTCGGTGTTGGAGGTGTTGCCGTCGTCACAGGTTTCCCCCGTGTCCACGATGCCGTCGCCGCACACCGGGTTCATGCAGTTGCCCTGGCAGCCGTCGCCGTCGGTGGTGTTGCCGTCGTCACACTGCTCGGCGCACTCCCGGGTGCCGTTGCCGCACACCTCGATGGTGCAGCTCGCCGAGCAGCCATCGCAGTCGGTCAGGTTCCCGTCGTCGCACTCCTCGAGGCCCTCCTGGGTGCCGTCGCCGCACACGGATTCGAGGGTGCAGTCCGCGGCGCAGCCGTCGCCGTTCGTGGTGTTGCCGTCGTCACACTCCTCGGCGCACTCGGTGATGTTGTTGCCGCACACCTCGAAGGCGCACGTGGCCGAGCAGCCGTCGCAGTCCACGGTGTCGCCGTCGTCGCAGTCCTCGCCCGCCTCCAGCACCCCGTTGCCGCAGCCCGGCGCCACCTCCAGGGTGCAGTCCGCGGCGCAGCCGTCCCCGTCCGTGGTGTTGCCGTCGTCGCACTCCTCGCCGGCGTCCACGGTGCCGTTGCCGCAGAGCACCACCTCGGTCACGCAGAGCGACGAGCAGCCGTCGCCGTTCACCGCGTTGCCGTCGTCGCACTCTTCGTCGCACTCGGTCAGCCCGTTGCCGCAGGCCTCGGTGTCACAGGTGGCCGAGCAGCCGTCGCAGGCGGTGAGATTCCCGTCGTCGCACTCCTCGTTCACCTCCACCACGCCGTTGCCGCAGCCGGGCGCCACCTCCAGGGTGCAGTCCGCGGCGCAGCCGTCGCCGGGTGTGCTGTTCCCGTCGTCGCACGCCTCGGTCCCCTCGATGATGCCGTTGCCGCACACCGGACCGCCCTCGAGCAGGCAGAAGCCGGTGCAGCCGTCGCCGTTCAGGTTGTTGCCGTCGTCACACTCCTCGTCCCCCTCGAGCACCCCGTTGCCGCAGTCTGCGCCGGACGCGCCGTCGTCTCCGCAGCCGGCGGCCGCCAGGGCGCCGCACGCCGCGATCACCAACCAGACGGACGAAAACCTATTGTTACGTTTCATGAGATCACCTCGGCTCTGTGAAAAGGACTGCCACGGGGCCCCGTGCCCCAACCCGGACAGCATAGTCGACCTCCGACCCGAGTCCAACCCCCTGGAGCTCTGTTTCTCACAATACAGTCAGGGTCCGCGCAGCGACAGGTTGGTCGGCTCAGGGCGTCGAGGCGCCCGTCTCGCGAGGCGCCAGAAGGGCGCATATCGGGAATATGGTACCGCCTGGCAACGAAGCGAGCCGGGATGGCTCGGCGCCCTGAGCGATCGGATTATTTCTCGGCGGGCGCTTACAGCCGGAACTGCTCCCACAGCCCGTCAAAGGCGCCCCGGAAGGCGTGCACCAGGCGGGGCTCGCTGGAAACCACGATGTTCTCCTGGTTGAAGGCCGTGGCGCTGCGCGTCCAGTTGAAGCTGCCGGTGAGCAGCAGCCGGCGGTCGAACACGGCGAACTTGTGGTGCATATGGTGCTCCGAGTGATCCTCCCGCACCTCGATGCCGGCCTCCTGGAGCCGCGGGATGTCCGAGCCCTGGTCGTAGACCTTCAAGGAGTCGGTGATCACCCGGACCTTCACCCCTCGCCGGTGGGTCTCCACCACGGCGTCCGCGATCCGGTTGTCGGTGATGGTGAACACGCACACGTCCACCTCGCGCGCGGCGTGGGAGAACAGGCTCAGGACCCGGTGCACGCAGTCCTCCCCCGGGCTGAACCGCGCCTCGGCCACGACCTCGTCGGCGTGCCGCGGCAGCAGCAGCTTGGTCACGTCCTCCAGCCACTGCACGATCTCCCGATCCCGGGGGTCGTGCAGGTGATCCCGAGCTACGTGGAAGGCCTCGTGGCGGAACACCTCGAGCTGACGCTCGTCCGGCTGGTCGTCGGCGAGGATCTCGGTGAGCGCCCGCTTCTCCCCGCGGGAGAGGTGGTTGTCGTCCAAGGTCTTGTTCAGGATCTCGTCCAGCTGCTCGGGTGTCATGGCTCCCTCGGTGACGGCCGTCGGGGCGCCCGCACGAAAACCGGACGCTGCGCCCGGTTTTCGGACGGGGTGCCCATCCGCAGGCATCCGTGTGGCCCTGGGCGAGCGCCGGCCGGTCGCTGCGATCCCCACGGATCATCCACACTTCGCCCGTTCTCGTCTGCTCCTGGGCGGCCTGGCATCGCGGTTGCAATACTCCGCGTCCGTCGGCCGACGAGAAACGAGTCACAACCTTACACACGGAGAAGTCCAATGACCAGAAACAAGCTCTTTGCCCAAGCCCTGCTCACCCTGGCGCTGCCCGCGCTGTTCGCCGTGGTCACCCCGGCGAACGCCAGGGGGCGCCGCGGCACCCACGTCACCGGCAAGGTGAACATCAACACCGCCGAGACGCAGCAGCTCGCCCTGCTCCCGCGGGTCGGCCCCTCCACGGCCAAGCGCATCGTGGCCTACCGGTCCAAGACCCGGTTCAACACCATCCGCGACCTCATGCGGGTCAAGGGGATCGGCAAGCGCACCTTCCTTCGCGCCAAGGCCCACCTCACCGTGGAAGGCCCCACCACCATTCGCCGCCTCAAGCCCCCGCGCAAGAAGCGCAGCAAGGCCCGCCGCGCCAAGTCCGAGCGCCGGCGCTCCCCCGCCGGCCGTTCCGGCGGCAAACGTTCCCGCAGCAAACGCTCCCGCTGACCTCCTCCCCCCCTTCGCCGAGCACGGGCTCCGGCTCGTGCTCGATCTTTTTTCCCGCCCCTGCTATCATTTTTCTCGGCAGCGTTATTTCGGATAACCCTCTAGCCGCAAAGCGTTGTACATCATGTCCCTCTCTCCCTCGTTCGGAACCCGGTCCGACCAGCAGCCGGACAATCGCATCGCCCTGTTCATCGATCACGAGAGCCTGCGTCGCTCCTACGCCCGGATAGAGGACTCGCCCCCCGAACCGACCGAGCTCGCCCGGGCCGCCGTGCGCTTCGCGCGCAGCCTCGGTCGCGTCGCCGTGGCCCGGGCCTACGATGACTGGTCCGGGGATCACACCGGCCCCCACGCCTTCCGGGACGCCGGGGTGGAGCCGCGGCTCGTGATCGCGGCGCGCGGGCCCGCGTCCCTGCTGGCCATGGGGCTCGACGCCGTCTCACACCTCCACTCCACCGGCCGGGCCGACGTGGTGGTGCTCATCGCCGGGGACGCCGTGCTCGCCGAGCTCACCCTCCGGATCCGGGAGCACTCCCGCCGGGTGGTGGTGATCGCGCCCGACGCGGAGCTGGACTCGGGCATCGCCACGGGCGCCCACGAGACCCTCACCCTGGACGAGCTCCTGCAGCCCGGCGAGGCCGCGCCGCATGAGGGCCACGGCCGCACGCCCCGCGCCTCCTCGAGCAGCCACGCCGCGGTGGCCGGCGCCCCGGACTTCGACGGCGACGGCTACGACTGGGTTCGCTTCATCAGGCTCGTGAGCTGGCTCGAGGACCGGCTCCCCTTCGTGGGCGTGGGCTATCTGATCAAGAAGGCCATGAACTACGAAAACGTCGGCACCACCGACGTCCGCGTCAAGCAGGCCATCTTCCAGCACGCCCAGGAGCGCGGCCTGGTGGAGGTCTACTACAAGGAGAACATCGAGGAGGCCGGCGACCCGGTGGCCGCCTGCCGCCTCCTCCGGGACAGCGAAGACGTCACCGCGGCCCTCGAGCTCCTCGAGCAGGAAGACGACGGGTACTAGCGGAGTCCTTGCCGACGCCCCCCTCCAGAGCAACCATGACGAGCAAGTTCACCAAGCAGGACTACCTGACGGCCGTGGAGCGATCACCCGCCATGGTGGCGGCGCGGGACAAGGCCGGCTGGCTGGCGCTCTTTTCCTCTGACGCGGTGATCGAGGATCCCGTGGGCACCCGGCCGCACCACCGGGGCGCCCGGGTACGGGGAAAAGCCGGCGACGACGAGTTCGGGCGGTTCTACGAGCTGTTCATCGCGCCGAACGAGGTCCGCTTCGAGGCGCGGCTCGACATCGTGTCCCTGCCCTTCGTGCTCCGGGACGTGCTGATCCACACCACCCTGCCCAACGGGTTCCAGGTGGAGGTGCCGGCCCACATCCTCTACGAGCTCACCGAGGAAGAGGACGCCCTCAAGATCCGGCACCTCGCCGCCTACTGGGAGCTGCGGAAGACGCCCGGCCAGGCCCTCCGGGGCGGCTGGAAAGGGCTCTCCGCCATCAACTCCCAGACCTGGCGCATGCTCAAGATCCAACGGCTGGGGGGCACCGCCGGCTACACCCGGGGCATGATCCGCGGCACCGGCAAGAAGCTGCACCGCCTCGCGGCCCGCCTCACCGAGGCCCTCAACGCCCGGGACACCGCGGCCCTGGCCAAGCTCTTGCCGGACGGCGAGCCCTTCGAGTGGCCCGCGGGCACGCCCCTGTCCACCGCGCAATTCCTCGACGCCCTCGGCCCTGACAGCGACGGCGACGGTAGCGGCGCCGACGCCCTCGTGCTCACCGACGTCAAGGCCGGCGGCTGGAGGATCTCCGCGCGCTTCACCCTGAAGGCCGCCGGCGCCCACGGCATCGCCCTGCTCGACGTGCAGAAGCGCCCGCGCCGCGTTGCCCGCGCGCGGTTCTTCGTGGCCGACGTCGACCCCCTGGAAACGCCCGCTACAGCAGGAACGGAATGAGCGCCTTGCGCTCGGGCGGATAGTCGGGGAACCGCTCTTTGTACCAGCGGTGGGTGGCAAAGGCCCGGGGCACCAGGTTGGCCAGGCTGATGGCCAGGATGAACACGCCCCCCGGCGACCAGATGCACAGCGCGAACCCGGCCCAGGCGGTGAGCTCGGTCAGGTAGCTCGGGCTGCTCACCCAGCAAAACAGCCCGCCCCGGGGGATGCGGTACACCTTCTCGCCCGCGGCCGCCTCCTCGGGCGTGCGCAGGTTGCGGAGGATCCTGTCGCAGTGGAGGTTGGCCGCGAAGGAGACGTAGTAGATCGTAATGCCGATCAGGAAGCGCGGATCCGTGAGCCACGCCATCGTGTAGTGAGAGCCATAGGTCGTCACGTAGGCCGCGTTCAGGTAGCCGTGCAGGGAGGTGGCGAACCAGCCGGCGCTCACCACCATCAGGCTGAAGCTCGCCTTCTGGCCCTTGGCCGCGCGGATCAGATACGGGAAGATGAAGCCCCGGTTCGCGTAATGGATCAGCCAGATGCCCAGGAAGATCAGCGGCACCAGCTCCCCCCGCCGCGCCCCCGCGAAGAAGAAGTACACGAACACCACGGTCGAGGGGAGCTCCATGAGGAACCAGCCCAGCCGCGGCCCCATGTTGATCCCGTACTTGTCCGAGGCGAACCGCCCGTAGGGAGACTCAACGAACACCGACCCCACGGCCGCCAGCGCCGCGTACACCAGCGCAATGGTCAGCACCGTGTCGTAGGTCGTATTGCCCGTGCACCAGCTCATCGGTTCGGTATCTTTCCCCCAAAGTCCGGGGAATGGCAAGCCGGTTGCAGACCGCTCGCCACTGCGGTAAAAAATCCGCTCACGGGAGTACTGCCATGAGCGAGTCGAAACGGATCGTCATCACCGGTGCCTTCGGCACCATCGGGCGCGAGACCATTGGGCTGCTGCGGGAGCGCGGTCACGAGGTCTGGGGCACCGACGTGCACACCAAGGCCAACTCCGAGGTGGAGGCCAAGCTGCAGCGCGCCTGCAAGTTCACCACCAACTGGCTGGACATCACCGACCGGGATCAGGTGATCGCCCTGGTGCAGGACGTGCAGCCGCAGGTGGTCATCCACCTCGCCTCCATCATCCCGCCGCACTTCTTCGACGACCTCAAGCGCTCCGAGGCCATCAACCTCGGCGGCACCCGCCACATGATCGACGCGGCCCGGGGGCTCGCCAAGCCGCCGCTGTTCATCCTTGCCTCGAGCCACACCGTGCACGGCTACCGCAACGGCGCCCGGGAGCTGCCCGAGCTGGCCGCCGACACCCCGCGCGCGAGCTGCGACGGCTACACCCGCATCAAGATCGAGTGCGAGGACCTGCTGCTCGAGTCCGGCCTGCCCTACACCATCCTGCGCTACGGCATCGTCTTTCCCCGGGTCTACAGCCGCAAGATCGATCCCGCGGGCCTGAAGATCAACTTCATCATCCCCCTGGACTCCCGCTCCCACGGCTGCCACGTGGAGGACGCCGGCCTGGCCACCACCCGGGCCGCCGAAGGTCTGGCCGTGGGCAAGACCCTCATGATCTCCGGCAACGACAAGTGGAAGCAGCGCCAGCGCTTCTACATCGCCTCCATCCTCTCCGCCGTGGGCGTGGGCATGCTGCCCGAGGAGGCCTATGTCCAAGGTGATCCCGAGCGTGACGAGAGCTGGTTCTACACCGACTGGATGGACACTACCGAGGGCCAAGAGCTGCTCGAGTACCAGAAGTGCGATCCCGAGGACTACTTCCGGTTCCTCGCCAAGGACATGGGCCTGCTCCGCCCCCTCGCCCGCCTCGCCTCTCCCCTCGTCCGCCGCAAGATCGCGCGCATGTCCCCCTTCTACACCGGCAAGGCCGACCCCAAGGCCCCCGACACCACCCTCGAGGACCGCATCCGCCTCTACGCCACCCCCGCCCCGCGTCGTTGACCCATTTCTACTTCTTCTTCAAGCTGCGGCAGGCGGCCAGGAAGCGGGCCAGCTCGGCCTCGTTGCCGGCCCCGATCATCCGGTTGCTCCCGCAACGGACATCCTTGCCTCCCACCTTCAGGTGCGCCACGAGGTGGTAGACCTTGTACTTGCCCTGCGCCTGGTACCAGGTGATCAGGTCCGCCTCCACCGCTACGCCCCCCACCCCGCGCCGCTGCGCTATACTCTCAGCAGACCATGGCCCGAAAACACCTCGCACCGAGCCGGCTCACGCCGCTGCTCTGTCTGGTCACCCTGACCGTGGGCTACGTCTGCCTGCCGGGTTGCTACGGTCGCTGCGACTGGAACCCTCCGCCGGAGCGGGTCGGGGCCCACCCGAACCCCCACGGCGCCATCGCGGCCTGCAAGCTGGCCTTCCAAACCGCGCCGAAGAAACCCCTGCAGGAGCGGGTCGAAGTCCTCGCCGCGGCCTGCGGCAAGCTGTTCTCCGCGCCCAAATGCGCCGAGGTCTGGCCGCGACTGGCCCGGTCAAAAAGCTCCGACGAGATGCTGCAGGTACTCGATATCTGCCAGTGTGCCTATTGCGCCAAGCTTGCAAAGAAGCGCAACAAGTTCTGTGCATCGCATTGCCGCTCGGGAAAGCCGGTCAAAAAACCACCCCTCCTCGACCACGAGTTCGAGGAGGGCAGGGCCTACTGGAGAGCGATCATGGACCATGAGCTCGGCTCGAGCTACCCGCTCAAGGTTCAGGTCGGCACGCTGATCCACGGCTTCTTCGGCGAGTGGCTGGAGCTGTCCAGGGCCAAGATCAAGGACGAGCCCGAGGTCACGCCCAGGCTCTCCTCCCTCAGGCGCAACCTCAGGCTCAACCTCACGCTGGTGATGACCGACCAGGGCTACATCCTGAAGTCGAGGCACGGGCTCGAGTGCCCCCCCTCCCGGAAGGTCAGGCCCGGCAAGGTGTGCTTTCCTACCTACAACAGCAGGTATGACGACAACACCATCCAGCTGCTGCGCCACCACCTGTGGTACCTGTTCGCCAAGAAGTACCGGGACCCGAAGCACTACCTCGACCCGGCGAATCGGCACAACCTGGTGATCGTGCCCGAGCCGACCATCCGCTACGACGACATCGTACGCACCATGGACGCCGTGCGCGAGATCCCCCGGGACGCCACCAACCCGAAGGTCGGGCACACCATCCCGGCGGGCGGCTGCTCGGTACGCCGGGACGCCAAGACCAACCGCTGGGTCCTCTCGAAACCCGACGGTGTGAGCGTGCTCCGCACGGCCTGCATGTACCACCGCATCACCCTGGCCCTCGGCACGCTCTAGCCCAGCTCGGCTCGCTCCGGGCAGTGCGCCAGGTTCTTTTGCGCAGACAGGTTGAGCTGCAGGCGAACCGCGCGTAGGAGCTGTTCACTGACCGGACGGCCGCGGAGCCAGACGACCGTTCGGCGGCTCACGTCGAGCATCGACGCAATTTCCGCGATTGGGTAGCGATTGCCGATGATCTTCACCGCGGCGCACCGCAAGTCGATCACCTCTTTCGCAGATCCCGCGAGATCGCTGCGACACCCGGCGGCAAGCGTCGCCTCGACAATGCCGGACAGCGGCTCATCTGCCGGCTCCAGGGTGGGGACACCCAGCCATTTCAGCGCGGTTGTCCGTCTCAGCCGCGGGAGCCAGCGCCGCACGTGCTGCGCCGCGTAGCTGCCCACAAGTCGCAGACCCAGCAGGTCGGGCAGGCTGCTGGCGTCGTGCCGCGGATCGAGCCGGGGATCGAGCTCGTGGTGCTCCGGCTGCGTCAGGAGGTACTCTACGAGGTTGTAGGCGTGCCAGGTGTCAGCGATGGGCTTGGGCGGGTGCTGCACGAACCCAACCGGCAGGTCGAGCCGACGCT
Source organism: bacterium (assembly GCA_043825095.1). Lineage (GTDB taxonomy): Bacteria > Myxococcota_A > Polyangia > HGW-17 > JAJRWW01 > JBDRSE01. The sequence goes on from JBDRSE010000046.1 coordinate 13,753, forward strand.
TGAGGCTGACTCCGATGCGGTGCGCCAACCCACCCGCGTCCTTCCGGTTGCAGCGTGCACCGATGTGCAGATGGTGATCGGGAAATCCGAAGACAAATAGTCCGCTGGAACGTCCCTGCTCTAGCACGGCTCGCGCGAGTATCCGCCGCTGTCTTTGATCAGACGCGATCACACGATCGTCGCTCAGGCGAATTCGGATGTGGTAGCCGAGACTGCTCATGGCTCCTCCTTGGTTCGGTTGTCATGTGTGGTTATCGAACGTGCCAGTGGAAGGTTGCGTACAAACCACCGGTTCGCGCATTGACAGAGCCGGCCGCACCATCACGCAGGATCGCGGTCGGGTGAAAATCACTCGACACAGTTTCTGCCTGATTTCGCCCTGAAACGCGCAGGATCGGGGTCGAGTGAGCCCCCACTCGGGGCGGTTTCTGCCTCATTTCGACGAAAAACGCGCAGGATCGGGGTCGAGTGAAAATCACTCGGGCCGGTTTCCGCCCGACTCCGCGACGGCCCCGGACACTCGATCCACGGCGCCCGACGAGCGGGCCGCCGAGCTGCCTCCCTCCATGGCTACCGCTGGGCGATCACGAACTGGTAGGTCACGAACTCGGCCTGGTTCATCGTGTAGAGCACCTCGGCGATCAGCCGATAGGGCGTCCCCCTGTGCGCCACGATCATCGCCTCCCCGCGAAAGGCGAGCCCGCCCTCCTTCTCCGCCTGCTTGCGCTTCCCGGCTTCCTTCTTCAGCCGCTTGAACAACGGATCGATGAAGAACCCGTCCGGGCCGTCGCGTTTGGCCAGCTCATCCACCTTGCCGTCCTTCACCGTCACCACGGCCTCCCCAAACACCAGCACCGCCGAGGCCGAGATGTGGAGTTGCACCACGTGGTCCCGCTCCCCCGGGATCTCCTTGGGCAGCAGCATCTCACCCTCTTTTTGCTTGATATTGATCGGGTCGCTACCATAGCTGGCCGAAGGATCCAGCTTCGGCTTCTTGCAGGCCGGCACCGGCGCCGCGACCAGTAGCACCAGAAGCGCTGTGACAACTCTCCGCATGCTCTGCAAAGAGTACCACGCAAAGGAAGAAGGGGACGGTCCGAACGATTCAACCTTTTGACCCTGCGGTGTGACGCATCGTTCCCATGTTGCGCGACGAACGGGGCGAAAAAGGTTGAGAAGTTCGGACCGTCCCCTTGCTCACTCTGTCAGTCATAGAACTCGCGGAACATGGGAAAGGAGGCGCTCGGATAGGGCGAGCCCGACGTAGGATAGGGCAGGCTGTCATCGATGACGAGGTTGAGGTAGTCCGTGCCCGCCACGGTGTAGATGAAGATCGTGATGTAGTAGGTTCGGCCCACCTCGAACAGCGTGCTCTCCGACGCTGTCACCGTCAGGTCGAGCTCGTTGAGCCAGTCGCCGCTTGTGAGCTGGTAGCGGCGCACCAGGGCGTAGGTGAAGTTGACCGTCTCGTTGTCATCGGTGGTGAAGTGCCCGCCGGCGTCGCCCACACTGAACAGGGCGGAGGAGCCGGGCTCCGAGGACGCCCAGAAATGGAACAACAAACTGAAGTCGTTCCCGTTTTCGTCCTTGAGAATGTAGTCCTTCTGCTCCTCCCCACACGCGCCGAGGGCCAGGGGAAGAGCGAAGGCCATCACTGCGACGGCCAAGGCGCGGCTCGTTCTTTTGCTCATGGCAATCCTCTCCAGTTTCTCGGTTGTCACTCTGTCCCGGTCCATTGAACATACCACACCGCTGCGCCGACACGTTGCTCGTGTTCGCTTTGACTCTCCATCGCGGCCGCCGACGGAGTCATCAGCCCGCGAGCAGCCGTTCCTGTAACCCGGGAATCCGCTGCGATGCTCGGAGACAATTTACCCGGCTTCCTCTATAGTCCCCTGCACATCGAATTCGCGTACTGTCGGCGCTGCACTTGTGTGACCCCGAGGATTCGGCTAACGCCCGGGAGCAGCGAGCCAGCACTGCATGACAACGAGGAGGACCGCTTGAAGACTCGACTGCTGATGATTTCCGTGTTGTTCCTGGGAGCGCTCTGGGGCTCGGCCTGTGACAGCGACGCCGGCGGCTCGCTGTGTGACAATGACGTGATCGATCCCGGCGAGACCTGCGATCCGCCCGGCACGTGCCCCACCGCCTGCGACGACAACGACGTCTGCACCACAGACAGCCTGCTGGGCAGCGCAGACGAGTGCACCGCCGAGTGCAGCTACCAGCCCATCACGAGCTGCGCGGACGGCGACGGCTGCTGCCCGGCGGGCTGCGACATTTCGAACGACAACGACTGTCCGTGTGTCCCCGAGGTGGACGCCGTGGACACCGAGGATGAGGTGGGCATGGTGCCGTCCCTGGCGCTCGACAGCAACGGCTATCCCCACATCAGCTACGGCGACTCGACGAACGACGACCTGAAGTACGCCCGCTGGGACGGCAGCGCCTGGCAAATCGAAAGCGTGGATGGCAATGACCAGGTGGGCCACGAGACGGCGCTGGCGCTGGACGGCGACGACCTGCCGCACATCTCCTACTTCGACTTCACGCACTACCTGCTGAAGTACGCCCGCTGGGACGGCAGCGCCTGGCAGATCCAGACCGTGGAGACCACGACCGGCGCGGGCCACGACTCCTCGCTGGCCCTCGACAGCGCCGGCTTCCCGCACATCAGCTACTGGGCCGAGATGGAAAGTGAGCTGAGGTACGCCCGTTGGGACGGCGCGGCCTGGCAGATCGAAACCGTGGATACCGACGGCAACACGGGCCAGGGCACCTCCCTGGCGCTGGACAGCGCGGACCAACCCCACATCAGCTACGTCAACCGGGATGACAGTGATCTGCTCTACACCCACTGGAACGGCCTCGGTTGGCAGCGACAGACCGTGGATACGGCCGACGTGAACAACGGCGAAACGTCCCTGGCGCTGGACAGCGCCGGTTACCCCCACATCGCCTACTTTGAATACATCAACGACAATCTGAAGTACGCCCGCTGGGATGGCGCGGCCTGGCAGATTGTGGCCGTGGACACCGAGGGCGACGTGGGCCAGAACGCGTCTCTCGCCCTGGACAGCGCCGACTTCGCCCATCTGAGCTACCGGGACGTCGACAACCACGCGCTGAAATATGCCCGCTGGGACGGCAGCGCCTGGCACCACCAGCTCCTGGACACTGTCAACGATGCGGTTTGGACTTCCATCGCCCTGGACAGCGCCGATCGCGTTCACATCAGCTTCTTCGGTCAGACCAACCACGACCTGCTGCACGTGTGGCCCTGCCAGTAGGTTCCGCCCGCCCGTTTTCGTACGCTCGATGGGGAAGATGCTGCCGGTTTCAGGGGTACACCGTCGATAGGGAGGAGCTGCCATCGATACAGAGGAGATGCCATGAACCGTCCGCCCTTTTTGTGTGCTGTTTTCATTTTGGGCCTCGGCGGCCCTTTGGTTGTTGCCAGCCTGACGGGCCGCGGTGCCCCTTCGTCCCCAAACCGCGTCCCCAGGACCCGACACGAGGTGCTGGCGGCCATTCCCGACCAGCCCGGCGTGCTGATCAACATCCACCGCGGCATCTTTCCGGCCACCGGGGCCATCACGCTCCTGGGACAGCGCGCCACGCCGGCGCTGCGAAAGGGCCTGCTCGGAAACACCAACGCCTCGGTCAGGTGGCGCTCCGCCCAGGTGCTCACCCAGCTCCGTGACTCCTCGGCCCTGCCCGAGCTGCACCAGGCGCTCGAGGACTGGAACGGAAATGTGCGCCATCAGGTGCTTGCGGCCCTGGCCTACCTGGGCAACGCCTACAGCGTGCCGTTGATCCTGAAGCGGCTCGCAGACCCCCAGGAATCGGTCACGAACCGGCGGGCCGCGCTGCTCGCCCTGGGAAAAATCGGCGATGGGCAGGCCGCGTCGGCCATCGAGGCGCAGTACACGAAGGCCAAGGACCAGCCCGGCGTGCGTCTCGCAGCGGTGACGGCGCTGTGGGATCTCCGGCGTCACGTGGCCGCGAGCCGGCTCAGCAAGCTCCTGCACCGGGCTCTGGCAGACGAGGATCCCTGGGTCGTGCGCCGGGCCGCCATCGGGTGTGGCATCCTCAAGGACCGCACTGCGCTGCCGGCCCTGGACAGGCTCCTGGGGGGCAAGCAGTACATGCTGCGCAACGTCGCCGCCTATGTCATTGGACAGATCGGTGACGCCAAAGGGATCGCGATCCTGGTGCGGGCGCTGCCCCGGGTCCGCAGCGGCCGACTGCTCAATAACATCTCCTTTGCGCTGCAGCGGCTCAAGTCACCCAATCTCTGGAAGTACCTAAAGGGGCTGTTGACCCATCGTCAGGCCTTCATTCGGCTCAACGGCGCGTTTACGGTGGGCGAGATGCAGCTGCCCCAGGCGCGGCCCCTCCTGGTCAAGCTGTTCGCAGACCCGAACCGACTGGTCCGCATCCAGGCGGTCATCGCCCTGGCCAAGCTCGGCGACAAGGGGGCCGTCCCCGCGCTCGAGGGCATGACGAAGGGGCTCAATGAGGCCTACCGGCAGCTCGCCCTCCGCGCCCTGCTCTACCTCTCACCTGCCAAGCGCCACCGGGACCAGTATTTCAAGCTGGCCGCCAAGAACGGCACGGCCCGGGACGCCGCGCTGGTGCTGGCAGCCCGCAAGGACCCGCGCGCTGCGCCGTTGCTCTACGCCATCGTCAGGCAGCGATCGGACAGCCAGGCCTGGCGCGCCGCCAAGACGCTGCCGAGCCCGCTGCTCACGCGCCTGCTGCAAGCCCAGCTGCGCCAGGCCGTCGCCCGAAATGATCTCCGGCTGATCCCACAGCTTCTGAAGTACCTCGGGCCCAACCGGCTGCGGCAGTTGGATCGGCAGCTCGTGGGGCTGCTGTACAGAAACTGGAGCCAGCTACAGACCCACCACGTGCCCCATCGCGCGGCCATGCTGGCCGTGCTGCGCGTCCTGGGTCAAAGCGGCAACACCCAGCTCCGAACCTGGCTGTCTTACTATCTCAACCACCGCGACTATCAGGTACGCATGGAGGCGCACCTGGCCCTCGCGCGGCTCGGGGACCCGAAATCCCTCAAGACCCTGGTGACCGCGCTGCGGAACGCGGCCGACAACCGGCGACCCTACCTGGTCAGCCTCCTGGGCCAGCTGCCCGCGAAAACCATCAGGCAGTCCTTGGTGCCCCTGCTCAAACGCATGGACCCGTACCTGGAGCTGGCCGTCGGCGCGGCGCTGCACTACGGCGGCGAGGTCCGCAACAAGCAGCTGCTCCTGGGCTTGCGATCGGGTCAGGCCCTGGTGCGTCGGCGCGCCCGTTTCTACCTGTCCCGGAACCTGGATCAGCAGCGGCTGCTGCAGCTCCGGCAGACGCGCCAGGTCGAGGGGGACGCCATCGCCAAAGCCGAGCTGGATCGAATCATCCGGAGCCACGCGCCCGAGCAGGATGTCTTCCGGGACTTCACTCCCCGGGAGGTCGTGCTGTATTGATCGCAGCGGCGCGTCCAAGCGCGCGTCCGAGCGCGCGTCCGAGCGCGCGTGCGCGGCTGCGACGGTGGGCGCTCGGGTGCGCCGCCGTCACGCCGGCCCTGGCCCTCTGCCTGTTCGATCCCGTTCACTTCACCAGCTTCGGGCCGCCCAAGCTCGCCGTGGCCTGGCTGGGAATCGGGCTCGGGCTGGGGCTGATCCTGGCGACGTACGGAGCCAACAGGAGGTCAACGCTCGCACAATGGCGTGAGCACCTCCCCTGGCTGCTGCTCCTGGGCTGGGGCGCCGTGTCACTTTGGTGGAGCCCGGCCCCGGGTCGCGGAATGGTGCTGCTCGCCACCTGGGCCCTCGGCTGGGCAGTGTTTACCCTCACCCGACAGGCCCTCGCCGCCGACACGGCAGAAGCGCCGGCGTGTGCGCTGGGGCGTCGGCGGCGCGTGGTGATCCTCGCCTGGCTCGCGGCCGGCGTGGCCTGCAGCCTGCTCACGCTCTATCAGCGGATCTGGGGCTGGCGGCTGGGCGTACACCAGGTGACGGGAACCCTTGGCAATCCGAACCTGGTGGCGACGGTGCTGCTCGCGCTCGTACCGTTTGCCCACTCCTTGATCCGCACCGAGGACTCCCGGTGGCCCCGCGCCTACGGCTTGCTGAGCGCAGGCATCTTGCTCGCCGGCGTGTGGGCCACGCGTTGTCGCGCCGCCTGGATCGCCCTGGCCGCGATGGCTCTGTACTGGCTGCTCACCTGCACCCGGCGTCTGCGATGGCGCCTGATCGCGCTGGGTGGTTTCGCGGCCGTCACCGCCGCGGGCGCGATGGTCTGGCACGACGTGATGCAGAGCGACCTCGCCGGACGGATCTGGCTGGGGCGAATCTCCCTCGGCGTGATTTGGCACGACCCCTGGTTGGGCACCGGCCTGGGGGGGTATGCAAACGGCGCCGCGTGGTCCCAGGCCACGCTCCTCAGCCAGCAGGCGCAGCCGGGGCCCTGGTCCAACCTGCACGACGCGCACAACCAGCTGCTCATGGTCTGGGCCGAGCTCGGCCCCCTGGGAGCGCTCGGGCTGCTGCTAGTGGTGCTCCCCCCCCTCGTCCACTGCCTCCGTCACCGGAGCGATCCCGTCGCTCGCGATGCGGTCGCGGCCTGGATCGGACTCGGCGTCATGGGCCTGAGCGAAACCGTGCTCCACTCCCCGGTGGTCGTGCTGCTCGGATTCAGCTGGCTGGCCCTGGCACAAGCGCAGGCCGCCGGTCAGATCGCCGGTCAGACCGCCGGCCAGATCGCCGGCCAGACCGCAGGGCAGATCGCCGGCCAGACCGCAGGGCAGACCGCGCCGTCTCCGGTCCCCCGCGTCCAAGGCACGTGGCTCTGGTCTTGGTCCATGGGGCTCTGGTCAGGGTCCATGGGGCTCTGGCCCCGGTCCATCGGGCTCTCCCGGTCCGGGTCCAAGTACAAGTCAGTGATCGGCGTGGGCACGGCGGTGGTGCTGGCGGCCGGTCTGTGGATCTCCTTGGGCCACCTCCTGTCCAGCTACTACCTGGGGCGCGGCCTGACCTCGGCGAGCCAACCCGCGAGCCAACCCGCGAGCCAACCCAATCTCCCAGCCACTCACCGAGCCGGCGACTCCACAGACTCCACGCACCTCCGCCGCGCCGTGGCCGACTACAGCAGCGGCCTGCGCTACGTCGGGGATCCGTCCGAGCTGCTTCTGCACCGGGCCATCGCCTGGCGTGAGCTGGGCCGCCTCGAGCGGGCCCGGCGCGACATGGAGGCCTCCTTCCGCACGCTTCCCAGTCCCGAGCGGGCCCTGTTCCTCGGAGATCTCGCCGTACATCGCCGTCAATACGCGGTCGCCCTGTCCTGGTACCGAAAGGCGATCCGACTCCACCCCCGCTACGCCCGCGCGTACAACAACCTCGGCGTGGCCCACCTGCGCGCGGGCCGGGTCACCGCGGCGTGCCGTTTCCTGCGCCGCGCCTTCTCCCTCCGGCCCTTCGGCCGCGGCATCCGAGCCAACTGGAAGACCCACTGCCGACCATGACTGCCTTCAACGAGCGAACTTGTTCTGGGATCATTCGGAGAGGTATTCCATTCCGTCCACTCCGCCGCCATCCGCCCTTCCATCCGCCCTTCCGACGTTGATTGATTCGTGCGGAATGCGGCCCACATCTCGGGAGGTGGCCGGATCTCGGCCGGCGGATGTCAACCGCGGAGCGGAGTGAGGAACGGAGTGACTGCGCGCGGAAGGGAATGCGCAGGTCGCGCCCATCGGTAGTATGGTCAGTCTGGAGGATCGCCGCCCAGACCGCGTCCGATCCCGAACCGGAGGACCACCCATGCACTCCTGTATTCCCTGCGTCGTCTCGTCGTTGATTGTGATGCTGCTCGTGTCGGGTTGTCCTGTGCAGACGACCGGCGGTGGGAACGAGCATCGGGATCCTCCGGGCCCTCCCGGCCGCGTCGCTCCCCGGTCGCGCGCGGTGACTCCGGACGCGTCCAGCCGGACGCGCAGGGCGGCGGCCGTGCTCGGGCCTCGCGAGCGCGCGCTCATCGAGCGCTTTTTTGCGCGCTACTCCGGGGACCGGCCCGGAGCCAGCTTCATCATGATCAAGGGCGGGAAGATCCTGGCGCAGAAGAGCTACGGGTACGCGGACCTGACCCGCCGGGTGAAAGCCTCGGCCGCCACCAACTACCGCACCGCGTCAGTGACCAAGCAGTTCACGGCCATGGCCGTCATGCTGCTCATCCACGACAAGAAGCTGTCTTACGAGAGCACCCTGACGGACGTCTTCGGGGACTTTCCCGCCTACGGAAAAAAAATCACCATAAAACACCTGCTGCGGCACCGCTCCGGCCTGGTGGACTACAGGAAGCTGATTCGCAAGGACCGCCGCGACCAGGTTCTCGACTCCGAGGTCCTGCGGCTGATGAAGACGCAGCGGCGCACGCTCTTTCCACCGGGCACCCGCTACAAGTACAGCAACTCGGGCTACGCCGTGCTCGCCGAGGTCGTGGCCAGGGTCTCCGGCGTCTCCTTTGCGCAGTTTCTGAAGCGTCGGATCTTCGAGCCGTTGGGCATGAAGCACTCGGCGGTGGTCGCGCAGGGAACCAGCGTGGCCAACCGCGCCTTGGGCCACGTGTTCGACGGCACGCAGTTTGTGCAGAAGGACCAATCCGTCACCAGCGCGGTGCAAGGGGACGGCGGCGTGTACACCTCGATCCTGGACTACACCAAGTGGGACCGGGCGCTGTCCGCGGCCACCTTGCTCCCCCGCTCGGCGTGGCAGGAGGCCCTGACGCCGCGGTACGACGATCCCAGCCTGCTGGTGCGAAAGTACGGCCACGGATGGCGCATCGACCATGTCGGCTCCACCAAGCTCGTCCACCACTCCGGGCACACCCTGGGATTCACGAACTACACCCTGCGGATCCCGCAGCAGGGCTTTACCTTCGCCGCGTTCACCAATCGCGGCAGCGAGGACGCCGTCATCCGGATCGGCAACACCCTGGCCGCGCTCTTCTCCGGCGCCGACCTCCCCGTGCCCATCGAGGCCTACGTGGAGGCTGCTTTCGACGCCGAGGGGACGAGCGCGGCGCTCCAGACCTTTCGGCGGCTCAAGACGCGCAGGGACCGCCGGTACCTCATCGGCGAGGACGCCCTCCTCGTGGTGGGCCGAAAGCTTCGGAGACGAGGGAAGACGAAGGATGCGATCCGGGTGTACCGATTCAACCTCAAGGAAAACCCGCTCTCCTTCCGGACCTGGTTCGAGCTGGCCAACTGCCAGCACGAGCTCGGCTCGAAAGAGCGCGCCGCGGCGAGCTACACAAAGGCCCTGCGCCTGATCCCGAAGCTGTACAGAGAGGTGTTCGAAACCGCGACGAAACGCATCGCGCGCAGCGAGACCTCCCGCCGGCAGTGAAGCCCAGATTTTCAGATTCCCCACACCAGAAACGCCAGGCACAATACCCGCACGCAATGACCGCCAGCTGAGATTCACAGGTTCTTTGCTGGGGGATGGACCTTCCGCTCACCGCTCACCGCTCACCGCTTTCGCCTTGAGTTTGCCATTTCGGATCGCGCGGTCGTCAAGGTATACTCCGACCACACGGAGGTCCAAATGCGGTTGATCTGGGCTGGAATGGTAGCCGTGCTCTTGGCGGGCTGTGGAGATGATGACAGTGGTGACAACGAAAACCACAACCTGAACAACCAAAACAGCGTGACGACGGTCTGCGGGAATGGCGAGATCGAGAGCATGGAGCAGTGCGACGACGGCACGGGCAATAGCGACACCCTGCCCGATGCGTGTCGGAGCAACTGCGTCCGGGCCCACTGCGGGGACGGGGTCACCGACGCCTTGGAGGAGTGCGACGAGGGACCGGCCAACAGCGACGTGGTGCCCGACGCCTGCCGCAGCGATTGCTCACTCCCGGCCTGCGGCGACCAGGTGGTCGACGTGGGAAGCGGCGAGATGTGCGACGACGGAAACCTCATGGATGGTGATGGGTGCAACGCGGCGTGTCTGGTCGAGTTCTGCGGTAACGGCATCGTGGACGCAGGCGAAGACTGTGACGATGGCAACGTGGCGCCCGGAGACGGCTGCAGTCCCGATTGTCACGTCGAGATCTGCGGCAACGGCCGGGTGGACGTTGGCGAGCAGTGCGACGACGGAAACCTCACCGACGCCGACGGGTGCCAGGCCGACTGCCAGTTGCCGCGGTGCGGTGACGGCATCGTCGACAGCGGCGAGCTGGAGCTGTGCGATGACGGCGCCCTGAATTCGGATACCGAGCCGGGAGCCTGTCGGCTCAGCTGCCAGCTCCCGCGCTGCGGCGATGGGGTGCTGGACCCCACCCTCGGCGAAGACTGTGACGATGGCAACCTGGTGCCCGGAGACGGCTGCAGCTCCGAATGTCACGCCGAAATCTGTGGCAACGGCACCGTGGACGCGGGCGAGCAGTGTGACGACGGGAACCTCACCGACGCCGACGGGTGCCAGGCCAACTGCCTGTTGCCGCGGTGCGGCGACGGCGTCGTCGACCCCGGCGAGTACGAGCTGTGCGATGACGGCGCCCTGAATTCGGATACCGAGCCGGGAGCCTGCCGGCTCAACTGCCAGCTCCCGCGGTGCGGCGACGCGGTGGTGGACCCCACCTTCGGCGAGGACTGTGACGACGGCAACGTGGCGCCCGGAGACGGCTGCAGCTCCGATTGCCACGCCGAGATCTGTGGCAACGGCACCATCGAGATCGGCGAGCAGTGCGACGACGGAAACCTCATTGATGCCGACGGGTGCCAGAGCAACTGCCTGTTGCCGCGGTGCGGTGACGGCATCGTCGATGTCGGCACCTTCGAGCAGTGCGACGACGGCGCGACGAATTCGGATACGCAACCTGGAGCGTGCCGGCTCAACTGTCAGCTTCCCCACTGCGGCGACGGCGTGGTGGACCCCACGCTCGGCGAGGACTGCGACGACGGCAACCTGGCGCCCGGAGACGGTTGCAGCTCGGACTGTCACGCCGAGATCTGCGGCAACGGCTTCGTCGAGATCGGCGAGCAGTGCGACGACGGAAACCTCACCGACGGGGACGGTTGCCAGGGCAACTGCAAGTTGCCCCGGTGCGGTGATGGCATCGTCGACAGCGGTTTGTACGAGCAGTGCGATGACGGCGCGGGCAACTCCAACACCCAGCCGGACGCCTGTCGAGAGAACTGCCAGCTGCCGCGCTGCGGAGACGCGGTGGTGGACAGCACCGAGGCCTGTGACGACGGATCCAACGTCTCCGGTGACGGCTGCAGCGCTGACTGCAAGTCGAACGAGACCTGCGGCAACGGGTTTGTGGACTCGATCGTCGGCGAGGAGTGCGACGACGGCACCACCACCGACGGCGACGGCTGCAGAGCCGACTGCCTGTCGGTGTCCGGTTGGACCTGCTCGGGACAGCCGAGCCTCTGCACGACCACCTGCGGCGATGGAATCGTGGCGGGGAGCGAAGAGTGCGAGGGCTCCCACTGGACGTGCTTCGACGAGGGCTACGCCATGCCGGGTGTTTCCGCGTGCCAATCGTGCCAGCTAACGACCCCCCTCGCCTGCTGCGCGGCCCCGACCTGGCAGTCGCAGGCTGTCGACTCCGCTGGGGACGTGGGCCGCGATACCTCGCTGGCGCTCGACGCCAACGGCCACCCCCACATCAGCTACAGCGACCGGACGAACCAGGCCCTGAAGTATGCCCATCACGACGGCGCCGCGTGGCAGACCGAGACCGTGGATTCCGCGATCGGAGCCTACGGTGGAAAGACCTCGCTGGCGCTCGACGGCAGCGGCCATCCGCACATCAGCTACCACGATTATCTCAACGATGACCTGAAGTACGCCTTTTTCGACGGCAGCGCCTGGCAGATCGAGGCCGTGGACTACATCCAGCGGGTGGGCGATTTCACCTCGCTCGCGCTCGATGCCGCCGGTCACCCCCACATCAGCTACCAGGATATCGACAACATGGACCTGAAGTACGCCCACCACGACGGCAGCGCCTGGCAGATCGAGACCGTGGACTCTGCCGGGAGCGTGGGCCACGACAGCTCGCTGGCCCTCGACGCCACCGGCCGCCCGCACATCAGCTACTTTGATGGCGTGGGGCCCTATGCCTTGAAGTACGCCCACCACGACGGCGCCGCCTGGCAGATCGAGACCGTGGACGCCAACGGCGGTTCGTTCACGTCCCTGGCGCTCGATGCCGCCGGTCACCCGCACATCAGCCACTTCTTCCGTTCGAACCCCTATGACCTGAAGTACGCGTATTACGACGGTGCCAGCTGGCACAACGAGACCATCGATTCCATCGGGAATAACGGTGGGCACACCTCACTGGCCCTCGATGCCGCCGGGCGGCCACACATCAGCTACTATGACTACGGGGCCAACGACCTGAAGTACGTTTTTCACAACGGCGCCAACTGGCAATTCGAGGCGGTCGACACCAGTGGTGGCTGGAACACGTCGCTGGCGCTCGACTCCGTCGGCCACCCGCGCATCAGCTACTTCGCCAGCTCCGGCGGCTTGGACCTGAGGTACGCCGAGCTGGTCTGCCCCTGAGCCGCGGCACGCAGACCGACCCGGCTGGGATGCGGGATCGTGTTCGCGGTGTTTGCGCTCCACCCCGCTGACAACCCCGGAAACGTCTGCTGGAACGGTGTGCCGGACTCTCGAAACGGTGTGTTGGCCGGGGGGAGAATCCGCCCTCTTATTGAGTGGGGACGAAATGCGCGCCCATGGTAGCATTGCGCCGCGCACAAGACGTTTCGCGCGGGAGGTGACCGATGTTGTTCGAAGCTACTTTGGTGTTGACGATGCTACAGGGCTGCGGCGGTGAGGAGCCCGTGATGACCGAGGTGAAGCTGCCCTCGGGACCCAACCTGAAGACGCCTTCGCCGACGACGACCGAGCCCTATCAGGTCGTCTTCCCCAAGCGGCTGTCCTGGTCGCCGGACGGCGGCGTGGCCCACTACCAGCTGCTCTTCCAGAACCGCAAGGGCACTCCGAAGGAAGGGTGGACCGTCATCGGCTATTTCGTGGACGTGTCCACCGGGAAAACCGTGGCGACCTACAACTGGGAGAAGAAAGGCTTCATGTGTCCGTCGCTGGCGCCCCTGTGGAAGAAGGGGCGCAGCAGAGAGTGGGCCGAGAAGTTCCTCAAGGACCACGCCTTCGCGCCGCTCGACAACAAAAAGAGCAAGAGGACCTGGCACCCCGACCGCAAGGCGGGCATCACGCTCACGCTGACCGCGAAGAAGACCAAGGTCGGGTGGATCTCCTCGTTCCGGGCCGCGACCTACTTCCGCTGGGAATGGAGCACCTACAAGCGTCAGACCACTGCCGAGGACAAGCTCGACGCGCGCCTCGAGCTCCAAATGAAGAGAAAGGGCGTCAAGGGCGTGACGGTGCTGCGCACCCACCAGCCCTATCTCGACTACCACTACTCGCTGACCCACGAACACACCTGGAAGCAGGCCGTCGAGCGGGAGGAAGGCGGCAACGCCACCGTCTGCCAGCCCGGCCAGGGCGTCGACAATGCGGAGTGCCGCCGCGCGCGGCGCAAACACGGCCTCATCCGCAGGGACAGGTACCCCTTCACCGGGGAGGTGTGGGTGTACTGGAGCCCCCAGGCCGATGCCCTCCTGGCGTTCTGGGACGACCGGCAGGTGCGGGGGGTCGACACCCCCAATGCCCACGGCGTGTATCGCTCCTACGTGACCGTGCACGCCATCGCGCCGCGGCAGCCGTCCCCGCTGATCGCGAAGCTCGCGTCGGCCCCGGCCACGGCCACGGCCCCGGCCATGGCCACGGCCACGAAGGCGGACATGGCGGTCATGGGCGCCTCCGCGATGGCCGCAGGCGCGTCCAAGTCGGCGGCCATGGCCGACTCGGGAAAAGGTGCCCAGGGTGAGATGGGCGGCGGCGACAGCAAGCAGGCGACCGCCGGCAAGAAGAAGGGCTGCGGGTGTCGCCAGGGGCCGGCCGCCGCCTTCCCGGGGCTCCTGCTGATGGCGCTGGCCTTTGTCGGGCTCTACCGGCGGAGACGACGTCGTAGCTGCTGAGCTCGCTCCAGTCTGGTATAACTGTCCTGCACAAAGTCCTGCACAAAACACCTTGAGAGGAGCGACACCGTGAAGCGTGCCCCGATCCAGATCCCGCGCCTGGTCCCAGTCCTGGTCTTGGCCCTGGCCGCCGCGCTGGCCGCCGCCTGCGTGCCAAAGCCGCGCATCGAGTACACCAGCGACCAGCTGCTGAGCCTGAACGAAACCAAAGAGCTGATGCGGGTGCTCTACCACGGCCTGCGCCCGGTCTGGGACAGCGACAAGAAGTCCGCCTTCTCCGCGGCCGACTACAAGGCCATGGCCGGCGCCGCCCCGCGCGTCTTGGCGGTGAGCAAGGCGCTGCAGTTCCAGGTGGGCCGCAAATACCCGAAGGACTTCGCCGCCCGCGCCGCCGAGCTCGGCAAGCACGCCGCGGCTTTGGAGAAGGCCGCCGCGGACTCCCAGGAGCCGGCGGCCCGCGGCGCGATCAAGGGGCTCAACGCCAGCTGCAAGTCCTGCCATTCGAAGTACAAGTAGACCCCATCCTGGAGTTGGGCGGGTAGAGACTTCGTGCGCACCTGTTGCGCTGAGATGATTTGATCAGCTGTGAAAGACGCAGCTGTGGAAGAACGCGAAGTACAGGAGCACGCACACCATCGCCGCAGCCACCAACATGAGCTGCAGCCTGGGTCCGCTGAACAGGTACTTCCGGTAGGCGAGCTTGGCGGCCTCTGGCAGCCGCCGGTCAACTTCGCCGAAGGCCTCTTTCATGATGTTCGCCAGCTCTTCCCGATTTCCTTCGTCCTGCTCCAGCTTGAACCACTGCTCAGACAGGTCGGCCCACCTCAGGTGTGCTCCAGTGATACAATGGTTCCGTGCTTGTGACAAATCATCCCCGTTGGGCGCGTGAGGCTGCAACGAGCGCGTCCAGATTTCGGTCCGGATAGCGGTCTCCTTGACCCAACCCCGATTCCTACGAGATACTCTTTTCAAGCATCGTTATGTGGGAGAAGATCCGAGCGCGCCGTAGACAGCGAGAGATCTCGCCAGTCCGCGAGGAGCTGCCGGGAGGCCTTGTTGAGCAGCAAAAGCAGCTCCGAGAAAATCCGGGGTCGACGGACTACCCTGCCGCGAAGGGATCGGCGGCTAGAAAAACGGGGTCTTGTGCATCAGATACAGCAGGGTGTCGTCCTCGCCGGCGATCCAGACGTGGCCGTCGGCGCCGCTGACGCCTCGAAGGTCCGGATAGGGGCCCCCGGCCGGGAAGACGGGGAACCAGTCGCCCCCCTCGTAGTGGATCACCGTTCCGTTGTCGCCCACGGCCCAGACCTCGGTGGGTCCGCCACTCCACACGGCCCACAAGTCGTCGATGACCGGTGAGGGCACCAACGTCCAGTCGCTGCCGTCGTAGTGAACCACTTCGCCGTTGAGACCAACGGCCCAGATGTCCGTGGGGCCGCTGCCCCACACCCCGAGGAGGTAGGTGGCCGGTGAGCTGACGAGCGTCCAACCGCCGCCGTTGTAGTGCGCGATGGTGCCGCCACCCACTGCCCACACGTCATTGGGGGCGGCGGCCCAGACCGCCTGGAGCTGGGTGCTGCCTCCCGCCGCCATCGTCGTCCAGCTCGTGCCGTCGTAGTGCAGGATGTTGCTGCCGCCCACCGCGAAGAGGTCGCTGGTAGAGGTGCCGTGGAGCCCGTAGAGCGTCGAGGAGATGGGCCCCGTCACGGTGGTCCAGCTCACGCCGTCCCAGTGCTTCATGTTTCCGCTGCTGCCGACGGTCCAGGCGTCGTCAGGCGCGCCGCCCCAGACCGCAAAGTACAGGCTCGAGATCCCGTACCCATGCCAGCCGGTGGCGTCGTATCTCCAGGCGTTCTGGATGCCACCGCCCACGGCCCAGACCTCGTTTCCGGCCACGCCCCACACGGCCTCGTACTCGTTTGTACCGTGCGACTCGGTGGGGACCCAGGCGGAGCCGGAGAACCGGAGGATCGTCCCGTCATAGCCCACCGCCCACGCCCCGGCGGGCCCGCTCGACCACACGGCGTGAAGGCGATTGGTGGCCGGCGGATCGATTTGGCGCCAGGTGGCGCCGTCGTAGTGAAGGATCGTGCCCTTGTCGCCCACCGTCCAGACATCCGCCGGGCCGCTGCCCGACAGCCCGAATAGCCACTCGAGGGTTCCCGACGCCATCGTCGTCCAGCTCGCGCCGTCCCAGTGTAGGATCCTGCCCTGGTCGCCGGTCACCCAGACGTCGTTCGGGCCACTGCCCCACACCGTCTCGTTGAGGGCCCCCAGCGCCGGTTCGAGGCTCCAGGCCGTACCGTCGTAGTGGAGGATCGTGCCACCGTACCCCACGGCCCACACATCATTCGGGCCGCTGCCCCAAACCGAGCGCAGCGTGTTCCCGGTGGGCGAGGTCGCGGCGGACCAGGCGTTGCCGTCATAGTGAACGATGGTGCCGCTCTGCCCCACCGCCCACACGTCGCCCGGAGCGCTCCCCCACACCGCATGGAGAAAGTTCGTGGTGGACGAGGTGACGCTCGCCCAGGAGGTTCCATTGTAGTGTCCGATTTTTCCCGAGGAACCGACGGCCCAGACGTCGTCGGACGCGCTTCCCCACACGCCATCCAGCGAGGCGGCAGTCCAAATCGGGAGCGACTGCCACGCCGTGCCATCGAAGTGCAGCGTCGTCCCCATCCCGCCGACGGCCCACACGTCGTCCGGACCGCTTCCCCAGACGCCGTTGAGCGTGTACGTCGTCGGCGAGCCGACGGACGTCCAGCCGATGGTGGCGCAGCCCGAGAACTCGATCGTGCACAGGTTGGAGCAGCCGAGCAACCCCACGTCGTAGCCATAGGTGTCGCAGCCCGCTCCCGGCGCCGGGACCGTGTCGCACAGCTCGGGCGGCTCGACCGTGCCGTTTCCGCACCTCCCCTGGCAGTCCGGGTCGCAGCCGTCGCCACTCACGGTGTTGCCGTCGTCGCACACCTCGCCCGGATCCAGGATCCCGTTGCCACAGTATTCGCCGACGCAGGTCGCTCCGCACCCGTCGCCAGGCTGGTTGTTGCCGTCGTCGCAGCTCTCGCCGACGGCCGCGTCCACCACGCCGTTTCCGCACACCTCGGTGGAGTTGCAGTAGGCGCTGCAGCCATCACCGGCGGTGGTGTTGCCGTCGTCGCACACCTCGCCCGGATCGACAATCCCGTCCCCACAGGCGGGCGCTGTGCAGTCGTTGTGGCAGCCGTCAGTCTGCACCGAGTTCCCGTCGTCGCAGCCCTCCCCCGGATCCAGGATCCCGTCACCGCACACCGGCAGCGTGCAGTCGGCGTGGCAGGTGTCGCCATTGACGGTGTTCCCGTCGTCGCAGCCCTCCCCCGCGTCCACGATCCCATCGCCGCACCGCGGCAGCACACAGCTGTTCCGGCAGCCGTCGGCGTTCACTCCGTTGCCGTCGTCGCACTGCTCGCCCAGGTCCACCACCCCGGTGCCGCAGACCTCGGTGGAGGTGCAGTACTGGTTGCAGCCGTCGCCGGCGGTGGTGTTGCCGTCGTCGCAGGCCTCGCCCGGATCGACGATCCCGTCCCCACAGGACGGCAGCGTGCAGTCCGCCTGACAGCCGTCCCCATCCACCAGGTTGCCGTCGTCGCACGCCTCGCCCGCAGCGACATCGCGGATGCCGTTGCCGCAGCTCTCATCTGACGTGCAGAAGGCGTTGCAGCCGTCGCCGTTGATCAGATTGCCGTCGTCGCACACCTCGCCGGAATCCAGGATCCCGTCGCCGCACGCGGGCAGCGTGCAGTCGGCCTGACAGCCGTCCCCGTCGACTAAGTTCCCGTCGTCACACGCCTCGTTGGCGACGGTGTCAAGGATGCCGTTGCCGCAGCTCTCATCCGACGTGCAGTACTGGTTGCAGCCATCACCGCTCACCGTGTTCCCGTCGTCACAGGCCTCACCCGGATCCACCACTCCGTCGCCGCACCGCGGGAGCGTGCAGGTGGCCTGACAGCCGTCGCCATCCACCGTGTTTCCATCGTCGCACTCCTCACCTGCCGCCGAATCCACGTGCCCGTTGCCACAGGTCTCGTTCGACTGGCAGTCCGACGAGCAGCCGTCGCCGCTCAGCGTGTTCCCGTCGTCGCACAGCTCGTTGGGATCCACCACCCCGTTGCCGCACACCTCGATCTGGCAGGTCGCGCCGCAGCCGTCGCCCACCGCCAGGTTCCCGTCGTCGCACTGCTCGTTGTTCACCGGATCGATGACCCCGTTGCCGCAGCTCTCGTTGGAGGTGCACCAGGCGTTGCAGCCGTCCCCGCTCACGTTGTTGCCGTCGTCGCACTGCTCGGCGGGATCCAGGATGCCATCCCCGCAGCCGGGCAGCGCGCAGATCGCCGAGCAGCCGTCCCCGTCGATGGTGTTTCCGTCGTCGCAAGCCTCGCCGACGGCCACGTCCACCACGCCGTTCCCACAGGTCTCGTCCGAGGAGCAGTGCCGGCTGCAGCCATCCCCATCCACCGTGTTCCCGTCGTCGCAGACCTCGCCCGCGTCCACCACGCCGTCGCCGCACGCCGGCAGCGCGCAGTCCGCCTGACACCCGTCCCCCCCCGTGTTGTTGCCGTCGTCGCACTGCTCGCCCGCGGCGAAGTCCACGATCCCGTTCCCGCAGGACTCGTCCGATGTGCAGTACCGGTTGCACCCATCGCCGTCCACTGCGTTGCCGTCGTCGCACACCTCGCCCGGGTCGACCACGCCGTCACCACAGGTGGGGAGGGTGCAGGTCGTCTGGCAGCCATCCCCGTTGATCTGGTTCCCATCGTCGCAGGCCTCGCCCATTGCCACGTCCACGTACCCGTTGCCGCAGGTCTCGTCAGACAGACAGTCCGGCGAACATCCGTCCCCCGGCAGGTAGTTGCCGTCGTCGCACACCTCCCCCGGCTCGATCACGCCGTTCCCGCAGAACTCGACGATGCAGAGCTCGGAGCAGCCGTCGCCGCTCTCGGTCCCGCCGTCGTCGCAGAGCTCGCCGCTGGCCACATCCACCACGCCGTCGCCACAGCGCGGCAAGGTGCAATCGCTCCGGCAGGCGTCGGGCACCACATCGCTGTTCTGCGGCCCGTCGTCGCACTCCTCGCCGGTGTCGTTCACCCCATCGTCACAACCCGGCAGGGTGCAGTTCGTCCGGCAGGCATCGGGCTCGTTGTCGCTGTTGTCGGTGCCCTCGTCACACTCCTCCACGCCTTCCACGATCCCGTTGCCGCAGGTGGCGGAGGTTCCGTTTCCGTTCCCGTTCACCCCGCTGTCCGGCTCGTCCCCGCTCGTGTCGTCCCCACACCCGCCGGCCAGCAGCAACGTCGCCACGATCACCATCGCCCAACCGTATCTACAGCTCACGATTCACCTCCTCAACAGCAGTACTCCGGCGCATCACACGACACCCCCAGCGCTACCTGGTGGATTATTATCGATGATTCGAGTCGAAATTCTCTCTTGCCGCCCGCGCCGCGGTCAAGGCAAATGTAGATGCGCCCTTCCGACGTTGATTGGCTCGTGCGGTGATCCGCCCCTCCGACGTTGATTGATCCGCCCTTCCGACGTTGATTGGCTCGCGCGGAACACGGTCCGTGTCTGTGATCGGTGGCCGGAGATCGGCCTGCGGATGTCAACCTCGGAGCGGTGTGTTTGAGCGGTGTGTTGAAAGCCCCAGGGTCAGCTGGAGGCGTTCTATCGACAGGCGGGCAGGCGGGAGACGGAAAACTCCGGAGATTCCACACGATGCAGCCTGATCTTCCCGTCGGCCACGACGATCACCAGGAACTGCTCGGGTTGAGGTGTTCCCGATTTGTGGATGGTGCGGAAGCCCCCGCCCAGCATGCCAGAGATGATGGATCGCACGCCCTTCCAGACGACGTCGTGAAAGACATGCATGTGGCCGCCGATGTGCACTGCCTGGGCGTCACGGAGCACAGCCAGGAGGTCCGGACCACGCAACCACGCCCGGTCCTTGTGGCACCTCGTGTCGAGCTGCGGGCAGAACAGAGGCGAATGGGAAAAAACCAGGATCGGCCTCGCCCCACGGGCTCTGGCCCTCTCGAGGTCGTGCTTCAGCCAGGTGAGCTGCTGCCGTCTCCTGGGCAGGACGATGGAACCCGGGGCGTAGATCACCGCCACATGAGCGCCGCCCCAGTCGAAAGAGTAGGCGCCCACGTAGCCATCGGGCCCAGACACGGCGACACCCCTGTTCTTGAACTTGCTCCACCTGGCCCAGTAGAGATTCAATGCTCCTGCCACGTCGTGGTTTCCCGCCACGGGAAAAAACGGAATGCCTCGCTTCCTCAGCCGGTTGAGCACCAGCTTGTCAAAGCGGTCCCACATGTTGCGGACCCTGGCCGGCGGAGCGGGTTCTATCCCTTGCGCCAGATCGATCATGTCCCCGGTATGGATCACGAAAGAGGGCCGGATCACGTCCACGATCACGTCCATGGCCGCGGTGAGAAAATCCGTGTCTGCGGACAGCTTCTCGCTGACGTGGGTGTCTGGAAGCACCACGAACAGAAAGCACCGCTTCGCCGAAGACGAGCGCAGGTCCCGGCTTGAGCCGACCCTGTCCTCCCCACGACGCGTCGCGGGAATTCGCACAGCCGCACGCCGCGCTAGCCCCGCATCCGCGCTCCGCGCCGCGACCGCTCCTGGCCCCAACCCGGCCCCCGAGCGCGTGGATCCATCCCGGGAGAGCTCGTCAGGAGCGCTCGCGCCTCCGCGCTCCCCTCGCCACCATCGCGCCGCCGCCACCGCGCTCCCCACCACCACCACAAAGATCGCCCCCCACGCCAGCCAGGATCCGGGCCTCGAGCGATCCCGCTTCCCCGGCGGCTGCCCGGGCAAGACCCCGGGAAGCACGCTTGCGGACCCCGCCGTCCCCCGGCCTGGGTCAGACGATCCCGGCGCGTCCCGCCCAGCGCCTACGAGCGAGTGTCCCTCCTGCGCTTTTTGAGACGGAATGTGGAGGGCGCCTTCGAGCCAGCGCGCCTTGCAGCGCTCCGAGCAAAACGGCACCACGCGCCCCCGGTCCACGGCCAGCGCCGGCGCCCGCAACGGATGCACCGGAGCGCCGCACCCCGGGCACGAGGCCCCGGCTGCAGCCTCGGTTCCTGCCCGGTCCGGAGGCAGCTCTCTCCTCGCGCCCTCCTCCACTTTCCCGGCCGCATCATTCTTTGCATCGAGCGCCACGCTCTCTTTATGCGCGTGTCCCGCACTCGAGGCAACCTCACTGAAGGACGCGAATGATTTCATCCGGTTTTGAGGGCGCGGATGTCAACCCCGGAGCGGGGTGTCACAAGGTGGGCGGCCCGCGGCCGCTACTGACAGCTGCCGCCGCTGCAGACCTGACCAACGGCACAGGTGTGCCCCTCGCAGTCGGGATCGCCGCAGTCGACGAGCCCGTCACCGTCGTTATCCACGCCGTCGAAGCACGTCTCGTCAGGGCTCTGGCTGCGCGGCTGGTAGCTCCAGGTCTCCTGGAGCCAGCCGACGCCGGATCCACCATATCCGCTGAACAGGATCATCTCGCGCGTATTCGCGAGGTAGGCCATGACGGCGTGATAGCGCGGCACGGGCATGAGCGGCGTGGTGGCGTCGAACCAGTCGACGCCGTCGAACTCCCAGCAATCCCCCTGAACCACGTAGTCGCGTCGTCCGCCCACGAGCACGAGACGCTGGCGGTGGGTGTCCACGCCCAGGGCCGTGCTGTGACGTTCACCAGGCAGGGTGGCCGTGCTCACCTCGGTCCAATCCGTGCCGTCGAAGAGCCAGGTGTCCCCGAGCTCGGCCGCATCGATGCCCCCCCCAAAGAGCACCACGGCCGACATCCACGGGAGATACCCTCCCTGGCCGCCCGCGCGGGCGGGCGGCGACGTGGCCGGACTGAGCTGCGTCCAGCTCGTGCCGTCGAACTCCCAGGTGTCACCGTGGTCGGTCGTGTCCTGGGTGCCTCCAAAGAGCACCACGACTCCCCGGGCCTCGTCGTAGGCCAGGAACATGCCTCGGCGCGGCCCCGGACCGCCCCCGGGCGACACCTCCGTCCAGTCCGTGCCGTCGAACTCCCAGGTGTCCCCCTGGTCGGTGGCGTTCGCCTCGCCTCCAAAGAGCACCAGCCGATCTCGCAGGCTGTCATAAGCCATGGCGTGGCGCACCCGCGGCGAGGGCGCGTTGCTCGTGACGAGCGGTCGCCAATGATCGCCGTCGAAGCTCCAGGTGTCGTTGAGGTCGCCGGACTGCGCCCACCCGCCGAACAGGATCAGCCGCCCCCGCAGGGAGTCGTGGGCCAGCGCCGACCAGCGCCGCGCGTCCGGGGTGTTGCCATAGGGGGGGCTCGTCCATTGCGTGCCGTTGTACAGGAACGTGTCGCTCTGGACGCCGGCGCTGTCGATCCCACCCACGAGCACCACCTGACCCGCGCCGCCGTGATAGCCCAGGGCGTGGCGGCGGCGCTGGGGCGCCGTCGGGTTGAGTATGCGGCCGGTCCAGTTCGTGCCGTTGAGCTCCCAGGTGCTCGCGTAGGTCGTGGTGCCGTTCTCTCCGGCCACCATGATCACCAGCTGCCGCACCGGATCGTAGGTCATGGCGTGGTGCCAACGTCCGGCGGGGATGGTCGTCGTGGTGCGCTCGGTCCAGCTCGTTCCGTCGTACTCCCAGGTGTCGTTGTGGTAGACGAAGCCGCCGTTGTACCCCCGACCACCGAACATGACCGCCACCTGGCGCTGGGCGTCGTAGGCCCCTGCCGGCTGCAGCCGTCCTTCGGGGAACGTGGCCGAGCTCACCGCGACCCAGTCCGAGCCGTCGTATTCATAGGTCTGATCGTTGAAGGTGCCCATGGCCGCATCCGCTGACCCGCCGAAGGCCACCACGCGTTGGCGGACGCTGTCGTACACGAGGACGTGGTCGCTCAGCACCGGCGAGTTGACGGCCGACGCCGCAGGCACCCAGTCCAGACCGTCGTACTCCCAGGTCTCATCGGACTGGCCGGCCGAAGTCATGCCGCCGTGCAGCACCACCCGTTGGCGCGCGGCGTCGTAGGCCATGGCGTGCGAGTGGACCGCGGGCGGCGTGTGTGGCGTGTGCACCGGGAACCAGCCGGCCCCGTCGTACTCCCAGGTGTCGCCCAGGATCTCGCCGAGCATGCCCTCCTCGTGTCCCCCGAAGAGCACCAGCCGGTCCCGGGCCGAGTCGTACGCCACCCGGTGGTCGTAACGAGGCGACAGCTCCAGCGCCCGCTCCTTCCACAGAGGGATCTCCACCCGGCACCCACTGGCGCAGCCGTCGTGGTTCAAGGCGTTGCCATCGTCGCACTGCTCCCCCATGGAGACGTCCACCACACCGTTGCCGCACTCTTCGAAAAGACACGTGGGGCCGCACCCGTCGCCGCCCACGTAGTTGCCGTCGTCGCAGTCCTCGCCGGGATCGGCCACGCCGTTGCCGCAGTACTCCACCACGCAGTCCGGGCCGCAGCCGTCGCCCGCGTCGTGGGCGCCGTCGTCGCAGGTCTCACCGCGGGCGACGTCCACGACGCCGTCGCCGCAGCTCGGGGCGACGCAGCCCGGGCGACAGGCGTCCGAGATCTCGGCGTTGCCCGCGCCGTCGTCACACTCCTCCCCGGTGTCTGTGACGCCGTCGCCACAGTGGGCTTCCGCGCAGTTGGTGCGGCACGCGTCGGGGGCCGTGTCGCTGTTGGCCGCCCCGTCGTCGCACTCCTCCACTGGATCCACGACCTCGTCCCCACAGTCCGTCGTCACGTTGTTGTTCTGCTGGTTGTTCGAGGTGTCGTCGTCGTCCCCGCCCGAGCACCCGCCGCCCAAGACGAGCGTCGCCCAGAGCACAGCCGCGATCGATCTGCACATCATCACGTTCCTCCCGTTCGAGCTCTGACCCATTTATCCTATTGACGCAGGGTTGGTCACCAAGAATTCGAACTCCGTCACCATCACCGCTTCGGTGACTCCGGGTACCGTTTGAACAGCGCCGTGATCCTGCCGAGCACGGCGTCGCACTCCACGCGCACTTTGGCGTCGTGGATCTGCAGGTGAAAGTGCTCCCGGGAGTCGAACAGGTGCACGCTCCGCAGCGGGCTGTAGTAGCGCGGGACGCGCTCCACCCGACGGGCCAGCCCCACGAGCCGGTCGTACAGCTCTTTGTTTTGGCGGTGGGGCCGGACGCAGTAGGCCGGGCCCGGAGGCGCGAGGCGCCGGACGATCCCGCGGAGCCGCTCCAGCAGCGCGTCCTGCTGTTTCCGCTGCCGCGCCTGCTCGCGGGGGCTGAACCTCCGGCTGAAGAACAGAATGATCCGAAAGGTCTGACGGGACAGGACGCGGCGGCGGGCCTTGCCCGCGGGGCTCGGCGGGGTAACCTCTGAAGGGAGATAAAGCTGTACGCGCTCCCGCCGCTCTGCCACGGCGGCGTTGCCGCTGACCTTCAGCGCCCAGCCTTGCGGCAGCTGGGCGCGCACGCGGTCCAGCGCCCCTGGCGGTGGAGGCTCGTCGGTGCGCAGCTTGGCGATGACCGGACGGACGGGGAACGGCAGCCGCGACAGGCTGCACCAGCCGTTCCGCGCCCAGGCCGGGGCCTCGCGCGGGCCGTGCATGCGCGTCGGCCGGCACGCGCCCGCGGGCAGCCCGAGGAGACAGCTCGTCACCCCGGCGAGCAGGAACCCGACACCCTCACGGCGACTCGTCACTTCTTCTTGTCCACACCCACCCGGACCACGAGCTCGGCGTTCATGTGCACGAGGCCCTCTTGGGTGGTGAACAGCGGGCGGTAGCCGAGCTCGCGCTGGGCGCGCTCGATGGAGTGGGTCTCGGTGACCACGGCCTTGAGGGCCTCGGTGCGGGTGAAGGGGGGCGTGACCTGAAAGCGGCGGAGCCAGTAGCAGAGCCGCTCCATCATGACGCAACCGATGACCATCAGGAACGTGGGCACCCAGATCCGGAAGCGGCCGCGAAAGCCGAAGGCCCGAACAAAGGACAGGATGATGTCGTTCATGGTGTGCAGGGGCTCGCCGCCGTCGGTGATGTAGTAGGCGTGACCGCCCATGGCGTCGCCCGCCTCACCGAGCCGCTTCACGGCCAGCAGGTGCGCCCACACCAGGTTGTAGACAAAGGTCCAGTCGGTGCGCTGCTTGGAGCGCAGGGAGAAGGGCAGCCCGCGCAGCTTGCGCGCCAGGGGCAGCACCTTGCCGATGATGTACTGCTCCCGGGGGCCGTAGATGCCGTTGGGCCGGAGCGACGCGGTGCGCAGCTCGGCGCAGTTGGCCCGGAGCACGAGCTGCTCGGCCTCGATCTTGGTGCGCGAGTAGTGGTCGAGCTTGCGCCCCGAGGCGTAAGGGGAGGACTCCTCGTCCATGTCCCAATGGTCCTTGCCGGTGAAGGTGACGTTGGTGGAGCTGGTGTAGACGTACGCCGACACGCCCTGCTCGCGCGCGGCGGCGAGGGTGTTTCGCACGCCGCCCACGTTGATGTCGTGCACCGCCGTGCCCGGGCCGAGCCGGCCGAAGGGGGGCGCGCCGTAGGCCGCCGCGCTGTGGAACACCACGTCGATGTCCCGGCACGCCTCGCTCACCACCGCGGCGTCGGTGACGCTGCCCGTGGCAAAGGTGATCCGCGGGTCGCGCGTCGGGTCGTCGGCTGGGGGCGTGCGACACAGGATCCGCACCTCTGCGGCGCCCCGGGCCAGCAGCTCCTCCACCAGGTACTCCCCGAGAAAGCCCGTGCCGCCCACCGACAGGAACCGTCTGCCCGCCACGGCCGGGTCCACCTCGGTGGTCTCCTGGCGAAGCTCTTCCAGCCGCTTGGCAAAGGCGGGCAGGTGCGCGCTCATGCGTCAGGCTCCGCGTCTTTTGAAGCACCTTGGGCCTGCGCCGCCTCTTTCGCCTGCGCGGCCGCGTGCCGCCCCGCGTTCCGCCCGGAGAAGATGCAGTCCGCGATGGCGAGCCCGGTCAGGTACGAGTGCGAGCACACCCCCACCGCGGTCCGCCCGGCGGCGTAGAGCCCGGGGATGGGCCGGCCGTCGCCGTCGGTCACCCGCGCGGTCATCGTGTCGGTCTCCAGCCCGCCCAGGGAGATGGCCGGCATGAAGAACCGCCAGTTGGCCACGTTGCAGTTGACCGCGTAGTAGGGCCCCGTCTCCAGGGACGCGAGCAGCTCGGGGTCCTTGCCCATCTCGTCTTTGCCTGCCGCCACGCCCGCGTTGTACCGCTCCACCGCGGCCCGCATGGCCTCGGGCGGCACGCGACACTTGCGGGCCAGCTTGTCCAGGCTCCCCGCCTTGGTGCGATTGAAGTACAGGTGGATGGTGCCGAAGATGAACTGGACGAGCGCGCTCCGGAGGGCCCACAGGCCGGCGCGCGCCCGATTCCGGATGGACCGGTCGACGAGCAGGATGCCTTCGGCGTTGTGGTCCTGCACCATGTGCATGGCCAAGGTCGCGCCGTAGTACTCCTCGCAGCAGATCCGCTGGCCCTGCCGGCTCATGAAGATGCCCTGCAAAAAGGCCCGGGGCGGCGCGTAGAACAGCCAGATCGCGCTACGTTCCATCTTGCGCAGCGCGCCCCCGGCGGCCCGGCCGAGCTCGATGCCCTTGCCGTCGTCGGCCACGGTTCCCAGCCGCATGGCCTTGGTCGCGTGGGGAATGAACTCCCGCACCATCTTGCGGTTGAAGATGAAGCCCCCGGTGGAGAGCACCACGCCCCCCCGGGCCCGCACCCGGCGCCGCCGTCCCAGGGCCTCGAAGAGCCGGAGCTGCCAGGAGTACAGCGACAGGAAGATCCCGGACATCGCCCCCAGGGTCGACGCGAACAGCACGCAGAGCCAGATCATCCAGCGCCACAGGAAGAACCGGACCTGTGACACCTCCACGCCGATCACCGCCCCGTCGTCGTCCCGGATCAGGTCCAGGCACCGCGTGTAGTAGCTGATCTTCACCCCCCGCTGCTCGGCCGCCTTGCGCAGGGGCTCGAAGAACTGTTTCCCGGTCAAGCCCTTGCCCACGGCCCGGTGTCCCCGCGCCGCTTTCACTGCGAGCTCCGAAAAGGGCGGGCAGGGCTCGTTGCCCGAGTAGTAGAGCGCGACGTCGTCGGCCGGATAGAAGGTCTTGAGCGGCTCGAAGCCGAAGGTGTAGTCCACCCCGTGCCCTCGCACCCACTCGTGGTTCTCCACGCTCTGCTCGCAGAAGGCCCGCAGCACCTCCTCGGACACCGCGTCCCCGGCCTCCGCCTTCAGATAGGCGAGCATGTTCTCCGGCGTGTCTTCATACCCCGCCTTCTGCTGCAGCTCGGTCCCCCCGCCGCAGTACATCACCCCGCCGCTCTTGCGCGTGGCCCCGCCCCCGGAGAACCGCTCGAGCACCAGCACCTCCGCCCCCTGATCCGCCGCCTCGATGGCCGCCGCCGCCCCCGCCCCCCCAAAACCCACCACCACCACATCCGCCTCATCGTCCCAACGCTCGTCGCTCTGCTTTGCAGCCATGCTAGCCCTCTACTCCAAATTTCACCCCACCCCCAACCGGAGGCGAGGTTTCGCATATTTCGCCTCACCCCCAGAGCGGAGGCGCGATTTCGCCGATCCTCGCCTCACCCCAGAGCGGAGGCGCGGTTTCGCCGATGCTCGCCTCACCCCCAAGCGGAGGCGCGGTTTTGCCGATGCTCGCCCCACCCCAGAGCGGAGGCGCGGTTTCGCGAACGAGAGTCCGCGCGCAGTTCGGCTTGCGAGCCCGGCGAGCAAACGAATGTCTGAGCACGGACCTCGTCGCGAAACGCAAAGCGCCGGAGCGACGCCCGTATCCGGCAAATGCCGCCATTCAGAATCCCCTCTACGCCTCCCCGGCCCCGGCGGCATGCTGCGCCGCGAGGTACCCGAAGGTCATGGCCGGCCCGATGGTGGACAGCACGTACCCCACATTGGTGGGAGACGCGCTGCAGTTGCCCGCGGCATAGAGCCCGGGGATGGGCGCGCCGTCCTCCCGCAGCACCCGCGCGTTCCCGTCGATGGCCAGCCCGCCCTTGGTGGAAAAGCACGACGCGCACAGCACCACCGCATACAGCCCGTGGGACGGGTCCAACGGGTACATGTGCTTGTTGGGCAGCTTGTTGCCCTTGGGCCGCCGGAGCAGCCACGCCGAGTAGCCCAGCCACGACCCGCGCTGAAAGTCCTCGTCCACCCCGGCCCGGGCAAACCCGTTGTACCGCTCGATGGAGGCGTCCAGTTGCTCGGCAAAGCCGTCGTCCAGGGTCACGTCCAGCACGTCCCGGTGCTTGTCCAGCACCGCGGCGATCTTCTCCTTCAGCTCGGCCGTGTCCTTGCCCCGCAGCAACCAGCTCGGCTCCAGGAATCCCAGCCGCGTGTCGTACGGCATGCCCTGGCCCAGGTAGCGGAACAGCCCGCCGCTGTTGCGATAGCACCGCCGGTCGTACACCAGGAAGGTCAGCAGCTTGTCCGGCCGCTTGTAGTACTTGGCCCGCAGGCTGTAGGGCAGCGACTCGTCGAGGCACCGCTTGCCGTGCTGGTCCACCACGAGGAAGCTGTCGCCGTTCAGATACCACAGGTTGTAGGACGCGTAGGGATCGTAGGGATAGTCCCGGGCCACCGCCTCGAACACCGACTCGGTCAGCCAGTACTGGTGCATGTGGCCGAGCTTGGGCTTCACGCCGTCCAGCGCCGTGAGCGCCGCGCCGGTGCAGGTGGGGATGCCGTTGGAGCTCACGATGGGCGTCTCGGCAGCAAACTCGGCCACTTTCTCCGGATCGTAGTTGAAGCCCCCGGTGCACAGCACCACGTTGCGCGTCGAAATCTCCGCCGTCTTGCCCGCGGCGTCCTGCACCTCGATGCCCCGCACCCGCTGCTCGTCGTCGAGCAGGATCCGGTTGAGCTTGGTGCCCAGGGCCACCCGCACGCCCTTGCGGCGAAGGTACTTCTTGGCGAACCGGCTCACCCGCACCCCGGAGCCCGCGTAGCGGTACACGCCTTCGCGATGCTTGCCGAACAGCGTGAGCAGCATCGGGATGAGCACGAAGGGGTTCATCAGCTGTACCAGGGAGCGCAGGATCGCCTTCCACCCGAGGACGAACAGGATGCGCAGGTAGTACATCAGCGCCGACCACACGCCCGGGCCGAAGGTCAGGTACCGCCCCACGGGCGCGCGGTTGTACGGGTCCTCGGCGTGGTAGTCCGGCAGGAACCGCACCAGCTCCTCGGACTTGAACATCCCCCGCTCCTGGCACACCTCGCGCGTACGATCATAGGTGTCGAAGTCCCGGCTGTGGTTCAGCATCGGCCGCGACAGGATCCCGCTCTCCTTCTCGAACAGGTCCAGCATCTCCGACGAGTTGTCGTAATAGGCTTCGAACAGCCGATAGTCCTCGGCCGGCACCCCGTAGTGCTCGGCCCCCTCGTCGAACTGCTCGGGGAACGCGTTCCGGCACATGAGCTTCAAGCACTCGGTCCGGTCGTCCTCGATGTCCAGCGCCTGGAGGTGCCGGTTCCGCGGCACCCAGATGCCATAGGCCGATCCCAGCCCCGTGCCCCCCAACCGATCCGCTGCCTCCACCACCGCCACCTTCTGCCCCCGCGCGCAGGCCGTCACCGCCGCGGTGATCCCGGCCGGCCCTGATCCAACCACCACGATGTCATAGTCGCTCATTGATACCCGATCCGCGTTAAAAACGTTTGTATTCCGGCGGCTTGTTGGTATCAGAAAAATCGCGGGCAGGCAACTAGGGGCGGGTTGGATTCGAGCGGAGACCTGAGCGGAGGGGATCGCGCCAAGCCCGACATCGCGAGCCGAGCGAAGCGAAGGCGAGATTGGCGGGCGGGCGCGATCCCCGGAGCGATTGGGCGAAGCGGAACAGGCAATGCCGGACGAACGCGGTGGCCCTAGCCCACGCCCTGGCAATGCCGGGCCCTAGCCCACGCCCTGGTCGATCATCGCGCGGGCCACCTTCTGGAACCCGCAGATGTTGGCGCCGGCCACGTAGTTGCCCGGCTCGCCGTAGCGCTCGGCCGTGGTGGTCACCTCGCGGTGGATGTTGGCCATGATCCGGCGCAGCCGGGCGTCCACCTCTTCTCCGGTCCAGTACTCCCGGGCGCCGTTCTGCGACATCTCGAGGCCGGACACCGCGACCCCTCCGGCATTGGCGGCCTTGCCCGGCACGAAGGCGACGCCCTGGGCCCGCAGGTAGGCCACGGCGTCCGCAGCGGTCGGCATGTTGGCGCCCTCGACGAGGGTGCGGCAGCCGCCCGACACGAGGTGCTTGGCGTCCTCGAGGCCGAGCTCGTTCTGGATGGCGCACGGGAACGCGATGTCGCAGGGCACCTCCCAGGGACGCCGACCTTCGACATAGTCCACGCCGAACCGCTCCGCATACTCCTGCACGCGATCTCTGCCGCCCGCGCGCATGGCGAGCAGGAACGCGATCTTCTCGTCCTGCACACCGTCGGGGTCGTGCACGTAGCCGTCCGGCCCGGACAGGGTGATCACCTTGCCGCCCAGCTCGCTCACCTTCTTCACCAGGCCCCAGGCTACGTTGCCGAAGCCGGAGACCGCCACCTGCTTCCCCTTTAGGCTCTCGCCCCGGGCGGCGAGCAGCTCCTGGGCGAAGTACGCCACGCCGTACCCCGTCGCCTCGGGCCGGAGCAGCGACCCGCCCCACTCGTGGGCCTTGCCGGTCAGCACCCCGTTGAACCGGTGCGTGAGCCGCTTGTAGTGGCCGAACAGGTACCCGATCTCCCGGGTCCCCACGCCGATGTCGCCGGCGGGCACGTCCACGTCCGGGCCGATGTGCCGGTGGAGCTCGGTCATGTACGCCTGGCAGAACCGCATCACCTCGTGGTGCGAGCGCCCCGACGGATGGAAGTCGGCGCCGCCCTTGCCGCTGCCCAGGGGGAGGCTGGTGAGGCTGTTCTTGAAGGTCTGCTCGAAGGCGAGGAACTTCAGCCCGTCCAGGGTCACCGACGCGTGAAAGCGGGTCCCGCCCTTGTGCGGTCCGAGGGCGGAGCTCCACTGCACGCGCCAGGCCCGGTTCACCTGCACCTGGTTCCGGTCGTCCAGCCAGGCCACCCGGAAGGAGATGACCCGCTCGGGCTCGACGATGCGCTCGAGGATACGCTCCGCCTCGTAGACCGGGTTGTCCTCGAGCACCGGCGTGAGCGACAGCAGCACCTCCTCCGCGGCGGCGAGGAACTCCCGCTCCCACCAGTATCGCGCGCTCAGGTCGGCCAGGACCCGGGCGGCGTAGGGGTGCAGCTCGTCCACCTCGGCCGGCGCCGCTCCCGTGGCGCTCAGGGCGGGGGCAGGGCCGCCCGGCCGCGCCTTGCGGGCCCGGGAGGGCAAAGGCGGCACGGCGACGTGATTCAGGTCGTGGGGGTCGTGTTTCATCGGTATTCCTCACAGTGCCAGACACCGCCCGCCGAGCGCGGGAGGGTGCACGTTTCGCGGTGATCGCAGTTCCCGCAGAGCCCGGGCGCCAGCGCCGCAGCGCCGGCTGCGCCGCGCTCCCGCAGCTCCGGGATCGCCACCAGCCGACCCGCGCCCTGCGCCGCAGCGGTGGCCCCTTCGTCGTACTCGTCGTACTCGTTGCACTCGTGGACCGGGTGCATGGGCGCGGCGCTGAGCCGGCACGTCGGGCCGTGCGCGCAGGCGTCGCAGAGATCCGTGATCGGTTGCTCCTGACGGGAAGTTTCCTCGATGAGTGGCTTGGGTTGCATTTCCAGTTCTCCTTGGGTGGTGACTGCAGCTCACACCGCAAGAAGAGCAACCTCCGTGCCACCGGAAGCCCTGCCCGAGAAAACCTCACAACGAGCTGTAATCTCTAGAGACGCATGCAGCACGGGTCGCGGAGCGGTCACGCGAAGACAGGGTACTTGCGACCCGGTGGCCCCGCACTACCCGGTCCGGCCAGGCTACTCGTCGGCCTCTGGCTTGAGCTTCTGTCGCAGGGTCTTGCGGGTGATGCCGAGGATGCGGGCCGCCTCGGACTTGTTGCCGTCCACGCTCTCCAGGACGCGACCGATGTGCTCCTGCTCGACTTCCTGGAGGCTGCGGCGCAGATCCACGGAGGGTTGCACAGAGAACCGCATGTGCCGCGGCAGGTCCGACAGCTCGACGCTCGGGCCGTCGCTCATCACGATGACCCGCTGCACGAGGTTCTCGAGCTCGCGCACGTTCCCGGGCCAGGGGTACGCCTGCAGCGTCTCCAGCACGCCCTCGCTCAGCCGGGGCTGCTCCCGACCCAGCTGCCGCGCGAGCTTCTCCACGAAGAAGTGCGCCAGGTGCACGATGTCGTCGTCGCGCTCCCGCAGCGGCGGGACGTCGACCAGCAGCACCGCGAGGCGATAGTACAGGTCCTCCCGGAAGACCCCCTTCTGCACGAGGTCCGGGAGCGCCGTGTTCGTGGCGGCGACGATCCGGATGTCCAGGGAGAAGGGGCGCGTGTCGCCGATCATGCACACCTCCTTCTCCTGGAGCGCCCGCAGCAGCTTCACCTGCATCTGCGCGCTCGTCTCGCTGATCTCGTCGAGAAACAGCGTGCCGCCGTTCGCGGTCTGGAAGAACCCGGCCCGGGTCTCCGTGGCGCCGGTGAAGCTGCCCTTCAGGTGACCAAAGAGCTCTCGCTCCAGCATCCCCTCCGGGATCCCGCCGCAGTTCACCGGCACGAAGGGCGCCGTGGCGCGCGAGCTGGAGTAGTGGATGGCGCGCGCCACCAGCTCTTTTCCGGTGCCGGTTTCCCCGGTCACGAGCACCGTGGCCGGTGTGCTCGCCGCCCGGATCATCGACCGGTAGAGCCGCTGCATGGCCGCGGAATGGCCGATGAGCCCAAAGTCGCGCAGGGGCTCGTCCACGGCCGCCGCGTACCCCTCCCGCCGAAGCGCCAGCTTCCGCAGCGCCTTCTGCACCGCGCCGAGCAGCTCCTCTTCCGTAAAGGGCTTGGCCAGGTACTCCTCGGCCCCGGACTTCATGGCCAGCACGGCCCCGCCGACGCTGGCGAAGCCCGTGATCATCATCACCTCGGTGTCCGGGTGGTTGGCGCGGACGTGGCGGATCAGATCGAGGCCCGTGATCTTGGGCATCTTGTAGTCGGTGATCACGAGATCGATCGGTCGGCCCTGCAGGATCTCCACGGCCGGCTCCACGCCGGGCGCTGTCAGCACCTGGTAGCCCTCGCCCGTGAGGTTGCGGCTGATGACCTCGAGGGTCTCCAGGTTGTCATCGACCACCAGCACCGAGTGACGCGTCGGCTCCGGGGCGCGCGCTTTCCGCTCATCTGTCATCGGTCCGCTCCAGGGGAAGGTGAATGATGAATGTCGTACCCACCTTGGGCCGGCTCTGCACCTGGATCGTGCCCCCATGGGCGGCGACGATCCCGTGGACCACGGAGAGCCCGAGGCCGGTGCCTTCGCCCACGTCCTTGGTGGTGAAGAACGGCTCGAAGATGCGCGCCACGGCCTCCACGGGAATTCCCCCGCCTCCGTCCGCGACCTCCAGGCAGACGGTGTCTCCGTCCAGGGAGGTCGAGACGGTCAGCTCTCCCCCGCCGGGCATCGCCTGGATCGCGTTGACCACGAGGTTCATCAGGACCTGGGTGAGCTGCCCCGAGTCGCCCTCGATGACGGGCAGATCCTCCGCGAGCTCCAGGGTCAGCTGGATCCCTTCCTTGCGGCAGCGCGCCTCGAGCAGGAACAGCCCGTCCTCCACCACGCGTGAGAGCTGCACCGGCTCCCGGCGCGCCGGGGCCTGCCGCGCGAACAGGTTCAGCTTCCGCACGATCTCCCGGGAGTGCAGCGCCGCGTTGGTGATCCGCACCAGGTCACGCAGGGCCTGCTCCGGCAGGTCCGGGCTCTTGCTGGCCAGCTGCGCAAAACCGAGGATGCTGCCCAGGGGCTCGTTCAGCTCGTGCGCCACGCCCGCGGCGAGCTGCCCGATGGTGGCCAGCCGATCCGCGTGTCGGAGCTGGTCCTGCAGCCGCAGCCGGTCGGCCGCCGCCTGCCGCTGCTGCCAGATCTGCGCGATCTCCCGGGCCACCGTCTCCAGCAGGCTCCGCTCCTCGTCGAGGAAGGGCCCCCGATCGACCTCCGCCTTATGCACCACGTAGCCCACCGACACACCCCCCCGCTCCCGCCCCGCGATCACGATGGGCGCGTCCAGCCGGTGAACGACCCGCCCGAACCCCTCGGTGGCGTACTGATGGTCATCCACGGTGATCCGCGCCTCGGCGACGTCGGCGTACTGCCACGCCGGGGGGAGGATCTCCACGACGCTCGTCAGCAGCTCCTCGATGGGCTGGTCCTGATCCGCGGACACCCGCGCGATCTGGTACAGGCAGGTGAGCTCCTTCACGCGCTCCCGCTGGGCCGACTGGGCGCGCTGGTACGCCACGGCCGCCCCGAGGGTGAGCGCGATGTCCTCGTAGAGCTCCCGCTTCCGCTGATGAAAGAAGTCGGCCTGGTCGGAACACAGGTCGATCCAGCCCCCGACCTCGGCGCCGAACCGGAGCACCAGCCGGGTGGTGGACAGGTGCGCCCGCGCCGTCTTCGACTCAAACCCGTCCGGCCCCGCTCCGTCGGCCCCCGCTCCGTCGGCCCCCGCTCCGTCGGGCCCCGCTCCGTTGTGGTCGAGCTCGCAGCTGCCCAGGGAGCGCAGCCCGCCTGCCGACCCAGCCTGGGCCCACCCCTCGAACCGGAGGCGCCCGCGACGAATCCAGAACTCGAGCTCGTCACAGGCCGTGAACTCCCGGAGCAGCTGCACCACGTCGCCGATGAAGGCGCGGGTCGTGGTCGGGTGGCTCGCCAGCACGAGGATCTGCTGCGACAGCTCCCGATAGCTTCGCGCCGCGCGTTTCCGCGCGTGCCGAGAGCTGTTCCTCTTTGGTTCGCCCTGCGGTTCGCCCTGCGGTTCACCCTGCGGTTCGCCCTTCGGGTCGCCCTGCGGTTCGCCCTGCGGTTCGCTCATCGGTTCGCTCGTCAGTTCGCTCGTCGGTTCGCTCGTCGTACCTGCCGGCCGCCCGCGTACCGGTCGCACGCGCCTACCGGCCGCGCGGCTCACAGACCCCTATAGCCTCTCCGGGAACCGCTGTCACCTGGGAGTCGCCAGGGAGCGCGGCTACCCGTCCGGCGACTCCACCCCGACGGCGGTGAGGGCGCGGTGCAGCTTGTTCATGGCGCGGGCGTGGAGGCGCGAAGCCCAGGACTTCGACATGCCCAGGCTCTCCCCCGCGTCCTTGAGGTTCATCCCCTGGTAGTACACCTTGTCCACCAGCTCCCGCTCCCGCTCCGGCAGGGTGCGCAGGGCCGCCCGGACCTTGGGCGAGAGCCAGCTGCGCTCGGTGCGATGGAGCTCCGCCGAGGCGCGCTCGTCCGGGATCTGCGGCGCGTTCTCCGCGTCCAGGGACGTCAGCAAGACCGCGGTCAAGCCGCCGATGTGCTCGGTGAGCTCTCGCAGGGTGTCGGCCGTACTGCGCGTCGCCAGGGCCGCAGGGTCGGCCATCCGCGCGCCCGCCTCCCGCTCCGCCGCGTTCTCCAGCAAATACTCGGCCCGCTCCTGGGCGCGAAACCGGTGCACCACCGAGCGCGGCAGCCCCCCCTCCTTGCGCAGCCCGTCGTACATCGCGCCCTGGATCCGGTAGTAGGCATACGTGGAGAAGGCGAGCCCCCGGGTGGGGTCGAACCGCTCGCACGCCTCCATGAGCCCCTTGTGCCCGTAGCCGATGATGTCGTCGAGCTCCACCGACGCCGGCAGCTTGTGCAGCAGCTTCGCCGCCAGGGACTTCACCAGGCCGAGGTGACGCTCGGCGAGGTGCTGTCGGTCCACGAGATCAGCTGCCACGGCTCCAGCCTTCTGTGCTTCAGTCTGCTCTGCTTCGTCGAGCCGAGCCGAATCGAATCGGATCGAATCGGATCGAATCGGATGCGCGGCTCCGAAAGTAGCAACGCCGCCCCATAGGGTCAACCCGCCCCGCAAGCTCGTCGCAGCCGCGCCCCGTCACCGCCCCGCCGTCGCAGCCCCGCCGTCGCAGCCCCGCCGTCGCAGCTGCGCCGCACCGCTGGCGCCGTTGACTTCCCGCCCGCGTCGTTGGAACATGG
The DNA here is from genome assembly GCA_043825095.1 of bacterium. GTDB lineage: Bacteria > Myxococcota_A > Polyangia > HGW-17 > JAJRWW01 > JBDRSE01. The sequence continues at coordinate 49,930 of JBDRSE010000046.1, forward strand.
ATCCCATGCCCACCGACGACCGCCGGCTCTGGGCCCCCACCGGGCTGGAGGACCTGCTCAAGCTGGCCGCAGCGAGCGGGCCCGTCACCGAGGCGCTCGTCGCCCGGCGCGGTGCGCTCGCCGAAACAACCGGGCAAAGCCTCACCCCCTCCGAGCGCGCCGCCCTGGCCGCGATCCCCGAGCCGGCCCTGCGGCAGATGATCGCCCGGGTGCGCCAGGGGCAATCGGCTGCCGAGCGGCGCGGCTTCCTCATCCAGGCCGGGGCCGCCCTGGCCGCCCTGGCCGCCCTGGCCGCCGGCTGCAAGCCCGAGTCGAAAACGGCGCCGCGGAAAAAAAACGCCGACACGCCGCCGGACACGCCGCGTAAGAAGCCCGACGGCAAGCCCGACGGCAAGCCCGACCTGCACCTGGGCCTGCGGCCCGTGGATCACCCGCGGCCCACCAAGGGCATCCGGCCCGGCCGCCGCCACCAACGCTACCAGTTCGTGCTCGAGCGATTGAGCGGCGCCGGCACCGCGCGGCAAGCCCTCACGCGCCTGCTGAACACGAGGTGGCCCTCCATCGGCCGCTGCCTCGTGCGCTGGCGCGCGCAGCACCCCGAGCTCTCCGGCCGGGTGAAGGTAGGGCTGCTCATCACGCACACCGGGCACACCGACAACGTCACCGCCGCGTTCCACCCGACCGACCCCACGCACGTCGGCCGGTGCGTCGAGGAGCGCGTGCAGCGCTGGCGCTTCCCCAACCTCACCGGCCCCGTCATGGTGACCTTCTCGATCGTGATCCCGACACCACCGGGATCGACGAAACGACCATGACCCCCCCGGACTTTTGTCCGCGTGGAGCCCCCAAAGCGGACATTATTAATGTAGGTGCGCTGCACCCCCACGCTTTCAAAAGCCCTCACCAGCGGGTATGCTCGACGGGACCGCCCATGCGCGGTCCGCGAAAACAATGAGCACCAGCGCCCTCACCGCGTTCCTCGCCCTGCAGCTCCTCCAGCTCGGAGCGCAGTCCCCCGACCACGAGCAGCGCCACGACGGCCCCGAGGTCCGCGCCCTGCGCTGGACCGCGAGCGGCGCGCATCTGGAATCCGAGCCCGTCTGGCCGCTGGGCGGCGGCACGCGCGTGGCCGCGCTGCTCGACGTCGAGCCGGACAGCCCCGCGATCCGGCTCGAGGCCCGCGGCGTGTCGGCGGACCGCGTCGGGCCGTGGCTCCCGCTCGAAGAAACCCACCTCGGCGCGGCCCAGCGCGTGATGGTGACCGACCTCGACGCGCACTGGGAGGGCGCCCAGCTCCGCCTCTCGGACGCGGACGATCCCCTGCTCGGCAACCTGCTGTGGGAGCTGCTCGTGCCGACCTACCCCGACGCGGGGTGGCTCTCGCGGAACGAAGCCGGCCTGGACCTCGGCGAGCTCGAGCCCCTCGCGCTGGACACGAGCCTCGCCTACATCGGCGTGATCAGCCGCGCCGCCTGGGGGTCCCGCGCCACCCAGTGCACCACCCTCGAGGACGACTGGTACCGCATGGCCATCCATCACACCGCGGGCGCGCAGACCTCGGGGGGCTCCGTGCAGGGCGCGGTGCAGGCCCTGCAGGCCTACGCCATGGACAGCGGCGGCTACTGCGACATCCCCTACCAGCTCCTGGTGGGCTTTGACGGCAGCCTCTGGGAGGGCCGCGCGCTGGACTATCTGAGCGGCGCCACGGGCGGCGGACAGAACCCCGGCAACGCGGCGCTGTCCTTCCTCGGCTGCTACCACCCCAACTCCTGCCCCGGGGGCGCGGGCCAGCAGGCCACCGACGAGATGATGTTCGCGGCGCGGCTGCTGACCCAGACCATGGTCCGCCTCCACGCCATCCCCTCTGACGCCAACTCCATCCGCGGCCACAAGGACTGGCCCGGCAACGCCACCGTCTGTCCCGGGGACTATGTCGACGCCCGGCTCGACGAGCTCCGCACCGACCTCGCGTGGTTCACCGGGGTCGAGACCGCGCGCTCCTTCCCCACCGCGGGCAACGGCCCCCTCGACGTAACCGTGGGCGAATCCGTCGAGGTCTGGGTGGAGCTCCGCAACGACGGCGGGCTCTCCTGGACGCCGGGCGCGACCTTCCTCGCCACCACGGACCCGCGCGACGCCGAGTCGGCGCTCAACGACGGCACCTGGCCCGGGCTCCACCGCGCCGCCACGGTCACCGCCCCGGTGGCGCCCGGAGACACCGCGCGCTTCACGTTCCACGTACGCGCCCCGTCCGCCGGAACCCACACCCAGTCCTTCGGGCTCGTCCAGGAAATGGTCACCTGGTTCGCCGACACGCCGTGGGGCGGCGGACCCGCGGACAACGCCATCGTGCTCGAGCTCAGCGCGACGGATCCCGTCACGCCTCAGCAGGACGCGGCGATCGTCACCAACCCGGACACCGGCCCCGTGGATCCGCCCGACGCCGGCCCGAGCGCAGACGCCGGCCCCAGCGCGGACGCCAGCCCAACGGAAGAGCCCGGCCCGAACGACTACGCCTCCGGAGGCTGCGCCTGCTCGGCTCCCGGCACCGACCGCGGCGCCACGGGACTCTGGCTCCTGTTCATCCTGCTGTTCGTCTGCCGACGAAAGGCCCGCCGGTAACGCCGCTTCTTTCGGCGATCGCGGCGGTCACCTCGACTCGACGTGAGTCGACCAAACCGCTACTATCCGGGCGCAGTCGGTGACACCAAAGGGGGTGGACAATGGACCTGTCGAACATCTTGCTGGTGGCGGCGATTCTCGTGCTTCCCGTCGGGTTCGTGCTGTATCTCATCCTCGCGCCGAGGCGCTCCCGGGCGCAGCAGGCGGCGCGGCTGGCGCGGTTTTCCGAGGTGGCGGAGCAGCTCGGCCTCACCTATGGGGGCGGGAGGATCACCGGGGAGTACGAAGGGTTTTCGATCTCGATTCACCCGGAGCAGGACACGGTGGATCCGATCCGCTTTCAGGTGGAGGAGGGAGTCCAGTGTGCGCTGAGCATGGAGGCCGGGGAGCATTCCGCTGACGGGCAGCCCGAGCCGCCCCTGCGGGTCGTGCAGTTCTCAGACCCGGCGCTGAATCGCTTCTTCCAGCAGCGCTGGGCGTCGCATCAGGCAGAGCGGCGACTCATGAGCATCCAGGAGCTCGCAGCGCTCGCGCGACACGCGGACCTGATCGAGTGGGTACGCATCGACCACGGCGGGGTGCGCTGCCGGCCCAAGGTGGCGCCCGTCGCCACGAAGCTCGGCCCGCGGGGGTCGCAGCGGGCCGAGGACTTCGAGGTGCTGTTTCCGCTCCTGGCCAAGATCGCGCGGCAGATCGAGCGCGGGCCGCTCTACCGGCTGTGGGACGACAAGGTGGACCCCAACCCGGTGGCCGCGCGCATGCAGACACACGGCCACCGGGCCGAGCCCCTCGAGCACCAGCAGCCGGCCGAGGCGCGCCTGAAGGATGTCGACGTCGGGTGGTACGTGGGCGTGACGGACAAGCTCTACCGGATCGTCGCCCGGCGCATCTGCGAGGAGCGGCGCGCCGAGGACCACGTGATCGTCTCCCACGAGCTGCTGCTCGAGCAGGTCAGCGCCGGCGCCGACAAGCGGGCCCTGCTCGCGTGGCGCTACGAATACGACGACGCGCAAGAGGGCGAGCACATGCACGTCTTCATCGATCACTTCAGCAGCCTGGCCGCGCTGAACAAAACCCAGGCCGACCTCGACCACTTCGTGGATCAAGACGACGGCCGGCTCATCCACGACGGCACGACCTACGACTTCGCCGCGAAGCTGGGCCCCATCACCCGCCGCGAGCGACGCATGCCCGTGGGCAAGCCGGGCGACGTCGCCGAAGAGCTCTGCGAGCGCTACCTATTCGAAACAAACCTGACCGGAGAAATCGGCATCGAAATCTGGCGCACCGTCAACCCCACCGAAACCCACGAGGTCCGCTACGGCCTCCCCCTGACAGAATAACGGACCGTCCCCATCCTCACCCAGGCAGCCCACTTTCACTGCGGGGATTGCCGCTCGCCGAAGATCGCGGTGCCCACGCGGACGAGGGTGGCGCCCTCTTCCACGGCGACGTGGAAGTCGTGGGACATGCCCATCGAGAGCTCGACCGCCTCGGCGCTGGCGAGCTCATCGCGCAGCGCCGCGAGGCGGCGGAAGAGCGGGCGGGCCGCCTCGGGATCCGGATCCCAGGGCGGCATGAGCATCAGGCCGCGCAGCCGGACGTGCGGGGTCTCGGCAAACTCCGCGGCCAGCGGCTGCAGCTCGTCCTCGGCCAGCCCGGACTTCCGGTCCTCCCCGGCGAGGTTCACCTGGATGAGCACGTCCTGCACCACGCCCAGCGCCGCGGCCCGGGCCTCGATGGCGTGCAGCAGCTTGGCGCTGTCCACCGCGTGCACGAGCGCCGCGATCCCCACCACGTACTTGGTCTTGTTGCGCTGCAGCGGGCCGATGTAGTGCCAGCGCAGGGCGGGCTCATCGGCCAGGTCCCGCGCCTTGTCGCGCAGCTCCTGGGCGTAGTTCTCGCCGAAGTCGCGCTGCCCCTCAGCCAGGGCGGCGCGGATGTCGGCCACGGGCTGCCGCTTGGACACGGCCACGAGCCGCGCGGCGTCCTCGGCGCGGCCAGCCCGCGCGCACGCCCGGCGCAGCTCGCCGAGCACCCTGCGCAGCCCGCCCTGCACCGTCGACGCCGACACGCTCACGACCCCCCCCCGGGCACCACCCCGAGCGCGGCCAGCTCGTCGACCACCTGCGACAGGGGCAGCCCCACCACGTTGGAGTAGGAGCCCACCAGATCGGTCACCATGAACCCGGCCCGGAGCTGGATCGCATAGCCCCCGGCCTTGCCGCGCCAGTCCCCGCTGCTCACGTACCAGTCCAGCTCGTGCTCCGTGAGCTCCTTGAACCGCACGTCCGTCTCGGCGAGCCCGGCCCGCGGAGCTTCCTCCGCCCCCGAGCCCACCCGCACCACGGCATACCCGGTGAGCACCTGGTGCCACCCGCCCGACAGCCGGGCCAGCACCTGCCGCGCCTCGGCCTCGTCCGCCGGCTTGCCGAAGATCGCGTCGTCCTGCACCACGATGGTGTCCGCCGCCACGATCACGTCCGCGCCGTCCCGCGCCGGATCCACCGCCCCCGCAACCGCCCGCGCCTTGGCGACCGCCATCCGCTGCGCATACTCCCGCGGCCCCTCGTCCGGACGCCGGGACTCGTCCACCTCCGGCGGCCGGATCACGCACTCGAACCCGGCGCTCTCGAGGAGCTCCCGACGTCGGGGAGAGGAGGAGGCGAGGAGGAGCTTGTTCATAGCCGCCATGGGTGACGCTTCACCACGTCATCCCCGCGCACGCGAGGATCCAGAAGACGATTGGTTGGGCTACCGGCCGGGGATCTTGCACTTCAGCGCGCCGGGCTTGACCTTGCACGGCTTCTTCTTCCTGACCTTGCCCGGCTTGTTCTGTTTGGCGGCCTTCTTGCGGCCGCTGAGCACCTCGGCCTCGTCGTAGAGCCGCTTCATGCGGGACACCGACGCGGTGTAGTCCAGCTTGGATCCCAGCTTGGCCGCGATCTGCTCCGCCGTGTACCGGTTCCCCTCCGCGAACAGGGTCTTCAGGTAGGGCCCCACCGCCTTGTTGCCGTACCAGCTCCGGCCGAACTTTCCGCGCAGGTGCTCATGCATGATGTCGGCCAGCATGAAGGCCCGCGCATAGTCCGCCGAGTAGAAGAAGGGATCCACGTCGGTCAGGTACTGGTCGGCGTCGTACTCGTTGAGCTTGTAGCCGTAGGCGTGGGCGAACAGCGACTGGTAGAGCCGCCGCCGGTCCGACGTCTGCCCGGTGTACACCGCCTTGTACAGCGTCTCCCGGCCGCCGTGCAGCGCGACCTCGTAGATCAGCTTGGCCCAGCCGTACCGCCGCTGCAGGTACATGTTGTAGGCGAGCCGGCTCCGGACCATGTAGCCCATCTGCTTTTTGTTGAGCCCGGCCACCCGCACGCGCCCCAGCCCCTTGAGCAGGCCCTTGTTGTGCTTGCCCCGCTTGACGTCCTTGACGAACTGCGCGTACCGCTCGAGCCACGCCGGGTCCTCCCACGACCGCGCGAACAGCTCCGAGAACGCCTCGGTCAGCGAGTAGCTCCCGAGCTGCTGGAACGCCCACTGATTCGTCGTGGTCCAGGCGAAGTGCACCGCGTGCCCGCCCTCGTGAAACAGCGTCGTCCAGCTCAGCAGCCCGCCCGCCGGCTTCACCGTGATCCGGATGTCCGACGGCACGGTGATCGGATAGCACGCCGCCCGGAACTTCTTCTGCGCATACAGCGAGTCGTCGATGTGGATCCGCGTGTTCGCCGCGGTGGACAGGTCCAGCCCGATGCCCTGCAGGAAGTACTTCAGCGTCGGGATCATCAGCTCCTGGGGCAGCGACGCCTTCACCTTGGGCGCGGAAAACAGCCGCCCGTGGTCCGCCCGCGTCAGCTTGGCCAGGCTGGTCTTCATCGACTCCTTGGCCACCTCGTTCATCAGCTTGCCGAACAGCGGCTCGATGTCCCGCACGAACATCGCGCCCTGGGTGATCAGCGGCCCCAGCTCCACCTTCCGCACCTGGGTCGACAGCGCCACGTAGGACTGGAACCCCATCCACTGCGCCAGCTCGTGGCCCCGCCCGATCTTCTTGATCAGCAGCGGGTTGAGCACCCGCCGCCGGATGTCCGCCATGGCCGTCGAGATCGCCGTGCGTCGCTTCGCGTTCTTCTCCTTGATCAGCATCCCCGGCAGATCCCGGTACATCGTCGGCGCCGCCAGCCAGGGCAGCTTCACCGACGCGCCCAGCTCCGCCGCGCTCAGCTGGTCGTCCAGGTGCGCCGTCTTCCGCTCGATGTACGCCATGGCCAGGTAGCTGCGCAGGTACTCCCCGGTCAGCTTCGCCACCGGGTCCGTCTCCTTTTCGAGGCAGTCCTTCAGAAACGCCAGGGTCCGCCGCGAGATCAGCCGCTCCCGCCCCACGAACAGCGTCTTCTTGAACGACTTCTCCCCGCGGGTCCGGCCGTACCAGCTCACCAGCTCGCTCAGCTTCACGTGGGCCGCGGCCTGCTTCTCGATCAGCGGCACCCCCACCGCGCAGGTCATGGGCCACGCCGGCCGGGTCACCGTCGCCCGCGGCCGCGGCTCCGGCTGCCTCAACGGCGGCGGCTCCGCCACCCGCGGCCGCGCCCGCGAAACCGCCGGACACTTCGTCGTCTCACAGCACCCCGAAACAACCAGCACGGCGGCCACCGCCACCAGCACTGTAGAACCACCAATCAGCCTTCGCATAACCACTCCTATGCCCTCTCCGGGCCCGGAAGATACGGACGCCATTATATCTGTAAGAAAACAATGGGGAAGGGGGGGGCTGATCCCGCCCCGCCCCGATTGACTTCCCTCCCCGCATCCGTCAGCCTGGACAGTACACAGGGTAAGGGAGCGGCACATGAAACATCCGGCACTGATCATCGCCTTCACCGCGCTGCTGTCCGGCTGCGCCACCGGCAAGGTCGACGTCAAGATCGTGGGCGAGAAAATCAGCTTCCTCGACAAGGTCCGGTTCAAATACAACCAGGCCGAGATCAAGCGCGAGTCCTTTCCCCTCCTCGACGAAATCGCGCGGCTGCTCAAGGAACGCCCCGAGATCAAGCGGCTCGAGATCGCCGGCTACACCGACGACGCCGGCAGCTCGGACTACAACCGCAAGCTCTCGCAGTCCCGCGCCGCCGCCGTAAAGCAGTATCTCATCGATAAAGGAATCGCCCGCAAACGCCTCCGCTCCGCCGGCTACGGCAAGAAAAACCCCATCGCCTCCAACAAGACCCGGGCCGGCCGCGATCGAAACCGCCGGGTGGAGTTCATCATCGTGCGATAGGGGTCGGACGATCATTTGTCGTTTTCTTCTTCCTCCCCCTTCCCAGAAGATCACAAAACCTATATGATCCGATCCAAGCACCTGCACCCAAGCGGATACAGCAGGAGCGGCTCGGGCGCCGTGGTTGATTTTTGCGAGGGCCGCGGGAGGGACAACCAGTGACCCGAAGCAAGGCAGTCAGACTCAGTAAGTGCAGAACGTTCGCCTGGCCGCTCCTCGCTGTATCCGCTTTTTTTTTCACCACCACGAGCTGCGCCCGACAAAACTCCCAGCAGGTCACCGGCTGTGAAGACAGCAGCGAGTGCAACCCCGGCTACCTCTGCAGCCCCGACGGCGAGTGCGTGCCCGGCGCGGTCGACGCCGGCGGCATCGACGCCATGATCTTCCCGCCGTCGGACGCCCAGGCGCCCGACGGCTCCATCTGCGCCGAGGCCATTTTCCCGGTGTCCGAAACCGAGGAGTCCTTCGTGGTCCCGCCGAACGCGCGCTACATGCACGTCAAGCTCTGGGGCGCCGGCGGCAACGGCGAGGCCGGCTGCGCCTACGGCAACAACGGCGGCCTCGGCGGCTACTCCGAGGGCGTGTTCGAAGTCACCCCCGGCGACCCCCTGATCGTCATCGTGGGCAAGCGCGGCCGCGCCGGCATGACCGGCGAGGAGCGCACGCGCTTCGGCTTCGGCGACTGGGGCGGCGGCGGGCTCTCCGGCGTGTTCCACGGCCCGGACACCATCACCGAGGTCGACTGGGACCGCGCGCTGATCATCGCCGGCGGCGGCGGCAGCGCGGGCGCGGTGGCGGGCGCGACGGAGTGCATCCCCGGCGGCCCCGGCAACCACCCCAGCGCCGGCGGCATGCCCACCATGCAGGGCGGCCCGGGGGAAGACGACATCAACGGCGGCGCGGGCGGCTACCGCGGCGGCCCGGGCGGCGCCCGCGGCGAGTGCGGCATGGGCGGCACCGGCCACGTGGACGAGGTGCTCGCCTTCGACTGGAAGATGGAGCACGCCGAGCAAGGCAACTTCCCGCCCCCGAACATCACCGACGAAGACTATGACGGCGTGGCCGGATACACCGAGCAGAGCGGCCTGGTCGTCATCCGCTTCGTGTGCACCCTGCCCCCGCCGCTTTAGCACATACACCACCACTGCGGCCCGCCGCAGGATCCGGACTGAGAGGTAGCCATGGCGTCCCGTTTCACATTCGTTCTCACCGCGCTGCTCACCCTGACCCTCGCGCTCGCGCTCACGCCCGCGACCGGCTGCAGCAAGGACGCCAACCAGCCCCCGGTGATCACCCTGTTCGAGGCGAACCCGCCCTTTGGCAACGCCCCGCTCTCCACCCGGCTCTACTGGGAGATCTCCGACCCCGAGGGCGACACCCTCACCTGCGAGCTCGACATCAACGGCGACGGCATCGCCGACCACACCATCGAGAGCTGCACCTCCCAGGACGCCTACGACTTCCTGGCCGAGGTGCAGGGCCGCCACCGGGTCACCCTCACCGTGATGGACAGCAAGAGCTCGGTCACGGCCGAGCTCTCCATCTTCGCCAACAACTGCCCCATCCCGACCAACGTCGTCTACCCCAACGACTTCCCGAGCCTCGAAGAGACCATCCTCGAGCCCGACACCCTCGAGCTGCTCTACCGCGACCCCACCGACGTGCCCCAGATCGCGGTCAACCAGTTCATCATCGGCACCGAGCACCCCAGCTACCTGCGGCGCGTCACCGGCGTGCTCCCCACCCTCTCCACCGCCGGCCGCCGCTTCCACATCAACACCGTGAACGTCCCCCTCGAGGAGTTCGTGCCCGACTGCTTCTACGGCATCCGCAACGTCATCATCCCCTTCACCCAGATCCACTGCCTCACGGAAGGGGAGTGCGACGGCGTCTCCGCCGTGGACACCCACTACACCGACGACCCGGACGTCAAGGGCGGCGTCTCCATCGGCGCGGACTTCGACTTCTTCGAGAAGACCTTCGAGGGCGGGGCCAAGTTCAAGGCCGGGCTCAGCCTCAGCGCCGAGCTCTCCGAGCTCGTGCTCGACGTCTCCTGGGGCCAGATCCAGCAGTTCACCGTGGAGATCAAGCCCAGCGCCACGGGCACCGTCAGCCTCGACGTCCCCCTGCCCAGCGTCACCTACAGCGGCGAGTGGACCCTCGGCCAGTACGTCCTGGGCGGCATCACCCTCGGCCCCGTCGTCCTGGTGCCCAAGCTCGAGCTCAAGGCCTACGTCAACGTCGGCCTCGAGCCCAAGTACAAGATCGGCGCCTCCACCACGGTCAGCGCCACCGCCGGCTTCACCTACCGCCCCGACGAGGACCTCGAGACCTGGGCCAGCGCCTCCATCACCCCCGGGATCATCGACCCCAAGTTCGAGCTCGGCATCGGCTCGGCCCGGGCCGGGCTCAAGCCCAAGATCAACCTCATGCTCTACGGCCTCGCCGGCCCCTACGTCGGCCTGGACGCCTACGCCAAGGCCTCCGCCTCGGTGGACTACATCGAGGGCGAGGTCTGCCTCGACGCCCGCGCCGGCCTCGACCTCATCTACGGCGCCGAGATCGACGTCTTCCTGTTCGAATGGTCCTGGGACAAGTCCTACAACCTCACGGAGCACACCTTCTATAACGAGTGCGTCGGCGGCTGGATGTGCGGCGACGGCAACTGCGACGAGACCGAGACCTGCGGCGGCTGCCCCGCCGACTGCGGCGCCTGCCCCACCGGCTGCGGCGACGGCATGGTCACCGCCCCCGAGACCTGCGACGGCAACTGCCCCACCTCCTGCGACGACGGCAACCCCTGCACCGAGGACCGCCTGCAGGGCACCCCGGACGCCTGCAACGTCACGTGCAACAACCAGCCCATCACCGACTGCTCCGACAACGACGGCTGCTGCCCCAACGGCTGCTCCGAGTCCAACGACGGCGACTGCGTGCCCGGCTGCGGCGACGGCATCGTCAACGGCGGCGAGACCTGCGACGGCAACTGCCCCGCCACCTGCGACGACGGCGACCCCTGCACCGAGGACCGCAAGTTCGGCAGCGCCAACACCTGCGACGTCACCTGCAGCAACCAACCCATCAACGACTGCGGCGGCGGCGACGGCTGCTGCCCCAACGGCTGCAGCGCCAGCAACGACAGCGACTGCTCCGCCTCCTGCGGCAACGGCACCGTCGACCCCGGCGAGACCTGCGACGGCGGCTGCCCCACGTCCTGCACCGCCACCTCGGAGTGCGAGACCGCCTACCTCACCGGCTCCGCCGCCAGCTGCACCGCCGCCTGCGTCTACCAGGAGATCCTCTCCTGCAACTCCTGGGACGGCTGCTGCCAGCCCTGGTGCAACGAGGGCAACGACAACGACTGCTCCCCCGTCTGCCCCAACACCATCTGCGAGCCCACCGAGTCCGCGAATAACTCCTGCCCCGCCGACTGCGGCTCCACCGACCCCTGCTTCGGCATGGGCAACGGCTACTGGTGCGGCAACAACCCCGCCCTCATCAACGCCGGCACCTCCGGCCGCCTCTACCTCTGCCTCGCCGGCTCCACCTCCTCGTCCCAGATCTGCACCAGCTTCTGCGAGGTCATGCCCGCCGGCGTGCCCGACCGCTGCGGCACCGCCACCTGCGGCGAGTACAGCGACAATTGCTCCACCAACTCCGACTGCTGCTCCTCCGCCCCCAACTGCGGCTACCAGGGCTACTGCTGCGTCGGCGCCGGCGCCATCGAGCCCGGCGAACAATGCGGCAGCGGCAGTGACTGCTGCTCCGGCCGCTGCCAGATGAACTACTGCTGCTGGGAGCCCCAGGGGCCCGGCTGCACGATCTAAAACCGAAGTCGAGCAAAGTGACATGACCCCCGCCGACACCCCCACCCCCACCGTCATTCCCGCGCA